>NZ_JAXHPZ010000001.1:2500-490000 GCF_042466435.1 Paracoccus sp. R86501
AAATCAAGCGCGATAAGGGCGTTTGGTGGATGCCTTGGCAGTAAGAGGCGATGAAGGACGTGATACTCTGCGATAAGTCATGGGGAGCTGAGAATAAGCTTTGATCCATGAATTTCCGAATGGGGAAACCCACCTGAAACTTGGTTGTTGTTGCCGCTCGCGGCACTCAACAATTGGGTTAACCAGGTATCTTTTACCTGAATACATAGGGTTAAAGAAGCAAACCCGGGGAACTGAAACATCTAAGTACCCGGAGGAAAGGAAATCAACCGATACTCCGCTAGTAGTGGCGAGCGAACGCGGACCAGCCGAGCCCTGAGAGTGACCAGAACGATGTGGAATAATCGGCCATAGCGGGTGACAGCCCCGTATGGGAAGCTCAATGGGACATATTAAGTAAGGCGGGACACGTGAAATCCTGTCTGAAGATCGGGGGACCACCCTCGAAGGCTAAGTACTCCTTACTGACCGATAGCGAACCAGTACCGTGAGGGAAAGGTGAAAAGCACCCCGACGAGGGGAGTGAAACAGTTTCTGAAACCGGACGCCTACAAGCAGTCGGAGCCCCCTTGAGGGGTGACGGCGTACCTTTTGTATAATGGGTCAACGACTTGGTCTGTCTAGCAAGCTTAAGCCGTTAGGTGTAGGCGCAGCGAAAGCAAGTCTTAAATGGGCGACAGAGTTAGACGGATCAGACCCGAAACCGAGTGATCTAGGCATGAGCAGGATGAAGGTACGGTAACACGTACTGGAGGTCCGAACCCACACCTGTTGAAAAAGGTCGGGATGACTTGTGCCTAGGGGTGAAAGGCCAATCAAACTCGGAGATAGCTGGTTCTCCGCGAAAGCTATTTAGGTAGCGCCTCGGATGTATTCCTTGGGGGGTAGAGCACTGCATGGATGATGGGGGCCCACAGCCTTACTGAGTCTAAGCAAACTCCGAATACCCAAGAGAACTGTCCGGGAGACACACGGCGGGTGCTAACGTCCGTCGTGGAGAGGGAAACAACCCTGACCAACAGCTAAGGCCCCCAATTCGTGGCTAAGTGGGAAAGCATGTGAGACTTCCAAAACAACCAGGAGGTTGGCTTAGAAGCAGCCATCCTTTAAAGATAGCGTAACAGCTCACTGGTCTAATTAAGAGGTCTTGCGGCGAAGATGTAACGGGGCTCAAGCCACGAGCCGAAGCTTTGGATGCACACTTGTTGTGCGTGGTAGCGGAGCGTTCTGTGATATAGAACGCTGCCTCTTTTGCGTCCTCGGATGCAACGGAGGCAATGTTCTGACTGTGAAGCCGGGCCGTGAGGCAACCGGTGGAGTGATCAGAAGTGAGAATGTTGACATGAGTAGCGACAAACAGGGTGAGAGACCCTGTCGCCGAAAGTCCAAGGGTTCCTGCTTAAAGCTAATCTGAGCAGGGTAAGCCGGCCCCTAAGGCGAGGCCGAAAGGCGTAGTCGATGGGAACCAGGTTAATATTCCTGGGCCAGGAGATGGTGACGGATCCCGAGGGTAGTTCGATCTTAACGGATTGATCGGGCTGCTTAGGGGTCCCTGGAAATAGCCCTCCATGAGACCGTACCCTAAACCGACACAGGTGGACTGGTAGAGAATACCAAGGCGCTTGAGAGAACCACATTTAAGGAACTCGGCAAAATACCTCCGTAAGTTCGCGAGAAGGAGGCCCGGTTTTTACGCAAGTAGAGGCCGGGGGCACAAACCAGGGGGTGGCGACTGTTTACTAAAAACACAGGGCTCTGCGAAGTCGTAAGACGACGTATAGGGTCTGACGCCTGCCCGGTGCCGGAAGGTTAAAAGGAGATGTGCAAGCATTGAATTGAAGCCCCGGTAAACGGCGGCCGTAACTATAACGGTCCTAAGGTAGCGAAATTCCTTGTCGGGTAAGTTCCGACCTGCACGAATGGCGTAACGACTTCCCCGCTGTCTCAAATGTGGACTCAGCGAAATTGAATTGTCTGTGAAGATGCAGACTTCCCGCGGTTAGACGGAAAGACCCCATGCACCTTTACTACAACTTCGCACTGGCATCAGGATTGCGATGTGCAGGATAGGCGGTAGGCTTTGAAGCGGGAACGCTAGTTCTCGTGGAGCCATCCTTGAGATACCGCCCTTCGCACTCTTGATGTCTAACCGCGGCCCGTTATCCGGGTCCGGGACCCTGCGTGGTGGGTAGTTTGACTGGGGCGGTCGCCTCCCAAACAGTAACGGAGGCGCGCGAAGGTTGGCTCAGACCGGTCGGAAATCGGTCGTTGAGTGCAATGGCAGAAGCCAGCCTGACTGCAAGACTGACAAGTCGAGCAGAGACGAAAGTCGGCCATAGTGATCCGGTGGTCCCGAGTGGAAGGGCCATCGCTCAACGGATAAAAGGTACGCTGGGGATAACAGGCTGATGATGCCCAAGAGTCCATATCGACGGCATCGTTTGGCACCTCGATGTCGGCTCATCTCATCCTGGGGCTGGAGCAGGTCCCAAGGGTACGGCTGTTCGCCGTTTAAAGAGGTACGTGAGCTGGGTTTAGAACGTCGTGAGACAGTTCGGTCCCTATCTGCCGTGGGTGTTGGAGACTTGAGAGGAGCTGCCCCTAGTACGAGAGGACCGGGGTGGACGAACCACTGGTGGACCAGTTGTCGTGCCAACGGCAGTGCTGGGTAGCTATGTTCGGACAGGATAAACGCTGAAGGCATCTAAGCGTGAAGCCCCCCTCAAAACAAGGTCTCCCTTGAGAGCCGTGGAAGACCACCACGTCGATAGGCCGGAGATGTAAGTGCAGCAATGCATTCAGTTGACCGGTACTAATGGCTCGATAGGCTTGATTTGATCCGGAAGAAGACAGACTTCAAAGTCTTCCTCCAAATGCATCCTTGGACAACATGGGCAATAGCCCACGCTGAGCGTCTCTTTCCTGGTCTGGTGGCCCTAGCGCGAGCAAAACACCCGATCCCATCCCGAACTCGGCCGTTAAGTGCCGCTGCGCCGATGGTACTGCGTCTCAAGACGTGGGAGAGTAGGTCACCGCCAGACCTGGAAAGAGACGCATATCCCTCTGAAACGATGAAAAAACACGATCAGGACAAACTTGGCGCGGGGTAGAGCAGCCCGGTAGCTCGTCAGGCTCATAACCTGAAGGTCGCAGGTTCAAATCCTGCCCCCGCAACCAAAAATATACCGAAGTTACAATGCCCCGCTCGAAAAGCGGGGCTTCCTGACGTTCCGCCCTGCGTCTAATTCAGTTTGAGGTAGACACTGGCCCAACCGAGATGACCAGAGATGAAGCGCAACAGGTTCACTGACGATCAGATCATCGGCATTCTGAAAGGGCACGACGCCGGAATTTCCGTTGCCGATCTGTGCTGCAAGCACGGTGTCAGCGATGCGACCGTTTGCAAGCGGAAGGCCAAGCATGGCGGCATGGATGTGAGCGAGGCCAAGCCGCTGAAGGCGCTTGAGGACGAAAACGGCAGGCTGAAGAAGTTGCTCGCCGACGCCATGCTCGACAATTCCGCCTTAAAAGATCTGCTCGGAAAAAGTGGTGACGCCCGCCGCGAAGCGGCAAGCGGTCGCGCATCTTGTGAAGGACCATATGCTGCGCGAGCGGCTAAAAGAGCTGGCCAAGGTGCGCCGTCGGTTCGGCTACAGGCGGCTGCATGTCTTCCTGAGGCGCGAAGGCCACGAGGTGAACCACAAGCGCCTGTTCCGCATCTACCGTAGGGAACGGCTTCATGTCCGCCGCCGGGGTGGGCGCAAACGGGCCATGGGCAGACGGGCTCCGCTGGTTCTGCCAATGATGCCCAACCAGCGCTGGTCCCTCGACTTCGTGTCAGAACAACTTACGGACGGCCGCCGGTTCCGGATCATGACTGTCGTCGATGATTGCACGCGGGAATGCCTTGCCCTAATCGCCGACATCTCACTGTCGGGTGCCCGAGTGGCGAGAGAACTGGCGACCTTGTTTGACGCCCGCGGCAAGCCCCAGACGGTGGTCAGTGACAACGTCCTATATGCGGAATGATCAGCCGATTTAGCATCAGGTCATTGTCGTGTCGGACAATCTCGACACGTCGTATATTTCCTCAGTTCGGCGTTTTGGTCAACGAACGGTCTCTCCCATAACAAACACAGAGTACGCTATCGCGGCTCTCACCGTCCTTAAGACGAGATCCTGGCACCGTTGAGCAGAAGGCCTGAACATTATCTACGAGGTCAGCACGCTCCTCCACTGCCCTATCAGAGAAAGGTCCTTCTGCTGTCGATCGCCCCCTCAAAGAAGGGACGATAGGGTTCACCACCTTTGACGACCGCATGAACTGTGCGGGCCATTTTGGCAGCGATTGCGGTATACGCCTTGCGGCGCAAATGAGTGTTGTGCCGGTCCTTGGCGATGTAGCGTTCGAACTTGTCCCGGAAGCTGTTGGCCCGTTGCAGGATGGCAACCTGACCTGCCATCCACAGGGTGCGACGCAGTCGGGCGTTGCCATATTTTGACAGCTTGGTCTGCCCCCCGGAACATACCGGACTGAACGGTTGCGAGATCCATGCCACAGAACTTCAGGAATTGCCGGTGGTGCCCGAAGCGGCGCAAGTCGCCCGCTTCTGCCAGAATGGTCAGGGCATTGATTGGGCCGATGCCGGGGATTGATGTGAGCAGCTGATAGTCGGGATTATCTTTGAGTAACGCGACCGCGCGGTCTTCTATCTCGCTTCGCTGTGCAATCAGGCCACGCCCTTCGGCAAGAACCATGCGGAACATCGTGATGGCATCGGACCTTGGGTTAACCGGCAGCCCCACTGATGTTTTGGCGGTCTGGTAAATGTCTGACAGTAGACGTTCTTTCGACACGCGACGGCCGACCACCCCCCCCAAGCATCTGCAATGAAAGCCTCTTTTTCCATTGCCGCGATGATATGTGGTGACGGATAGCGTTCGAGGAAGGCAAAGAACCAATCACTGCGCGAGCTGCGGTAAAAGCGATCAGCTTCGGGGAAATATAGAGGAAGATAATGCGTCAGAACCCGGTGCCAGAGTTCGGTCTTCGAGCGAGAGACCATGTCGTGAGTTTTGGACAGTTCCTGAAGATCATTGCTGCCTGACAGGAGCGGATCATGATAGAACTGCTCGTTCCCAATCTCCATCATGTGCAGGATCACCTGCGCGTCCTTGGGGTCCCTCTTGTCCCAACTGTTGTTCAAGGCTTCCCGGGTTCTGGCGAGGGCCACGGAAGACACCAGCTTTACGTCGAACCCGGCACAGCCGAGGTGATACCCCAAGGCCCGATGGTAATTACCCGTCACCTCGAAGGCCACGCGGACTGGGCACCCATATTCCGCGACTGTCCCAATAAGACGGTTGAAGTCGTCCAACTGGTTCAACACCGTCAAACGACGTCGGCGCTTCTTTCCGGGCACGGCAATCAGCACCTCATGACGTGCCTTGGAAATGTCGATGGCCACCAAAACAGGCTCGGACTGTGCAATGGTCGTATTGGTCATAGTCGGTCTCCTTTGCGGTGTGGTTTGTTGCAAAACCACTGTAGGGACCTGAGACCCGGCTATGACCACCTGCTGCGCTATTTGAAGGCTGCGCAGGCTGTCATTGCCTCTTAATCAGCGACATTCCGAAGGTGTTATGGAACCGAGTTCACCTCTAACGCGATCCTGACCTTCGCCGATGACTGCAAGATCGACTAGCACGACATCGCGCCGGGCAAACCGACCAAGAATGCGTTCATCGAGAGCTTCAACGGCCGACTGCGCGACGAACTGCTGAATGAAACATTGTTTCCGTCTTTGCACCACGCCCGCGTCACGCTGGCCGCATGGCGCACCGACTATAACACTGAACGACCTCACTCGCGCCTTGGATGGCAAACGCCCGTCGAGTTCGCCCAGATCTTCGCCCCGCAACGGGGCCTGACGCTGCGCAATCCGCACAGTTCCGCGCCAGCCCCCGTTGCCCAACCCGCCCAAATGGGCAAAACTCACACCCAGAGCCTCGCTCACGCTAGATAAAAGTTGGGGGCAACGTCACCCACAACCTTGGACTGCCGGATTCCGGAGCTTTTTCGGCTTGGTACTCTTCTTACTGTTCTGGACCATTCGAAGCCGTAGTTTTGAGGCGCCCCTGAGGGCTAGACACTGACGTAAGCTCCGATTTTCTGTCTGTTGATCTTCACGACGAAAAAGATCGAAGATGTCGAAACGAAAGCAACATACCCTTGAGTCGAAGGTGAAGGTAGCGCTGGAAGCGTTGAAGGGCGAGGCGACCGTGTGGGAGCTGGCGAGCCGGTTCCGCGTGAATCCGACGATGATCAACAAATGGAAACGCGCGCTGTGGACGGCGCGTCTGGTATTTGAACCGCGCCGGGTTTGCCGAAGGCTTCAACTTCTGAGCAGGATAGAGCATCATGAGTAAGACGACGAACAAGTTTTCCCCCGAAGTACGTGAACGCGCGGTGCGGTTGGTCTTGGACAACGAGGGGCACCATGAACCGCGGTGGCAGGCGGTTATGTCGATCTCCGCGAAGATCAGCTGTGCGCCCCAGACCCTGAACGATTGGGTCAAGAGGGCCGAGGTTGACAGCGGAAAGCGCGGTGGTATCCCGGCGGAGATGGCCGGGAAGATGAAGGCGCTGGAAAACCGAGAACTGCGCCAGGCCAACGAGATCCTGCGTCAGGCAAGTGCGTATCTTGCGATGATCGCAGGCAGCAGCGGCATCGTTTCGAGCGCTGCCTGAGATGCTCGACCGCCGGTCGAAGTAATGGTCGGCTACATCGACGATCATCGCGGTAAGCACGGGGTCGAGCCGATTTGCAAGGTTCTGCCGATCGCCCCGTCGACCTGCTACGATCATTTGATGAAGCGGGCCGATCCGAGCCGGTTGTCGGATCGTGCCCGGCGCGACGCAGGCTTCCGGCCCGAGATCGAGCGCGTCTTCGAGGAGAACTGGCGTGTCTGCGGCCTGCGCAAGGTCTGGCGTCAGTTGGATCGGAACGGCTTCGATGTCGCCCGTTCGCAAGCTCTCCCGGACCGGTGGCGTTCGCCTGCTGACCACCGTCGCCAGGCTGTTGAAGGACATGGGTATTCAAGGTCCTCGCCAATGGGCTCGAACCAATAGCGCCTCAATGTCTCAGACCGCGGCAAGCCGCACAAAACGACGGTGCCGGACAGATCGGCTCCATGCCCGCTGGACAAGGTGAACCGGCAGTTCAGGGTTCCAGCGCCGAACATGCTCCGGGGTCGTCTATCGTGGCGCCATTGGTTCAAGACCAATGGACGACGATTTCACCTACGTCGCCATCTGGAGGGGCTTCGTGTTGTTCGGGCCATGCCCTCGAACCGGTGGCGGCAGGCCGTCACCTTTCGTCATCGTCATTCGCAATGCCATCAAGCGTGATCGATATTACCAAAACTTCCCGCGCCGCCACATAGTGAAGGTCACATCGCGAATGAGCGGGGGGCAAACCCTGCCGGGCGATCATATCTTCCAACAGGGGAAACCAGATGTTGAACATGGATTTGCGCGCAACCGGCGCAGGATGGCGCATGCTTGCTGCGGCGCTGCTGGGAACCACGATGCTGGCGGCACCCGGCGCAGTGCAGGCGGCAGGGACGGATCAGAAGGTCGTGGTGGCGGTCAGCCCGCTTGGGGCGGATTCGAACCTCTACTGGACGACGACGGGGGCGTTCATCTTCCCCTCGATGCAGACGCTGGTCGGCAACGATCCGGTGACGGGGAAATACGACAACAGCCAGCTTGCCGAAAGCTGGGAACATAATGCGGATTTCACCTCGTGGACGTTCAAGCTGCATCCCGACGCGCGTTTCAACGGCGATTGGGGGCCGGTGACCTCTGCCGACGTGGTTCACAGCTTCGACCTGCACATCGGCGAAGATGCCAAGTTGAGCGGCATCAGCCAGTTCCGCGAAATTAGCATCACCGTCGTTGACGACCATACCGTCCGCTTTGACCTGCCCGCCCCCGAGCCGGACTTCCTGTTTTCGCACGCGGGTCGCGGGTCGCTGGTGATCTATTCCAAGGCGCAATTCGAGGCCGAGGGACTGGAAGGCTATGAAACCGCCCCCGCCGGATCGGGCCCCTTCCAGTATGAGGGCCGCGAGGTCGGCCAGTCGCTGACCTTCAGCACCATCGCCGACCATTGGACCGGAGCGGCGCCCGAATATGACAGTATCGAGTTCCGGTGGGTCAGCGAACCCTCGACCCGTTTCGCCATGCTTTCGGCGGGCGAGGCGCATCTGGTCGATCTGCCGCGCGACCTGCAGGATGATGCCGCCGAGATGGGCCATAAGATCATCGGGTCCAGCGAAGGCGCGATGCAGACGACGATGCTATTCACCGGCCAGTTCATGAACCCCGAACCCGAGGAAGACCGCGACGCGCGCAGCTATGCCTGGGCCGATCAGCGCGTCCGCGAGGCGGTGAACCGCGCGCTGGACCGCGATGCCATTCTGGAGGTGCTGTACGGCGAAGGCGTCCGGGCGCTGCCGGTCTATACCATGGACCCGCGCTTCCCCGGATATGAACAGACGCTGGAGGACCGCTTTGACGAAGCCTATGGCTATGATCCCGAAAAGGCGCAGACCCTGCTGGCCGAGGCGGGCTATCCCAATGCCTTCGACGATCCGACCATTCCGCTGGTCGTGACCAGCCTGGCGGGCAATCCCGAATTCGCGCAGATGGCGGAACTGGTGCAGGCCTATCTTGATGTCGCGGGCATCCAGACCGAAATGCGCGAACAGGATTGGGCGACCGGCAACACGGCGATCCGCGGATTGACCGCCGATTTCGTCACACCGATGCGCAATGCCCCCGTTCGCCCCAGTGCGCTTGGCGTCCAGATCTTCTTTACCGAACACTCCAGCCCGCATCTTGATCTGGGTGATCCGCAGATCAACGCCTGGGGGGGCGAGCTGATCTCGGCTTCGGACCCGCAGGCGCGGGACGAGCTGCTGGGCCAGATGTTCACGCGCATCTTCGACACCTATGCGCATATCCCCATGGCGGCCGTTCCCGCATCGGTCGTGGCCAACAGCGAATTGGTCGAGGGCTGGACCTTCCCCGGCGCGACATCCTCGGGGCTGAGCCATTTCGACCTGATCGACCTGAAATAGGCCCCGATCCGCGACATGGCAGGGCCGCATCGCCTGCCCTGCCATGTTCCGCAGCGCAAACCCGCCAAGGAAGAGAATTTTGTTCAGATATCTTGCACGACGGATCGCCTCGAGCATGTTCGCCCTGCTGGTGATCACCGTCATCGTGTTCATGCTGACCCAGCTGTCGGGCAGCCCCGTCAACGCACTTTTGCCCGATGATGCGACCCGCGAACAGATCGACAGCTTCATCCGGGAATGGGGCTTGGACAAGCCATTGTGGCAACAATACCTGACGTTTCTGGGCAATGCCCTGCAGGGCGATTTCGGAACCTCGCTGAAGTGGCCAGGGCAGGATGCCCTGGGCTTCGTGCTGGAACGCATGCCCGCGACGCTGAAGCTGGGTGGTCTTGCGATCGTCCTCAGCGTGGTCATCGCCTTGCCCCTGGGCGTGGCGGCGGCGGTGCGCAAGGGCTCGGCCATCGACAACGGCGCGCAGATGTTCGCGCTGGTGGGGCAGTCCATGCCGAACTTCTGGCTGGGGATCATCCTGATCTGGGTGTTCTCGGTCTGGCTGGGATGGTTGCCGACATCCGGGATGGGCAGCTTTGCGCATGCCATCCTGCCGGCCATCGCCATTGCATGGTTCCAGGTTTCGGCACTGGCGCGGCTGACGCGTTCGGCCATGCTGGAGGTGCTGGACGCCGAATACATCAAGCTGGCCCGCGTCAAGGGCGTCTCCGAACGCAACGTCGTCTGGAAACACGCGCTGCGCAACGCCGCCGTGGTGCCGCTGACCTATTTCGGCATCCTTGCGGCGTCGATCCTGACCGGTTCGGTGGTGATCGAGACGGTGTTTTCCTGGCCCGGCATGGGCTGGGTCGCCATCGAGGCCATCCGCGGCCGCGATTTCCCCGTCGTTCAGGCCGTCATCGTCACCTACGCGATCATCTACATGATCTCGAACCTTGTCGTGGACCTGCTCTACGTCGTCGTCGATCCGAGGATCCGTCATGGTTGAGACCCCCATCACCCACCCCGCGTCGCCCGGCTGGTGGCAGAAGGCCCGCAGCCTGCCGCTGGTGCCGATCGTCATCCTGCTGACCGTCTTCATCATCCCGGCCTTCTTCGCCGATCTGATCGCGCCGCATGATCCCTATGCGCCGGACCTGACGGCGCGGCTGCAACCGCCCGTGCTGTTCGGCGGGACATGGGATCACGCCCTGGGGACCGACCGGCTTGGCCGCGACATCCTCAGCCGCATCCTGCACGGGGCGTGGTATGTGCTGGCCGTGTCGATGATCGGCATCGCCGTCGGGGTCGTGCTTGGCACCACCCTTGGGCTGATCGCGGGCTATGCGCGCGGCTGGTTCGACGGGCTGGTCATGCGGCTGGTCAACATCTCGCTGGCACTGCCCGCGATGCTGCTGGCACTGGCGTTGGCTGCGGCGATCGGGGCCAGCTTCCTGTCGGTCGTGATCGTGGTGGGCTTCGCGCTCTGGGCCTATTTCGCGCGGCAGGTCCGGGCCGAGGTCATGCTGCTTCGCCGCAGCGATTTCGTCGCCCGGTCGCAGGTGGCCGGATCGTCGCATGCACGCATCCTGTTCCGCCACATCCTGCCCAATGTCACCAATACCATCGTCGTTCTGGCGACGCTTCAGGTCGGCATCGCGATCATGCTGGATGCAAGCCTCAGCTTCCTCGGCATCGGCATTCCGCGTCCGACGCCGACCTGGGGGCTGCTGGTTTCCGACGGCCGCGACTTCATCGCGACGGATTGGTGGATCTCGTTCTTCCCGGGTCTTGCGATCCTGCTGACCGTCATGTCCGCGAACATGCTGGGCGACTGGCTGCGCGAGCGACTGGACCCCAGACAGAGGCAAATCTGAGATGACCCAAGAAAAAGCCACCCCTCTGCTGGAGGTGACGGATCTGACCGTCCGCATCTCGACCAAGGCCGGCAGCTTCCATCCGGTCAACGGCCACAACTTCACCCTGCACAAGGGCGAGACCCTGGGCGTCGTCGGCGAATCCGGTTCGGGCAAGTCGATGACGGCCATGTCGCTGGTGCGGCTGCTGCCCAAACATGCCGCCCGCGTCACCTCGGGCAGCATCAGGCTGGAAGGGCGCGAGCTGCTGACCCTGTCCGAGCCCGAGATGCGCAAGGTCCGCGGCAGCGAGATCGCGATGATCCTGCAGGACCCGCAGACCTCGCTGAACCCGGCCTTTACCGTCGGCGAACAGATCACCGAAGCCTTGCGCCTGCACGCCCCCGGTCCCCGGTCCGGCATGCGCGAACGTGCCGTCAACGCCCTGCGCAAGGTCAAGCTGGCCGCCCCCGAACATCGCGTTAACAACTATCCCAACGAAATGAGCGGCGGCATGCGTCAGCGCGTCGTCGGCGCCATCGCCATTTCCTGCGAACCCAAGATCATCATCGCGGATGAACCGACCACATCGCTGGATGTGACAGTGCAGGCGCAATACCTGCGGCTGCTGAAGGAACTGCAGGACGACACCGGCATGGGGATCATCTTCATCACCCATGATTTCGGCATCGTGGCGAACCTCTGCCACCGGGTCGTGGTGATGTATTACGGGCGCATCGTGGAATCGGGCACGGTCGAACGCATCTTCGCCAAGCCCGCGCATCCCTATACCGAGGCGCTGATCGGTGCCGTTCCCAAGCTGCACGGGCACAAGGGCCGCCTGCGGACCATCCCCGGCCAGCCCCCCGCACCGACCGAGCTGATCGAGGGCTGTCCCTTCGCCCCGCGTTGCGACAAGGCGGACGACCGCTGCTTCCGCGAGAACCCTCCGACATTCGATGCCGATGGCGACGGCGAACATCTGGCAAGCTGCTGGCGCATGGTGGACCAATGAACGACGCACCCATTCTGGAAGCCGTGAACCTGTCTCAGCACTTCGAGATCCAGACGGGCCTGATCCGGCGCGAGACCCGCACCGTCAAGGCCGTCACCGACCTGAACTTCGACATCCGCCCCGGCGAGACCCTGGCCCTGGTGGGTGAATCGGGTTGCGGCAAGACCACGACCACGCGGCTGCTGCTGCGCCTGCAGACCCCGACGGGCGGGTCGGTGCGCTATGACGGCCACGACATCAACCAGCTGAGTGGCGCGGCGCTCAAGGCCTATCGGTCGCGGGTGCAGGCGGTGTTTCAGGACCCCTGGTCCTCGATCAACCCGCGCGTCCGCATTCAGGATTTTGTGGCCGAACCGCTGGTCGTGAACGAGAATCTGACCCGGGGCGAGATCGACCGCCGCGTCCACGAGGCGATGGATGCCGTTGGCCTGCGCCCGCAGGATGCCCGCAAGTTCTCGCATGAATTTTCCGGCGGCCAGCGTCAGCGCATCGCCATTGCCAGCGCCATCGTGTCCCGACCGCGGCTGATCATCCTGGATGAACCCGTGTCGGGGCTGGACGTGTCGATCCGGTCGCAGATCATCAACCTGTTCAAGGATCTGCAGGCCGAATACGGGCTGTCCTATATTCTGGTGGCGCATGATCTGGCGACGACGCGTTACCTGGCCGACCGCGTGGCGGTCATGTACCTGGGCCGCATGATCGAGCAGGGCCCGACCGACGAGGTCTTCGACGCGCCTGCCCATCCCTATACGCAGGCGCTGCTGTCGGCGGCCCTCTCGGCCGATCCGAACGCCCCGAGGCATGAGATCATGATGAACGGAGAGGTGCCATCGCCCCTGAACCCGCCATCGGGCTGTGCCTTCCATCCGCGCTGCCATCGCTTCATCGGCGATGTCTGCAAGACCCTGCGTCCCCGGTTGCAGCATCAGGCCCCGGGCCGCTGCGTCAGCTGCCATCTGCACGACCGCTAGGGCCGCATTCCCCAGATACCCTGAAATTACGACGACCAAGGAAGAAAGACCGCATATGTTGCTGACTGCCGTGACCAACGAAGTCCATCCCGACATCTCGCCCGAGGGGCTGCCCAAGATATTCGGCCGCGCCACCAAGGCCGGGATCGATCTGTTCGAGCTGCGCGTCGTCGAGGGCAAGCGTTTCCCGATGTTCGACCCCGAAGCCTGGGACCGTCTCAAGGCGCAATCCAAGGCCTTCGGCATCACCTATACCGCCGTGTCGCCGGGGCTGTTCAAGGCGCCGCTGAACAGCGAACTGATGGCGCTGCATGCCGACCACCTGCTGCCCATGAGCCTGGATCTAGCCGAAAAGATGGATGTCGCCACGCTGATCCTGTTCGGCCCGACCCGCGTTGCCAACCCCGCAGCCGACGAATTCCAGCAGGTCGTCAACCTGATCGGCAACGCCGTCGACAAGGCCGTCGCACGCGGTTTCACGGTCCAGCTGGAAAACTTGCCCGGCAGCTGGGCCGATACCTCGGACGCCTGTCTGGCGCTGCGGCAGGCGGTCGATCGCCCGCAATTCGGCTATGTCTGGGATACCGGAAACCTCTACGAGGCCGAGCAGGAACATTTCCGCGCCGGTTACGAAAAGCTGAAGCCCTATATCCGCAACGTCCATCTGAAGGATGGCGGTTTCGTCAACGGCAAGATGGTCTGGATGCGCTATGGCGAGGGTGTGACCGACGTCAAAGGTCAGGTCGAGGCGCTGATCGCCGATGACTATCAGGGCACGCTGGTTCTGGAAGCGGCTTGCCAGCCGCATGAACTGGAGGATTTCCCCAGCTCGATCGCGACGCTGAAGGATATTCTGGCGCAGAACGGGCGCTGATGGACAATCCCGCCCCCGGTGCGTGACCGGGGGTGGGCATTGATCACATGGTGCAATCGGCGGCGTAATTGTCGGCGTAATCTTCGAAGATGGTCTGGTCGATCGAGGTCGAATACCGGCCATCCTCGCGCTTGACGACCTTGGTCAGATAGAAATCCTGAATCGGATAATGGTTCGGCCCGAACGCGAAATCTCCGCGCAGCGAGGTGAAATCGGCGGCAGCCAGCGCATCGCGCAAAGCGTCGCGGTCCGACAGATTACCATCCACCGCCGCCACCGCGCTGTCGATCAGATAGGCCGCGTCATAGGCCTGCATCGCATAGACCGCAGGCACGCGGTCATAGGCTGCGATGAAATCCTCGACGAATTTGCGGCTTTCGGGGGTGTCCATATCGGGCGCCCAGTTCGACCCGCCCGACAGGCCGACGGCGGCATCCTGCTGCGCGGGCAGGGTGGTTTCATCGACGGTGAAGGCCGACAGGAAGGGCGTCCCGGACATGCCCGCCTGATTGAACTGTTTGACCAGATTGACGCCCATGCCGCCGGGCATGAAGGCATAGATGGCATCGGGCTGCATCGCCGCGATCTGCGCCAACTCGGCCGAGAAATCCAGCTGTCCAAGCGGGACCAGGATCTCTCCGGAGATGCCATTGGTATAGGAATGCTTGAACCCCTCCATCGCATCCTTGCCCGCCTGATAGTTCGGCGCCAGCAGGAAGACGTTCTGGAAGCCCTGATCCTGCGCGTATTTGCCCGAGACCTCGTGCATCTGGTCGTTCTGATAGGAGGTCACGAACAGATCCGGGTTGCATTCCGCCCCGGCCAGATTCGAGGTGCCCGCATTCGTCGAAATCAGGAAGGCCCCGCCTTCGGTCACGGGCCCCACGATGGCATTGACGATGTTCGAGAATACCGGACCGACGACGAAATCGACCTGCTTGCTTTCGACCAGTTCGCGGGCGCGGCTGACGGCGATGTCGGGCTTCTGTTCGTCATCGACGACGATGACCTCGACCGGCTTGCCGCCCAGCTTGTTGCCAAGGCTCTCCATCGCCAGCAGGAAGCCGTCGCGGGAATGCTCGCCCAAAACCGCCGCCGGACCGCTGAGCGTATAGACCAGCCCCACGCGCACCACGTCGTCATCGGCATGCGCCATGGGGGCGGCGCCCGCCAGAATGCTGGTCGCCAGAAGCGCGGATTTCAGATGTGTCATCGTCTACCTCCTTGCGGCCTTTTGGCGGCCGCTTGTTGAACGTCATGCCGTCGATCCGCGCGGGCGCGAACCGGGCCACGCGAAGGAGTATCCATGCCGCCACGATGACCGCACATCAAAAACGTTGCAATAAAATCCTTCATGCTTGAAACATATTGCCAGGCGATCACGACCAAAAGGCGCGACACCGCATGAGCAATCTTCTGCTGCTTCAGGTCCTGAACGGGGCGCAATTCGGAATTCTGCTGTTTCTGGTGGCTGCCGGACTGACGCTGGTTTTCGGCATCATGGATTTCATCAATCTGGCGCATGGCGTGCTGTACATGGTGGGCGCCTATCTGATGGCCAGCCTGTCGGCGGTGACCGGCAGCTTCTGGCTGGGGCTGCTGCTGACGCTGCCCGCGACCATGCTGGTCGGGCTGGTGCTGGAGGTCGCAATTTTCCGCAGGCTTTACGACCGGCCCCATCTGGATCAGGTGCTGGCGACCTTCGCGCTGGTGATGATCCTGTCCGAAGGGGTCAAGATCATCTGGGGCGCCGCGCCCCTGAACGTGTCCATGCCCGAGTTGCTGTCGGGGTCAATCCCGCTGGCGGGGCCGATCCGTTTTCCCATCTACCGGTTGGCGATCATCGCGGCGGGTCTGGCGACGGCCTTTGGGCTGTGGTTCGTCATCGGGCGCACGCGCATCGGCATGCTGCTGCGGGCGGGGGCGCATGACCGGGCGATGGTATCCGCGCTTGGCGTCGATATCGGGCGGCTGTTCATGTTGGTCTTTGCCTTCGGGGCGATGCTGGCGGGGTTCGCGGGGGCCATCGTGTCACCGATCCTGTCGGTTGATCCCGGCATGGGTGACCAGATCCTGATCCTGGGCTTCGTGGTCATCGTGATCGGCGGGGTCGGCTCGATCCGCGGGGCGTTCATCGCCTCGCTGCTGGTCGGCATCATCGACACTGTTGGCCGCATCTTTGGCCCCATCGTCCTGAAAATGGTGCTGGATCTGGACGCCGCCATGCAGGCCGGCCGCACTGTCGCGCCGATGCTGGTCTATATCCTGATGGCGGCGATCCTGTGCTGGCGTCCCAACGGCCTGTTCGGAAGGGCCACAGCATGATCGCGCGTCGCGTCACCGCCGCGCTGATCATCTTTGCGCTGCTGGCGGTCACGCCGCCTGTGCTGCATTGGATGGGGCAGGGATTCTTCGCCTCGGTCGTGACGCGGATGATGATCTATGCCATCGCGGCACTGTCGCTGGACCTGATCCTTGGATACGGGGCGCTGGTATCCTTTGGCCATGCCGCGTTTCTGGGCATCGGGGCCTATGCGGTCCTGTTCCTGAACAGCCTCGGCATCACCGATATCGCCGCCCAGTTCGCGGCAGCGGCGCTGGCGGCGGCGGTATTTGCCGCCATCACCGGCACCATCGCGCTGCGCACGCGCGGGGTCTATTTCATCATGATCACGCTGGCCTTCGGGCAGATGCTGTATTTCTTTCTGATCTCGTTGTCGGTCTTTGGCGGCGATGACGGGGCCAGCCTTCCGGCGCGGTCCACCATCGCAGGCCAGGGCTGGCTGGAGGATGATCTGGCGCTGTTCTATCTGGTTCTGGCCATCCTGATCGCCTGCTTCTGGGGGCTGTACCGCCTGACCGCATCGCGCTTTGGCCGCGTTCTGGTCGGCACGCGCGAAGACGCCCTGCGCATGCAGGCGATCGGGTTCCGCATTCTGCCCTATCAGCTGACGGCCTATGTCATTTCAGCGGTAATCTGTTCGGTGGCGGGGGTGCTGCTGGCGAACCAGCTGGAATATGTCTCGCCGCAGCTGGCCAGCTGGCAGCGATCGGGTGAATTGATCATCATGGTCGTTCTGGGCGGCATCGGCAGCCTGACGGGCGCACTGGCCGGTGCGCTGTTCACCATCGGGCTGGAGGAGGCGATGGCCCGCTTTTCCGAACATTGGAAGCTGTATTTCGGGCTGCTGCTGTTGGCCGTGGTGCTGTTTTCGCCGGGCGGGTTGGCGACGCTGGCCGCGCGGATCACCGGAAAGGGGCGCCCGGAATGAACGATGCTTTGCTGCAAGCGCGGGGTCTGCGCAAATCCTATGGCGCGCTGGCGGTCACCGACGATGTGTCGCTGGATGTGCAGGCGGGGCAGGTCCATGCCGTCATCGGCCCCAATGGGGCGGGGAAAACGACGCTGATCGCGCAGCTGTCGGGTCAGCTGTCCCCCGATGCGGGGCGGGTCATTTATGACGGTGCCGATATCACCCGTCTGGACATGCCGGGTCGCGTCAGGCGCGGGCTGGCGCGGTCCTTCCAGCTGACGCGCATCCTGCCGCAGCTGAGCGTGCTGGAAAACGTCGCCATCGCGGTGCAGGCGCGGTCCGGGTCGTCCTTCCGCTTTTGGCGCGCCGCGGCGTCCGAGGCGGCGTTGAACGATCAGGCGATGGACTGCCTGTCCGAGGTGGCGCTGGCCGACAAGGCGCATGTCCCCGCGCGGCTGATTTCACACGGAGAAAAGCGGCAGCTGGAACTGGCGATCGCGCTGGCCACCCGTCCGCGCCTGTTGCTGCTGGACGAACCACTGGCCGGCACCGGCCCGGAAGAGGCTGCGATGCTGGTCGATTTGCTGGCGCGCCTGCGGTCGCGGGTGACGATGATGCTGATCGAACATGACATGGGCGCGGTCTTTCAGCTGGCCGACCGGGTCTCGGTGCTGGTCTATGGCCGGATCGTGGCCAGCGGCACTCCGGATGCCATCCGCGACGACCCTGCCGTCCGCACCGCCTATCTGGGCGAAGAAGAGGGGACCGCCTGATGCTGCTGGTCGAGGATCTTCAGGCTGCATACGGCGACAGCAAGGTGTTGTTCGGCATGTCGCTGGCCGTCCAGCGCGGTCAGGTGGTAACCCTGTTGGGCCGCAACGGCATGGGCAAGACGACGACCGTGCGATCGATCTTCGGCTTGCTGAAGCCGCGCGGCGGGCGGGTCAGCATCGACGGGGTGGATGTGACAGGTGCCGCGCCGAACCGCATCGCGCGGCTGGGTCTGGGCCTGGTCCCCGAGGGGCGGCTGATCTTTCCCGATCTGAGCGTGCAGGAAAACCTGCAGGCGACGGCGCGGGCGGGCAAATGGGATCTGGCCCGCATCTATGCGATGTTCCCGCGCCTGCAGGAACGCGCCCGCAATCTGGGCAACCAGCTGTCGGGGGGCGAACAGCAGATGCTGGCCATCGGGCGCGCTCTGATGACCAATCCCGAACTGATGGTGCTGGACGAGGCGACCGAGGGGTTGGCCCCCCTGATCCGCGAACAGATATGGGACTGCCTGATCCACCTGAAATCCGAAGGCGAGGCGATTCTGGTGATCGACAAGAACGTCGAGGCGCTGGCCCGATTTGCTGACCGCCATTACGTCGTCGAAAAGGGGCGGGTGGTCTGGGCCGGTTCGACCGCGGACCTGCGGTCCAGCCCGCAGGTCAAGGACCGCTATCTGGGTGTCTGACCGGACCTGCCCTCACAGATCAGGGCTGTGATTCAGATCCAGTTCGCTGGTTTCCTTCAGCTCGATCTCAAGCTCTTCGCGCGTGAAGACGCCGTCCATGGTCAGCGTTTCCTTGTCGCCAATCATGACGCTGGTGGTCTGGCTGTCCTCATCGGCGGCAACGGTGATCTGCGGAGGATTCTCGGGGTCGAATTCGGTATAGAAGGTCAGCTTGTCCTCGGACGGGCTGAAATCGGTGACATGCCCCGGCCCCTGATCGGGCGATATGACCATGTTGAAACCATCCGAGCCTTCGCCCCCGATCGCCATGTCATCGCCCGAGAAATACAGCTGATCGTCGCCCGCTCCGCCAGACAGGGTTTCCTGGCCGCCCCGGTCCCAATCGGCATCGGCGTCCAGACGGTTGACGCCCAGCACATCGTCGCCCGCGCCGCCCCGCACGTCGTCGGTGCCGCCACCGCCCGCCAGCGTGTCGTTGCCCGCGCCGCCGTTGACGATGTCGTCGCCGGTGTTGCCTTCGACATAGTCGTCGCCCGCGCCGGCATCGATCAGGTCGTCGCCGCCAAGACCCAGCAGGACGTCGTCGCCTTCGGTGCCCGCGATCTGTTCGGCGTCGTTCGTGCCCACGATCTTGATGCCGTCGATGGGGTTCGGATCGACATCATCATTGTCGTCATCATCATCGCTGCTGAAAAAGTCGAAAGGGTCCATGTAAAGCAGGATCAGACCCGCGAAGATCAGCCAGTTTGCGATGAATGCCCATTCGTAATGCACGATGATGTCCTTTCCCGTCCGCCCGCGCCGGGCAATGCGGAAAGACTTATCCGGGACCGATGAACAATCAATAAACTTGTCGGAATTCAGGGGCGAAGGCCCCCGAATGGCCTGCCAAGCGCGTCAGCCTTGCAACAGAACCGGGCTGGTATCGCCTGCCGCGAACTTGCGCAGCACCGCCGGATAGAGGCGGTGTTCCTGAACCAACACGCGGGCGGCCAGACTGTCGGGCGTGTCGTCGGGCATGACCGGCACGCGCGCCTGTCCCAGCAGCGGGCCGTCGTCCAGCACCGGTGTGACCAGATGCACGGTGGCGCCAGCCTCGGTGTCGCGGGCCTCGATGGCACGGGCGTGGGTGTGCAGGCCCGGGTATTTGGGCAGCAGAGAGGGATGGATGTTCAGCATCCGCCCCTGAAAACGGGTGACGAAATCGGGCGTCAGGATGCGCATGAAGCCCGCAAGGCAGATGATGTCCGGATTGGCGGCCAGCAGCGGTTCCAGCAGCGCGGCCTCGAAGCCCGCGCGGTCGCGGGGGAAATCGCGGTGATCGACGGCGGCTGTCGGGATGCCCAGATCGGCAGCGCGGGTCAGCCCTCCTGCCGCCGGGTCATTCGACGCGACCAGAACGGGTCGCGCCGGATGGTCGCCGGTCATGTCCCGGGCCAGACGCAGCATGTTCGAGCCGCCCCCCGAGATCAGGATGGCGACGCGTTTCATGCAAGCTTGCCCGAATAGCGCATGCCCGCACCTTCGGTGACGGTGCCTAGGCGGTGAACGGTTTCACCTTCCTGCGTCAGCAGTTCGGTCAGCGCGTCGGCGCGATCGGCGGCCACCGACAGGATCATGCCGATGCCGCTGTTGAAGGTCTTCAGCATCTCGGCCTGATCGATGCCGCCTGCTTCGGCCAGCCAAGTAAAGACGGGCGGCAGGGTCCATGCGGTCAGGTCGATGTCGGCGCCCAGATCCTTGGGCAGGACACGGGGCAGGTTCTCGGTCAGGCCGCCGCCGGTGATATGGGCCAGCGCATGCACGCCACCCGCACGCACCGCAGCCAGCGCCGAGGTGACGTAAAGCCGCGTCGGGACCAGCAGATCCTGACCCAAGGTGCCTTCACCAAAGGGCGATGCGTCGTTCCAGCCGAGGCCCGCGCGTTCGGCGACCTTGCGCACCAGCGAATAGCCGTTGGAATGCACTCCGTCCGAACGCAGGCCCAGCAGCACGTCACCCGCAACCACGCCCGCAGGCAACGCCGTGCCGCGCTGCATCGCGCCGACGGCAAAGCCCGCAAGGTCGAAATCGCCGTCATGATACATGCCCGGCATTTCCGCCGTTTCGCCGCCGATCAGCGCGCAATTGGCGGCCTTGCAGCCGCGCGCGATGCTTTCGATGACGCGGGCGCCTTCGTCCACCGACAGCTTGCCGGTCGCGAAATAATCCAGGAAAAACAGAGGCTCGGCGCCTTGGCAGACCAGATCGTTGACGCACATGGCGACAAGGTCCTGACCGATGCCGTCCAGATGGCCGGTGTCGATGGCGATGCGCAGCTTGGTGCCGACGCCATCCGTGGCCGCGACCAGCACCGGGTCGTCGAAACCGGCCGCGCGCGGATCGAACAGCGCGCCGAAGCCGCCAAGGGCATCCATGACCCCCGACCGTTTCGTGGCGGCCGCAGCCGGCTTGATGCGTTCGACCAAGGCGTTGCCCGCGTCGATATCGACGCCTGCATCGCGATAGCTGATCCCGTTCTGTGTCATGGCGGCCCCCGGCTGATGTCGGCTTCCCGATAACGGAACAGAGACCATCAAGCAACGCCCAAGCGCTTGACCGTCCCGCAACGCCGCATTACGCAGAACGCGCTGCAGGGGCCTGTAGCTCAATTGGTTAGAGCAGGGCGCTCATAACGCCTTGGTTGCGGGTTCAAGTCCTGCCGGGCCTACCATTTCCCCGACCGTGCCGCAGGTTATGCGATGCCGTCGGGTGCGGTTCCGTATGACATGGGGGGAAACATGCGCTTCAACAGGCTTGATCTGAACTTGCTGGCGGCGCTGGATATCCTGATGGAAACGCGCAGCGTGTCGCGGGCGGCGGAACAGATGTTCATCACCCAATCCGCCATGAGCAGCGCGCTGAACCGCATGCGCATCTATTTCGAGGATCCGTTGCTGGTGCAGGTCGGTCGCCGGATGGAGCTGTCGCCGCTGGCGCTGACCCTGCGCGCGCCCCTGCGCGAGATCATGATGCAGATCGAGACGACGACCATGCTGCGTCCGTACTTCGATCCCGCCGAAACGACGCGCGAATTCTCGATCGTGATGTCGGATTACATCTTGTCGGTGATGGGCAGCAAGCTGGTGCGTCACGTGTCGCGTGTCGCCCCCAACGTCTGTCTGAACCTGCGCCCGCAAAGCGGTCAGCCGGGCCTGCTGTTGGACAATGGCGACGTGGATCTGGTGATCGCACCCGAATTCATCGTCAGCCCGAACCACGAATCACGCTTTCTGTTCGAGGATCAGCTGAAAGTCATTGCCTGCGCCGAAGGGCCGTATGGTGGCGGGCCGCTGGACCTCGAGACCTTCAAGAAGGCGCCGCAGGTGGTGATGGAGCCTATGACCGGGCTGGACAGCCATTCCACCGTCGCCATGCGCGAAGCCGGGATCAAGGCCAACAAGATCGTCTCGACCTATTCCTTCGCCTCGATCCCGCATCTGCTGCAGGGCACGGACCGTATCGCATTGGTCCAGGAACGGCTGGCCCGCGCCGGTTTCGTCGGCGGCGGGCTGATCGTGACCGATCCGCCCATCAAGTTCGCCCCCCTGCGCGAAGTGCTGCAATGGCGGTCGCACCATTCATCGGACCCAGGGCTGAACTGGCTGTCCGACATCATCTATCAGATCGCCCAGTGCCGTCCCGGCGAGGACATGGCGCCAACAGGCTGATCCGCCCGCAGGATGCGGCGATTCGCCAGACAGTGATTGATCGAAGGAATTCAGTGGTGAGCCCAACAGGATTCGAACCTGTGACCCACTGATTAAAAGTCAGTTGCTCTACCAACTGAGCTATGGGCCCACACTTGAAGTTTCATAAAGGTAGCTGACCGGAGGGTCAAGGCATCTATTTGAAACTATAGGAATTTCAGTGGTGAGCCCAACAGGATTCGAACCTGTGACCCACTGATTAAAAGTCAGTTGCTCTACCAACTGAGCTATGGGCCCAACACGAGGCGGTTACTAGGAGGGGTGGCAGGTGGCGTCAAGCAGAAAAAACTGGATGCTGGCAAATTCATTTCACGGGGACTATATCGCGCGGCATGACGTATGCATCCCCGACCGGAATGCCCTTCCTGAAAATGCACGGGCTGGGCAACGACTTCACAGTGTTCGACTTGCGCGGCGGGATGGCACGTCCCGACGCCGGTCTTGTCGCACGTATCGCCGACCGCCATCGCGGTGTCGGCTTCGACCAGCTGGCAGCCATCGAGGATTGCGAGGATGCCGACGCGCGCCTTGTGTTCTGGAACGCCGACGGCTCGCTTAGCGCGGCCTGTGGCAATGCCACGCGCTGCATTGCGCGGCTGCTGATGGATGAAACCGGCAAGACGGCGCTGAAGCTGCGTACCGACCACGGGATGCTGCTGGCCGAGGATGCCGGGGGTGGCATGACGCGGGTGAACATGGGCCCGCCGGTTCTGGACTGGCAGGCAATTCCCCTGGCGCGCGATGTCGATATCGACCACCTGCCGATCGACGGCGATCCTGTGGCAACGGGGATGGGCAATCCGCACATCACCTTCTTTGTGCCCGATGCCCATGCGGTGCAGCTGGACCAGTTTGGCCCCGCGCATGAACACCACCCGCTTTATCCGCAGCGCACCAACGTCGAGGTCGTGCAAATCCTCTCTAACAGTGAAATCCTACTGCGTATCTGGGAACGTGGCACCGGCCCGACGTTGGCATCGGGGTCCTGTTCCTGTGCGGCGGTTGTGGCAGCCGCGCGTCGCGGGCTGACGGGGCGGCGTGTCACGGTGAATGTGCCGGGTGGCCAACTGCTGATCGACTGGCGCGATGACGGCGTCTGGATGGAGGGGCCGACGGCCTTGGTTTTCCGCGGCACCCTGACGCCCGAGTGGCTGTCATGAGCGCGCCGGTCTTCTCCACCCTCGGCTGCCGCCTGAACGCCTATGAGACCGAGGCCATGCGCGAAATGGCCGACGCCGCCGGCTTGTCCGGCGCCGTCGTCGTCAACACCTGCGCCGTCACCGCCGAGGCCGTCCGCAAGGCCCGCCAGGAAATCCGCCGCCTGTCGCGCGAAAACCCCGGCGTGCCGGTGATCGTGACCGGCTGCGCGGCCCAGACCGAGCCGGAAACCTTCGCCTCGATGCCCGAGGTTACCAAGGTCATCGGCAATCACGAAAAGATGCAGCCCCAAACCTGGGCCGACCTGCGCGCGCCCGATCTGATCGGTGATACCGAAAAGGTGCTGGTCGACGACATCATGTCGGTGCAGGAAACCGCAGGCCATCTGATCGACGGTTTTGGCCGTCACCGCGCCTATGTGCAGGTCCAGAACGGCTGCGACCACCGCTGCACCTTCTGCATCATCCCCTTTGGACGCGGCAATTCGCGCAGCGTCCCTGCGGGCGTCGTCATCGAACAGATCAAGCGTCTTGTGGGTCGTGGCTTCAACGAGGTCGTGCTGACCGGCGTCGATCTGACCAGCTGGGGCGGCGATCTGCCCGGCACGCCGAGACTGGGCGATCTGGTGATGCGCATCCTGCGGCTGGTGCCCGATCTGCCGCGCCTGCGCATCAGCAGCATCGATTCGATCGAGGCCGACGAGAACCTGATGCTGGCCATCGCGACGGAACCGCGTTTGATGCCGCATCTGCACCTATCGCTGCAGGCGGGTGACGACATGGTGCTGAAGCGCATGAAGCGCCGCCACCTGCGCGACGACGCCATCGCCTTCTGTGAGGAGGCCCGCCGTCTGCGCCCCGACATGGTCTTCGGCGCCGATATCATCGCCGGTTTCCCCACAGAAACCGACGAGATGTTTGCCAATTCCGTCAAGCTGGTCAGCGACTGCGACCTGACCTTCCTGCACGTCTTCCCCTATTCCGCGCGTCAGGGCACGCCCGCTGCACGGATGCCCGCCGTCAAAGGCCCGATCATTCGCGACCGTGCGGCACAATTGCGTGCGGCAGGCGACGCGGCCCTGCGCCGCCACCTGGACGCCCAGATCGGCAAGACCCATCGCGTGCTGACCGAAGGCCCGCGCCTTGGCCGGACCGAACAGTTCACCGAAGTGACCTTCCAGACCGATCAGCCCGAAGGCACGCTGATGGATCTGACCATCAAGGGGCATGACGGGCAGCGCCTGACCGTCTGAACCCCGCTTGCGGCGGGCAGCACCTGCCCCTAGCTTTGCAGACAGGGCAAGGGGACATCATGGCACGCACCATTCTTTACACGCATGCATCGGCGGCGGGGCATCAGACGCCCCCCGGCCATGCCGAACAGGTTGCCCGTCATCAGGCGGTGTTGGACGCGCTGGCCAATCTTGATCTGGACCGGCGCGAGGCCCCTTTGGGCGCGGATGCCGATGTGCTGAGATGCCATCCGGCGGCCTATGTGCAGGATCTGAGGGAACGGACGCCGCGCAGCGGGACGGTGATGCTGGACGCCGACACCCATCTGTCGCCGGGCGGGCTGACGGCGGCGCTGCATGCCGTCGGCGGGGCCTGTGCTGCCGTCGATGCGGTGCTGCAGGACGGAGGCAACGCCTTCGTCGCCATGCGTCCCCCCGGCCATCACGCCGAAACTGAAACGCCAATGGGGTTCTGCCTGCTGGGGACGGCGGCCATCGCCGCCAAGCGGGCGCTGGACCATCACGGGCTGGATCGCGTGGCGGTGCTGGATTTCGACGTCCATCACGGCAATGGCACGCAGGACCTGCTGTGGAACGATGCGCGGGCGTTCTTTGCCTCCAGCCACCAGATGCCGCTTTATCCGGGGACGGGGGCCGCGTCGGAAACCGGCGCGCATGGCCAGATGGTGAATGCGCCCCTGCCGCCCGAATCGGACGGTGTGCTGGCCCGTGGGGTCTGGGACGACATTCTGGCGCAGGCCCGCGCGCATGACCCGCAGCTGGTGATCATCTCGGCGGGGTTCGACGCCCATGCCGCCGACCCCTTGGCGCAGCTGAACTGGGACGAGGATGATTTCACCGCCATCACCCGCGCCATCTGCGACATGGCGGCAGCTTGCGGTGCCCCGGTGGTATCCTGCCTGGAAGGTGGCTATGATCTGGGCGCATTGGGACGCTCGGCGCGTGCCCATGTCCAAGTGCTGATGGAGACCGCAGAATGAGCGATATCAAGACCCTGTCCTTTGAAGATGCGATGCGGGAACTGGAAGCCACCGTCGGCAAGCTGGAAACCGGCGAGGCCACGCTGGAGGAATCCATCGCGCTTTACGAACGGGGTGCCGCCCTGCGCGCGCATTGCGAAACCCGCCTGCGCGAGGCCGAGGAGCGGGTCGAAAAGATCACCCTGGCCGCCAATGGCCAGCCTACGGGGACCACGCCTGCCGAGGGGCTGTGATGTTGGCCGACCCCATGCAGGCGCGGCTTGCGCAGGTTCAGGACATGGTCCAGGCCGAACTGGCCCGCGCCATCGGTGCCCTGCCACCTGGCGATCTGCGCGACGCGATGGGTTATGCGGTGCGGGGCGGCAAGGGTCTGCGCGGGTTTCTGGTGATGGAATCGGCGCGGCTGCATGGCGTGTCCGACGATGCCGCCCTGCCCGCCGCCGCCGCCGTCGAGGCGTTGCATGCCTATAGCCTGGTCCATGACGACCTACCCGCGATGGATGACGACGACCTGCGTCGCGGCCAGCCGACCGTGCATGTGAAATGGACCGAGGCTACCGCGATTTTGGCGGGCGACGCGCTGCAGACGCTGGCCTTCGATCTGCTGACCGACGACCGGATCGGGGCCGCGCCGTCGCGGCTGCGCCTGGTCGCCGCATTGGCGCAGGCTGCTGGCGCACAGGGGATGGTCTGGGGGCAGGGACTTGATATCGCCGCCGAAACCGCCGGAACGCCGCTGGATCTGGACGCCATCACGCGGCTGCAGGGCGGCAAGACCGGCGCGCTGATCCGCTTTGCCGCCACCGCCGGTCCGCTGATTGCGGGCGATGATCCGACCGCGCTGGACCGTTACGCCGATGCGCTGGGTCTGGCCTTCCAGATCGCCGATGACATCCTTGACGTCACCGGGTCCGAGGCCGTGACCGGCAAGCGCGTCGGCAAGGATGCCGATGCCGGCAAGGCGACCTTCGTGTCGCTGATGGGGCTGGACGGCGCGCAGGCCGAGGCGCGACGACTTGTCACCGCAGGCGCCGATGCGCTGACCGGTTATGGTGAGGACGCCGGAAACTTGCGCCTGCTGGCGCGTTTCGTTATCGAGCGCGACACCTGAACGCCGCCCGCCCCGGAGGAGGGCCAGCCATGACAGACCACCCCAAGACTCCGCTGCTGGACCGGATCACGCTTCCGTCCGACCTGAAATCACTCGACGATCACGACTTGCGGCAGGTGGCCGACGAGCTGCGGTCGGAAACGATCAGCGCGGTCAGCGTGACGGGCGGCCATCTGGGCGCCGGTCTGGGCGTGGTGGAGCTGACCGTGGCGCTGCACGCGGTCTTTGACACGCCGCGCGACAAGATCATCTGGGACGTGGGGCACCAATGCTATCCGCACAAGATCCTGACCGGACGCCGCGACCGCATCCGCACCTTGCGCACGGGCGGCGGTCTGGCCGGCTTCACCAAGCGGGCCGAGAGCGAATATGATCCCTTCGGGGCGGGGCATTCCTCGACCTCGATCTCGGCGGCCTTGGGTTTTGCCACCGCGCGGGACCTAGGCGGCGATCCGGGCGATGCCATCGCCGTCATCGGCGATGGCGCCATGAGCGCGGGCATGGCCTATGAGGCGCTGAACAATGCCGGCCATGAAGGCCGTCGCATGTTTGTTATTCTGAACGACAACGAAATGTCCATCGCCCCGCCGGTGGGCGCGATGTCCTCCTATCTGACACGGCTTTACGCGGGCGGTCCGTTTCAGGAGCTGAAGGCCGTCGCCAAGGGCGCGGTCGGTTTCCTGCCCGATGCTTTCCAGGAAGGCGCCCGCCGCGCCAAGGAAATGCTGAAAGGCATGACCGTCGGTGGCACCTTGTTCGAGGAGCTGGGCTTTTCCTATATCGGCCCTGTCAACGGGCACGACATGGAACAGCTGCTGCCACTGATGCGGACGCTGAAGGCACGCGCTACCGGGCCGGTGCTGATCCATGTGGTGACCAAAAAGGGCAAGGGCTATGCGCCCGCCGAAGGTGCCGCCGACCGTGGCCACGCGCGTGGCCGTTTTGACGTCGTAACGGGCGAACAGGCCAAGGCGAAATCTAACGCCCCCAGCTATACCGCCGTTTTCGCCAGAGCCCTGATGGATGAGGCTGGCCGCGACGACAGCATTGTCGGCGTCACAGCCGCCATGCCCGACGGCACCGGGTTGAAGCAGTTCGCCGAACGTTTCCCGCGCCGCTGCTTTGATGTCGGTATCGCCGAACAGCATGCCGTGACCTTCTGCGCGGGTCTGGCGGCGGGTGGCATGAAGCCGTTCTGCGCGATCTATTCGACCTTCCTGCAGCGCGGTTACGACCAGATTGTGCATGATGTCGCAGTGCAGAACCTGCCGGTGCGTTTCGCCATCGACCGGGCCGGTCTGGTCGGGCAGGACGGCCCGACCCATGCCGGCGCCTATGACATCGCGTTTCTGGCCAATCTGCCAGGTTTCACCGTCATGGCCGCCGCGGATGAGGCTGAATTGGTGCATATGGTCGCCACCGCCGCGGCACATGACAGCGGCCCCATCGCCTTCCGCTTTCCGCGCGGCGAGGGAACGGGCGTAGAAATGCCCGAACGTGGTCAGGTCCTGCCCATTGGCAAAGGCCGCATGATCACCCAAGGCAAGACGGTTGCGATCCTGTCCTTCGGCACCCGCCTGTCCGAGGTGATGACTGCGTGTGAGGCGCTTTCGGCCCGTGGCATCACCCCCACCGTGGCGGATGCGCGTTTTGCCAAGCCGCTGGACCGCGATCTGATCCTGCAACTGGCCCGCGACCATGACGCGCTGATCACCATCGAGGAAGGCTCGGTCGGTGGTTTCGGCAGCCATGTGGCGCAATTGCTAGCCGAGGAAGGCGTCTTCGACACCGGTCTTAAATACCGGTCCATGGTGTTGCCGGATGAATTCGTCGACCATGATGCACCGCGCGCGATGTATGACACCAGCGCGCTGAACGCCGAACATATCGAGGCCAAGGTTCTGTCCGTCCTCGGCATCGACAATCTGGATGCGCAGCGCGCCTGAGCGATCAGGCGTAGCTGCGCACCAGCGCCCCCGCGATCATCGTCCAGCCATCGACCACGACGAAAAATGCCAGCTTGAAGGGCAGTGAGACCACCACCGGTGGCACCATCATCATGCCCATCGACATCAGCACCGCCGAGACGACCAGATCGATGATCAGGAAGGGCAGGGCGATCAGGAAGCCGATCTCGAAGGCGCGCTGGATCTCGGACAGCATGAATGACGGGATCAGCACCGACAGTCGGTCGGCGGCCCCGCCAGCGCCCGGGGCGATCTCGGCCATGGCGGCAAGGGTATCAGGGTCGGTGCGGGCGGACATGAAGCCTTGGAACGGGATGATGCCGCGCTGGAAGGCTTGCGCGATGTCGATCTGACCTTGCTGCAGGGGCAGGCCGGCAGTCTGCCATGCCTCGCGCAGGACGGGGTCCATGATGAACCACGTCAGAAAGATCGACAGGCTGACGATCAGCATATTGGGCGGCGATTGCTGCAACCCGATGGCCTGTCGCAGGATCGACAGCACCGTCACGATGAAGGGGAACGCCGTCACCATGATGGCGATACCGGGGGCCAGCGACAGGCCGGTCAGCGCCAGCACCAGCAGCACGGCATTGTCGCCCAGCCCCGCGCCAAGCGCATCGCCCAACCCTTGGGCCAGCGCCGCATGGGGCAGCAGCGCCAAGACAATCGCAAGCAGGATCACACGGCCCCCGTCGCGCCCAGAACCCGCACGCAGAGGCGATCTTCGGCGGTGCCGTCGCTGGTCAGTTCGCCACGGGCGATGACCTTGTCGCCGACGCAGATCTCGACTCCGTCCTCGATGGCCTGATCCAGCACCAGCACGTCGTCGGTGCGCAGGGCCGACAGCTGCGCGACGGTCTGGCGGGTGCGGCCAAGGCGGATGGTGACCTCGACTTGGATGTTGTCGGTGTCGATCAGATGCATCAGTGAGTCCATGTCGTATCCTCCTCGGTGATTTCGGAGATCAGGGCGCGGATGTCGCCGGTGATGGTTTCGGGGTCCAAAGTGATCCGGCCCCCCTGAAGGGTGACGGTGATCGTATCGGTGGCGGCCGGGGCGATGGCGATCGACTGCAAGCCGGTCTGCGTCAGGCAGCGTTCGACCATATCCCGCATGCGGTCGCTGCAGGTGATCTGGGCGATCAGCGGCGTGGTTTCCTGCGCCAGCCGATCCAATTCCTGCACCAGCGCCTTTTCCAGACGACCCGAGACCTGGGGCGGGGCCATCAGATCCATCATCTGTGTCAGGATCGGGCCAAGGGCGGCGACGGCTTCGGACCGCAGCTGGGCACGGCGGCTTTCATCATCGGCCATGGTGCGGGCCAGCTGGGTCAGCGCGGCATCCAGCGCGCGCAACTGGGCGTCTTGGGACTTCAGCGTCGCTTCCTCGGCGCCTTCGGCAAAGGCGCGATCCAGATCGGCTTGGGTAAAGATCATCGGCGGGGCGTGATCCACCGGGGCGTTGGAGAAGGATTCCAGTTTGAACATGGCCAGGGTCACTTCGCGGTCTCCTTGTTGTCGATCCAGCCCGAGAGGATCTTGGCGCTTTCGTCATGCCGCTCCTTCATCATCGACTTCAGTCGGGCAACGGGATCGGCGGGGGGCAGGGACAGGGGTTGGGACGCAGGCTCGGGCCGGTCATCGGTCAGGGCCGGCGCGGGCGTGCGGGGGGTAACGGGTTCGTCGTCGATGGTGCCGGTCAGCGCGGGCGCCAAGGCGGCGGCATCGGGCGGCGGCAGGCTGTCGTCCAGCATCGGCGCGGGGGTCGTGCGGTTGCGCATGATCGGGCGCAGCAGCAACAGGATGACAGCCAATGCGAAGAAACCGATCAGGGCGATCTTGATCAGATCGTTCACCGCCAGCCGGTCCATGAAGCCCGGCGCGGCAAGGCTGCCGTCCTGCGTCAGATCGGCGAAGGTCAGCGATTTGACCGTCAGTTGATCGCCGCGCGCCTCGTCAAAGCCCACGGCCGAGGCGACCAGTTCGCGCAAGACCTGCAGTTCGGCATCCGAGCGGGGCACCAGCGTCGTCTGGCCGTCGGCATCGGCCTGGGGGATGCCGTTCACCAGCACGGCCACGGTCATGCGGCGGGTCGATCCGGGCTGGCGGGACACTTCGCGGGTGGTGCGGCTGACCTCGTAATTCGTCTGCTGGCGGTTTTCCGACCGGGCGCTTTGCGTCTTGTCGCCGTCCTGCGCTTCTGCATCAGGCAGGTTCGAGGCAGCCGTGACAGCCCCCGCGCCGGACGAGTTGCTGGTATCGGATGTTTCCTCGGTCACGGTGGAAATCATCGCCCGCTGTTCCGGATCAAAGCGCTGTTCGGTCAGCAATTCGGTGTCGGTGACCAGATCCAGGTTCAGCTCGACGATGGCATTGCCGATGCCGACATGCGGTTCAAGGATACGCTCGACATTGCGCTTCATCTCGGCGGCGCGGTCGGCACCGGTCTGGTCGTCATCGGTGGCGACGATGCCGTTCTTGCTGTCTATGACGGTGACGCGATCGGGCTGCATCCCCGGCACGCCTGACGAAATCAGGTATTTCAGTGCCGATGCCTGTTCACGCGTGATGGCGCTGCCCGCCGTCGTCAGCGTGACCGAGGCACTGCCGTTCTGGTCGCGCCGATAGCCGCGCCCGGTTTCGATGGCCAGATGCACACGGGCGGTCCGCACATTGGGCAAGGCCAGAATGGTGCGGGCCAGTTCGCCCTCTTTCGCGCGCCAATAGGCCGCATCGAACATCTGCGAGGTCGTGCCGAAACCCGACATGCCGTCCAGCAGCTCATATCCGGTGCTGCCCGCGGCAGGCAGCCCCTGCGACGCCAGGTCCATCCGCAGACGGTCGCGCTGTTCGGCATCGACCCAGATCGCATCGCCGCGCACCTCATAGGCAACACCCGCACGTTCGATGCCGGCGATCACCTCGCCTGCCTGCGCAGCATCAAGGCCGCCATAGATCAACGACATGCTGGTCCGGCTGGCGAACCAGCCAAAGCCCGCGATGACAAGAAAGGCGGCCAGGAAAGCACCACCAAGGATCATCCGCTGCGCGGACGTTCGCTCGTTCCAGTAATCCTGCAGTTTTTGCAAAACCGTTCCTTTCGAATCATCGCTTCATTGTCGTCGTGACCCTGATTGACATGGGCCACGTTAAGATTCGGTTAGTCGCGTTCTGATATTTCGGTCTGGTCAGGACGGAGAATCACGATGACCGAAACCGCCGAAACCAAACCTCGCAAAAAGGGATTGCTGATCCCGATCGCGGCAACGCTGATCCTTGGGGGCGCGGGGTTCGGATCGACCTATCTGGGGCTGTGGTCGCCGGGTGCCATGCTCTCGGCCCCCGCCGAGGCCAAGGTCGCACATGCCGGATCACAGGTCGAATTCGTCGATATTCCCACGATCGAGATCATCATCCCCGGCGGGCGCGCCCGCAGCCTGATCCTGTCTGCGGCCATCGAAAGCGACACCACCCATAAATCGCAGGTCCAGCATCTGATGCCGCGTGTCTCGGATGCCTTCACAACCTTCCTCTCGGATGTGGACCCGTCGGCCTATGACAAGCGCGGCGTGCTGGAAATCATCCGGACCGAGCTGGTCGCCCGCACCCGTCTGGTCGTCGGCGATGACGCCGTCAAAGACCTGCTGATCACGGAGTTCAGATTCAAATGACCATGGACCACATCCTGCAAGCCATGCTGCTGATCGCCTGCGTGGGGCTTGCCTTTTTCTGCGTCACGCTGACCCGCCGGTTGCGCAAGCTGAACGATCTGGAAAGCGGTCTCGGCGGTGCCATCGCCATCATGGCCGCCGAGGTTGACCGCCTGGAGCGCGCCATCCGTGCCGCCCGGGACGAGGCGACCTCGGCCAGCGAGTTGCTGGCGGATGAGATCGAAACCGCCCGCCGTGAGCGCGCCATCTGGGATCTGCGTCAGCGGATCGGGCTGGCCGCTGATGCGGCACCGAAATCGACGCCGTCGCGTCGTCTGCGCAAGCGTGCCGAGGTGGCCGATGTCTAGGGCCATCCTGCCGGTTCTGGCCGCGCTGTTCGCCCTGCCCGCGGGGGCAATGATCTGGAAGGGTCAGGACTTTGCCCAGATCTTTCAGGCCGTCGCGGGGCCGACCGATCTGCTGGAAGGCTGCACCGACGTCCCCGAAGCGGTGTCCTTGGCCGAGGAACTGCGCGACCGTGCGCTGCGGATCGAACGCTATATGCAGGCGCTGGACCAGCGGAAGGCCGATCTGGACGCCGCCGAGGCGACCCTGCGCACCCGGCTTGGGGAATTGCAGGCCAGCAAGGGGGCCATCAAGGCCAGCCGGAACGGATCGACCGAGGCCGTGCGCACCGACATCGATCGCCTGATCGCGCTTTACGACCAGATGAAGCCCGCCGAGGCTGCCGCGATCCTGACCAATCTTCCCTCGGATTTCGCAGCCGAGATCCTGATGCGCGTCCAGCCCGAGGCAGGTGCCCGCATCATCGCCGCCGTCGAACCCCGTCAGGCCGCGCTGCTGACCGCCCAGATGGGCGCCCGCAGCGTCCGCAAACCATAAGGAATTACATATGTTCGGTTTCGTCGGAATCATCCTGACCATGGTCATGGTCTTTGGCGGCTATCTGCTGGCGGGGGGCAAGATGGGCGTCATCACCCACGCCCTGCCGTTCGAGATGATGATGATCATGGGGGCCGCCATCGGCGCATATCTGCTGTCGAACGACAGTCACACGCTGAAGGCGACGATCGGCGGGCTGATCCGCGCCTTCAAGGGGCCGAAATGGACGGCGCAGGATCATCAGGATGTGCTTTGCCTGATGTTCCAGCTGCTGAAGATCGCCCGCGAAAACCCCGTCGCGCTGGAACAGCATATCGAGACGCCTGCGGAATCGCCTATTTTTGCCGCCTATCCGCGCCTGCAGGCCGATCACCACGTCGTCTCGCTGATTGCGGATACGCTGCGGTCCGCCAGCCTGAATTACGACGATCCCTATCAGGTCGAAGACATGCTGACCCGTCGCATCGCCACCATGAAAGAGGAGGAGATGCACGTCCCCCACGCCCTGCAGAACATGGCCGACGCGCTGCCCGCCCTGGGCATCGTCGCCGCCGTTCTAGGCGTGATCAAGACCATGAGCTCGATTGACCAGCCGCCCTCGGTTCTGGGCAAGATGATTGGCGGGGCGCTGGTGGGGACCTTCTTGGGGGTGTTCCTGTCTTATGGGTTCGTGGCCCCCTTGGCCAACCGCTTGGGCGGCGTCGTCAAGCAGGACATGGGCTTTTACGACGTGATCAAATCGGTACTGGTCGCCGGTCTGCACCAACACGCGACGCCCCTTTGCGTCGAGGTCGGTCGTCAATCCGTCCCCGAGCACGTCCGTCCCAGTTTCGACACGCTGGAAGGCGCGTTGCGCGAATTGAAGAAGGCCGCGTGATGGGGATCGGGGCGATGTTTCTGGTGGCCTCGCTTGCGGCAATGCCCATGCCGCTTGACGAATTCACCGCGCAGGCGAACGGATGGCTGTTGTCGGGCCAGGGCCTGCCGCGCGATTACCGTGTGACGCTGATGCAGATGGACAGCGCCGACCGGATCAGCGCCATCGCCTATCTTCGCCGCATCGGCCTGATGACCGACAGCCCCTGGTCGCTTGACGATCTTCTGCGACCCGCCAAGGAGCCCGCCCGATGAGCGTCGCAAAATCACGCAAGATCATCGATGCGCCGCTGCTGATCACCGGCGGGTTGGTGCTGGCGGTCATATCGCTGGTGATCCCGCTGCCTGCGGGCGTGCTGGATTTCGGCATCGCGGTGTCGATCGCCATGGCGACGCTGGTGCTGGTGATGGCCTCGCTGGTCGATAAGCCCACCGATTTTCAGGCATTTCCGGTGCTGCTGCTGGTTAGTCTGGTCATCCGTCTGTCGCTGAACGTGTCTTCAACCCGGTTGATCCTGACCGAAGGCCAGAACGGCAAAGAGGCTGCGGGCCATGTCATCAACGGCTTTGCCGATTTCGTGGCGGGCGGTTCGATCCTGGTCGGGATCACGGTCTTTGCGGTGATCTCGGTCGTGAACTTCATGGTCATCACCAAAGGCTCGGGCCGCATGGCCGAGGTGGCGGCCCGGTTCGCGCTGGATTCGCTGCCCGGTAAACAACTGGCCATCGACGGCGACCTGAACGCGGGTGCCATCGACCACCACGAAGCCAAGCGCCGCCGCATCCGCGAACAGACCGAGATCAGCTTTTTCGGATCGCTGGACGGGGCCTCGAAATTCGTCAAGGGCGACGCGGTGGCGGGTATCGTCATCACGCTGATCAACCTGATGATCGGTCTGACCGTCGGCATCGTCGTTCATGGCATGCCGCTGTCCGAAGCCGCCTCGACCTATTCCCACCTGACCATTGGCGACGGGCTGGTCACACAGATCCCGGCGCTGATCACCTCGATGGCGGCGGCGCTGCTGCTGTCGCGGGGCGGGGCGACGGAAACGACCGCGAACCTGTTGTCATCCGAATTCATGCGCAGCTGGCAACCCGCTGCCATGGTCGCCGCCGCGATGGTGGTGATCTCCTTCGTGCCGGGCATGCCGCAGATGCTGTTTCTGGGCATCGCGCTGGCGCTGGCCGCAATGGCATGGCGTATCGCCCACCGTCCCGAAAAGCCGGTTGAAATTGCGGATGCGCCCACGACCGAAGCCGCCCCCGCCGCCCGCATCGGCGACGTGCTGGACACCGATGATGTCAGTGTCGAGATCGGGTCCGACCTGATCCTTGTCGCGCTGGATCAGGCACGCGGTCTGGGCAGTCGCATCAGCAACCTGCGCATCCATATCGCCCGCAGCTTCGGCATGGTGCTGCCCGATGTGCGCATCACCGATACTGACGACCTGCCGCCAAGCGATTACCAGATCCGCATTCAGGGCGTGGTGCGCGGGCGGGGCACATTGCATCCTTCGCAGGTGCTGGCGCTTGGGCCGGATGCGGTGCTGGCCGACCTGCGGGGCACCAGCGTCCGCGAACCGGTCTACTCAAGCCCCGCGCGGTGGATCGCCACCGAAGATCAGGACGACGCTTCCGTCATGGGTGCCACCGTCGTCACCCCGATGGAGGTTCTGTCCACCCACCTGATGGAGGTCGTGAAATCGAACCTGCCGGCGCTGTTGACCCTTGGTGCCATGCAGCGCCAGATCGAGGAACTGAAGACCCTGTCCGACACCACCCGGGCCGAGCGGAACCGCAAGTATTTCGACAGCATGATCCCCGAAAAGGTCACGCCCGAAACCCTTCTGGCAATTCTACGCGCACTGTTGGAGGAACGCATCTCGATCCGCAATCTGCCGCTTATCGTCGATGCCATCTGCGAATTCCGCCATGTGGATTCGCCTGAAGTAATCTATGAACTGGTCCGCAAGCGTTTGCGCGGTCAGATCACCCAGCAATATTCCGACGAGGCCGGACGCATCGCCGCCCTGCAGCTGCACCCCGCGTGGGAGGCCGAGTTCGTCCGCGCCGATGCCGAAACGGGGCGGGCAGGCGGCGGGGCCATGACGCCCGATATGTCCAAGCGCCTGCTGGAAGCCGCCCGCAAGGCGGTGTCGCTGGCCGAACCCGTGGCGCGCACCGTTATTGTCGCCCCCGATCACCGCCGCCGGATGATCCGCGCGGTTCTGGGCGCGAACGGCATGTCTGTTCCCGTGCTGGGTCTGGAAGAGGTCAACCCCGCCGCCGAACTGCGGCTGCTTGGCACGATCGAGGCCGCGTGATGTGGCAGCAGCTGCAGGCCATCTTTCCGGGTTTGGACTGGTCGCTTGTGCTGGTCTATGCCCGCGTCCAGGCCTGCGTGCTGATCCTGCCGGGCTTGGGTGAGCGTGTCATCCAGCCGCGCGTCAAGGTCGCCATCGCGCTGGCCATCACGCCCCTGCTGGGCGGTCTGGTTCCGCCCTCGACCATACCCGAGCGGCCCGTGGCGCTGATCGGCGAGATCGCGCCCGAGGTTCTGCTGGGCTTCGCCACCGGCACCATGCTGCGCCTAATGGCGCTGGCCATCGACATCGCCACCACCGCCATCGCGGCCACCGCATCCCTGTCCCAGATCATGGGCATCCAGAACGAGGCCGCGCCCCATCCCATCGGCAACCTCTTCCACCTTGCGGGCATCGCCATCCTGATGGCGCTCGGCCTGCCCGCCATGCTGATCGACCTTATCGCCGACAGCCTGCGTGCTTGGCCCCCCGCCCAATGGCCCGATCCCGCCGTCTTGGCCACGGGGATCGTCACCGTCGTGGCCGACAGCTTCCTTCTGGCGATGATGCTGGCTGCGCCCTTTACCCTTGGCGGCTTCCTGTTTCAGGCGCTGACCGGCGTGATCAACCGGGTGATGCCGGCTTTGCCCGTTGTCTTCATCGGTGCGCCCGCCGCGATCTTTCTGGCGCTGATGGGGCTGGCCGTGCTGTCGCCCATGCTGATCGCGCTTTGGGCCGATGCCGTTCTGTCCTTCATGTTGCCGGTTGCACCATGAGCGAGGACAGCGATGACAAGCAATTCGAGGCCAGCGAACAGAAGCTGACCCAGGCCCGCCAAAAGGGTGATATCCCGCGATCGACCGAGCTGAACGCCGCGACCATGTATCTGGGCGCATTTCTTGCCTTCTCGATGGCCGCTGGTTTTGCGGTGCGGCAGTGGCTGGCCATGGCATCGCGTGCCTTGGGCTCGGAAGGGTGGTCTGATGAAGTCACGGCCACCGCGCGCGACATGGCGGCCTATGCGGGAATGACGGCGGTCGGTCTGGCGGCGCTGCTGGTCGCCGCGATCCTGCTGGGGCTGATCGCCACGCGCGGGCTGATCTTTTCGCCCGAAAAGCTTGCTCTGGACATCAAGCGCATTAACCCGATGAAAAACGCCGGCCAGAAATTCGGGGCAAGCGGGATGGTCACCTTCGGTATCTCGCTTGGCAAGGCGGGGCTGGTCTGCGCGGGGGGCTGGTTCCTGTTCGCCAGCCTGCTGGACCGGATCGCGGGCATGGCGATGTCGGGGGCGCAATGGACCAGCGCACTTGGGACCATCATGGGGCAGGTGCTTTTGCTGGCACTGCTGGTGTCGATCCTGTTCACGGTGCCGGACATCTTGTGGAAATGGTTCGACCATCGCCGCAAGAACCGCATGAGCCGCAAGGAAATGCATGATGAACACAAGGAATCCGAAGGCGACCCGCATCTTAAAGCCGCCCGCCGCCAGCGCGCCGTCGATATCGCGATGCAGCAGATGCTGACGGATGTCGGCAAGGCCGATGTGGTCATCGTGAACCCCACCCATTACGCCGTCGCCTTGCAGTGGAAGCGCGGATCAGGCCGCGCGCCGGTCTGCGTGGCCAAGGGCACCGACGAGGTTGCCGCCCGCATCCGCGCCAAGGCCCGCGAAAGCAACGTGCCGATCTGGTCCGATCCGCCTTGCGCGCGGGCGATCCACGCGCAGGTCAAGATCGGGCATGAAATCGGTCACGATCACTTCGCAGCCGTCGCCGCCGCGATCCGATTTGCCGAAAAGATGCGCATGAAAGCGAGGGCAGGATGGTAGACAGGATCAAACAACTTGCACAGCTGGAGGCCTTGGCCCGCATCCGCGCCGAACGGCAGCTGAAGTCCTTTGCGGCCTTTGCGTCGCATATGACCGCTGCCCATCAGCATGTCGAAACGCTGCGCAATTCGCTGGCACAAAGCTATGCCAGCGTGGCGCCTCTGACCATTCCCGAGGCACGCGCTGCCAATGCGCAGGCCGGACGTGCGGCGCGTGAATTGCGCCACGCCGACCGCGAAATGCAGCAATTGCAGCCTAAATTCGAAGCCGCGCGCAAGGTTGCGGCGACCGAATTCGGCCGCGCCGAGGCGCTGCTGGCGCTGGGGCATAAGGAAAGGCAATGGCGGGATCGGGAACGGTTTTGAGGCAGCCATTGGACAGCCCCCGCGTGGAATGCTAGGCAACAGCAAGCACGCCAAGGGGACTGCCATGCTGCACAGTGATCCGAACACCGAAAACCGCCGCAAGATCTGGACCGCCGAGGAGGCCCGCAGGGTCTTTGAGCAGCCGTTGATGGATCTGCTGTTCGAAGCCCAGACCGTCCATCGCAAGCACTTCGATCCGAACCGGGTCCAGATGAGCCGCCTTCTGTCGATCAAGACCGGTGGCTGCCCCGAGGATTGTTCCTATTGCAGCCAGTCGGCGCGTCATTCGTCGGGCCTGTCCGCATCCAAGCTGCTTGAAGTCGAGCGCGTGTTGGCCGAAGCCCGCCGCGCCCGCGACGCCGGTGCCACGCGTTACTGCATGGGGGCCGCCTGGCGCAGTCCCAAACAGCGCGATATGCCGCAGATCGTCGCCATGATCGAAGGCGTCAAGGCGCTTGGCATGGAAACCTGCATGACGCTTGGCATGCTGGACGCCGATCAGTCCAGCCAGTTGGCTGAGGCGGGTCTGGATTACTACAACCACAATATCGACACCTCGGAAGCCTATTACGGCAACGTCATCACGACGCGCACCTTTGCCGACCGGATGGAGACATTGGCCAATGTCCGCGCCAGCGGCATGAAGGTTTGCTCGGGCGGGATTCTGGGTCTGGGCGAGGGTCAGCAGGACCGCGTCAACATGCTGGTGACGCTGGCCAATCTGGAAGAAGCGCCCGACAGCGTGCCGATCAACATGCTGATCCCCGTCGCAGGCACCCCGATGGAGGATGCGGCGCCCGTCGATCCCATCGACTTCGTGCGCACCATCGCCACCGCCCGCATCATGATGCCGACCAGCCATGTCCGCCTGTCGGCTGGCCGCACCGCAATGTCGGATGAGATGCAGGCGATGTGCTTCTTTGCGGGTGCGAACTCGATCTTCGTGGGCGACACGCTTCTGACCAAGGACAACCCCGAGGAAGAGGCCGATATGGTCCTGTTCGCCAAGCTGGGGCTGGAGCCGATGCGCGCGCATGAACATGCGCCCGAACCGGTGGAAGCCGCCGCACCGCGCGACCCCGCAATCCCGATCCTGCGATAGGACCGGGGGCCGCCGGAACGACCACAGATGCATGATGGGGCAGGGCGCTTTGGACCGATTGGCAGGCTATCGGCGCGACCTTGAAGGTCTTGCCGCGGATGCGCGTTTGCGGGGACTGTCCCCGCGGCGCGGTATCGATTTTTCATCGAACGACTACATCGGCCTGGCGCAGTCGGACCGTTTGGTCCGGGCTGCGCGCGATGCTTTGGATCGCGGCGTGCCGGTGGGCGCTGCGGGATCGCGTCTGTTGCGCGGCAATACCGACCCGCAGCAGGACTTCGAAGACGCCGCCGCGCGGTTCTTCGGGGCCGAGGCCGCCTTGGGGTTCGGCGGTGGTTATGTCGCGAATTTTGCCGTCCTGACGACCCTGCCGCAGCGCGGTGACCTGCTGCTAATGGATGCGCTGTCCCATGCCAGCACCCATGAAGGCGCGCGGGCCGGGCGGGCGCAGGTGGCGCAGTTCCGCCACGGCGACGTCGGGCATGCCTCGGATGTGATCGACGACTGGCGGGCGGCGGGAAATACCGGCTCTGTCTGGATCACGGTCGAGAGCCTTTACAGCATGGACGGCGATGTCGCGCCCTTGGACGACCTGATGGCGCTGGCCGACCGCCACGGCTTCCTGATGGTCGACGAGGCGCATGCCACCGGCGTTTACGGTCCCCAAGGGCGCGGATTGGCGCATCATCTGGAGGGCCGCGACAATGTCGTGACGCTGCATACGCTCGGCAAGGCGTTGGGTGGCTCGGGCGCGCTGATCTGCGGGTCGCGGGTACTGATCGATTTCCTGATCAACCGCTGTCGGCCATTTATCTTCGCGACCGCGCCATCGCCCCTGATGGCCGCCGTCGGAACCGAGGCGCTGGCCATATTGCGCGACGAGCCTTGGCGGCAGGAAGCCCTGCAGACCCATATCAGGTCCTTCGGCGCGCAGATGGCGCAGCGTTTGCCGCAGGTGCCCCTCAGCGGCAGCCAGATCGTGCCGCTGATCGTGGGGCCGAATGCGCCGACGATGGAATTGGCGGCGGCCCTGCAGGCCCGCGGCTTCGACGTGCGCGGCATCCGCCCCCCGACGGTGCCCGAGGGCACATCGCGTCTGCGGGTGTCGCTGAATTTGAATGCCAGCCCCGATGATGTCATCGCGCTGGCCGAAACGCTTGAGGAACTATGGCCAGAATCGTGATCACCAGCACCGGCACCGATGTCGGCAAGACGGTGTTTTCCGCAGGCCTTTGCGGGCTGATCGGGGCGGATTACTGGAAGCCCCTGCAATCGGGGCTGGCGGGCAATGTGCCCAACCCCGATCCGCGTGTCGAGGCGGACCCCAGCCCCGAAAGCGACCGCGCCGAGGTGGCACGCCTCTCCGGCGCCCGCACCCACCCCGAGGCCTATATGCTGTCCCAGCCCCTGTCCCCCCATCGCGCGGCGGAACTGGACGGCGTGGATATCGACGCCGCCCGCTTGACCCCGCCCGATGCTGCCGATCTGGTGATCGAAGGGGCCGGGGGCGCGCTGGTGCCGATCACCCGCCGGATGCTGTTTGCGGATCTGTTCGCGCAATGGCAGCTGCCGGTGGTGCTGGTCGCCTCGACCGGGCTGGGGACCATCAGCCACAGCCTCTCGGCGCTGGAAAGCCTGCGTGCGCGCAAGGTGCCGGTGCTGGGCGTGGCCTTCATGGGCGAGGATAATCCCGACAACATGGCGACCATCGGCCAGATCGGTCGGGTCAAGGTCCTGGGCCGCCTGCCCATGCTGCCGACCCTGGACCGCGACAGCCTGTCCGCCGCCATGACCGCCAATTTCGACCCGAAGGATTTTGCATGACAAGCGCCGTCTGGCACCCGTTCTTCCAACACGCGACCGAACCCGATCCCGTCCGCGCGATCAGCAGCGAAGGCGCCTATCTGCAAACCGACCGCGGGCCGTTGCTGGATGCCGTCAGCAGCTGGTGGGTGGTCACGCATGGCCACAACCAGCCCGAAATCGTGCAGGCCATTCGCGAGACTGCTGGGCATCTGGATCAGGTGATCTTCGCCGGTCTGACCCATCAACCGGCCGAGGATCTGGCCTCTGCGCTGGTCAAGATGGCGCCTGCAGGGCTGGACCATGTCTTCTACAGCGACAGCGGATCGACCGCGGTCGAGGTCGCGCTGAAGATGGCGCTTGGCTATTGGAAGCACGAGGGTGACGGTCGCAACCGGATTGCGGTCATCGAGGACAGCTATCACGGTGACACCATCGGCACGATGAGCGTGGGCGAGCGTGGCGTCTTCAACGCCGCCTACGACCCGCTGATGTTCGGCGTTGACCGCCTGGCTTTCCCGACCGGTAACGGGTCGAACACGCTGGACGCCTTTGAGACACTGGCCGCGACCGGCAAGATGGCCGCCCTGATCATCGAACCGCTGATCCTAGGCGCAGGCGGCATGCGCGTTTATTCCGCCGACGTTCTGGCGGGGCTGCGGGCGATCTGCGACCGCCACGACGTGCTGATGATCGTGGACGAGGTGATGACCGGCTGGGGTCGGACGGGTCGGCTGTGGGCCTGCGACCATGCAGGCATCAGCCCCGACATCATGTGCACCTCGAAGGGGCTGACGGGGGGCGTGATCCCCTTGGCCGTGACCTTGGCATCCGCGCGGGTCTTTCAGGCGCATCATTCGACGGATCGGCGGCGGACATTCTATCACTCCTCCAGCTATACGGCGAACCCGATTGCCTGTGCGGCGGCGCTGGCACAGGTCCGTCTGTGGCAGGGCAGTCCGATGCAGGACCGGCTGGACGGGCTGGTGGCCATGCAGGGTGAACGACTGGCAGCGCTGGCACAGGATGCGCGGTTTGAAAACCCGCGTCAATGCGGCACCATCGCGGCGATCGATCTGAAGGTCCCCGAAGGCGGCTATCTGTCCGAGGTCGGTCCGCGTCTGCGTGCCCATTCCATCGAACGGGGCGTGCTGCTGCGGCCCTTGGGAAATACGGTCTATGTCATGCCGCCCTATTGCGTGACGGCGGCGGATCTGGACAAGGCCTGGGGCGCCATCTCCTCATTCCAGGTTTAGGTCCAGCCACACAAGACGCCGGTGCGAGGCGGTGGCGACCGCCTCGGCCAGCGGATCGCCCGGGGCGGGCCAGAGGACGCCCGATCCGGTGACGGTCAGCCCCTGCGCGGGCAAGATGTAATCCAGCCGCAGATTGCCGGGCGGGCGGGAGTATTCCGCCGTGTCGAACGCAGGGTCGCCCTTTTGCCCCGCATTCGGCCCGTCCTGAGGCGGCTGCCATGCCCCGCGCGGCTGGCTGTCCTGCGTGACCTTCAGCAACGCGCGCAGGGAGGACGGATCGCCATCGCCATCCTGCGGATCGACGTTCAGATTGCCGATGATGGCGAAGGGTGCGTCGGGCAGGTGGGCCAGCCAGAAGATCGCCTCATCATGGTTGCGGGCGATGTTGCGCGGCTCGAAGGCGGGGGGCGTTGCGGCCATCGCCAGCAGATGCAGCGGACCGACCTGCACATCCCAATGCGAGGATGAGGACAGGCGCTGCACATTCGCATGATCGCTGTCGGGCATGCTGTTGCCCGCCATGTCGCGCCACAGGGTCGGCGTGTAATCCGTCACCGCACCGATGGGCTGACGCGACAGGATCGCCAGCCCCGCGCTGCCGGTGAAATCGCCATAGCCCTGCGCGTCGCGGGCTTCGCCCAAGCGCCCGTTGCCGTCCAGATCCAGACCGACCTGCAGGCCGCGATTGCCCTGCGGGGCAAAGCTGTGGGGCATGGCATGACCCTGATCGGCCAGGACCCCCTGAAAGGCAGTCAAGGCGCGTCCCTCAAGGTCCCAGTCAAAGCCGGTCAGCAGGATCACGTCCGGGGCGGTGGCGGCGATCACTTGTGCCGCGGCCAGCACCTGCGGATCGCCCTTGCCGATGTCGCGCAGCAAAAGACCCGGACCCTTTCGCGAAAGGCCCGGGTCCCATGTGGCAAGTCGCAGCGCCTCTGCCTGCGCGGACAGACCCAGCAGGCAGAACGCTGCGGCCAGCTTCAGATCCAAGGGCGCGCCTGCGCCATCTGGTCTTCGAAGGTATCGATGGACGCGGCCTTTTCCATCGTCAGCCCGATGTCATCCAAACCGTTCAGCAGGCAATGCTTGCGGAAGGCGTCCACCTCGAAAGGATAGACGGTGCCATCGGGGCTGGTGACGGTCTGGCTTTCCAGATCGACGGTGACGCGGGCATTGGCGCCATTGGCGGCATCCTCGGTCAGGGCGTTGACGGCGGATTGCGGAAGCGCGACGGGCAGGATGCCGTTCTTGAAGCAGTTGTTGAAGAAGATGTCGGCAAAGCTGGTCGAGATGACGCAGCGAATGCCGAAATCCAGCAATGCCCAAGGCGCATGTTCGCGCGACGAACCGCAGCCGAAGTTATCGCCCGCGATCAGGATTTCCGCGTCGCGATAGGCGGGCTGGTTCAGGACGAAATCGGGGATCTCGTTTCCGTCGCGGTCATAGCGCATCTCGTCGAAGAGGTTCACCCCAAGGCCCGACCGCTTGATGGTCTTCAGGAACTGCTTGGGGATGATCATGTCCGTGTCGATGTTGACCAGCGGCATGGGGGCCGCGATGCCCGTCAGGGTGGTGAACTTATCCATGATGGGCGTCCTTATGCCAGTTCTTTGGCGAATTCGCGGATGTCGACAAGATGTCCGCAGACACCGGCGGCGGCGGCCATGGCGGGCGACATCAGGTGCGTGCGCCCCTTGTAGCCCTGACGACCTTCGAAATTGCGGTTGCTGGTGGCCGCGCAGCGTTCGCCCGGTGCCAGCTGGTCGGGGTTCATGCCCAGACACATGGAACAACCCGCAAGACGCCATTCGAAACCGGCGTTCATGAAGATGACGTCCAGACCCTCTTCCTCGGCTTGGGCGCGAACAAGGCCCGATCCGGGGACGACCATGCCGCGTACGCCATTGGCCAGCTTGCGGCCCTGCAGAACCTCGGCTGCGGCGCGCAGATCCTCGATCCGGCCGTTGGTGCAGCTGCCGATGAAGACCGCGTCGATGGTGATGTCGGTCAGGGGCGTACCTGCCGTCAGCGCCATGTAATCAAGGCTGCGGCGTGCCGCATCGACCTTGCCGCCCGTAAAGCTCTCGGGGGCGGGGACATTGGCGGTGATGGGCAGGGCGTCCTCGGGGGATGTGCCCCAGGTGACGGTGGGGGCGATGTCCTCGCCGCGGATGGTCAGCACCTTGTCGAAATGCGCGCCTTCGTCGGAGAAAAGCGTCTTCCACCAGGCGACGGCGGCATCCCATTGCGCGCCCTTCGGGGCATGCGCCCGACCCTTGACATAGTTGAAGGTGGTCTCATCCGGCGCGATCAGGCCTGCGCGGGCGCCGCCTTCGATGGCCATGTTGCAGATGGTCATGCGGCCTTCCATCGACAGGTTGCGGATCGCCTCGCCGCAATATTCGATGACATGGCCGGTGCCGCCCGCCGTGCCGGTTTCGGCGATGATGCGCAGGACGATGTCCTTGGCGGTGACGCCGGGCGCGATGCGGCCGGTGATTTCCACCTTCATGTTCCGGGACTTGCCTTGGATCAAGGTCTGGGTGGCCAGTACATGTTCGACCTCGGAGGTGCCGATGCCATGGGCCAGCGCGCCGAAGGCGCCGTGGGTGGCCGTGTGGCTGTCGCCGCAGACGACGGTCATGCCGGGCAGGGTCCAGCCCTGTTCGGGGCCGACGATATGCACGATCCCCTGGCGGATGTCGTTCACGGGGTAATAGTTCACGCCGAATTCGCGGGCGTTCTTGTCCAGCGCATCGACCTGGATGCGGGACTCGGGGTTCTCGATCCCGGTCTGGCGGTCCAGCGTCGTCGGCACGTTGTGATCGGGCACCGCGATGGTGCGTTCGGGGGCGCGGACCTTGCGGCCGGTCATGCGCAGACCTTCGAAGGCCTGTGGGCTGGTCACTTCATGGACCAGGTGGCGGTCGATATACAGAAGGCAGGTGCCGTCGTCCTGGCGTTCGACGACATGGGCGTCCCAGATCTTGTCATAAAGCGTGCGCGGCGCGGCGGCTGCGGGAATTGTCATGGCTGAGGTCTTTCGGCTGTGATGCAGGGTGCGGGCATGGACAAGCGGCGGGAAAACCCCGCAAGCCGATCAGCCCCGCGCGGTCACGCAGAGCGTTTCGCCATAGAATTGCTGCGGCAGTCGCGCGCGATCATGAATGTCGAAGAAACGCATCATCCCGCAAGATTAGGCAATCGGCGGTGCAGTATCAAGGCCTGCGCGGGGGCTGGACGGCCTGTCGTGAAGATTGCCGAAAGGAAAAGCCAGCCAGCGATTGAGATGGGGCGAAAAGATGCTATGTTAAAGGGACCCCTGCGCCGGGGGTCATCGGCGCGCTGACCGGAGGATATAACCCTGTCACAAGACGTCCCGTCGGCCCAGGGGCCGGCCACGACCGCTGCGAAAGGCTCGCTGACCAGCGACCAGGTTCTTTCGCTTGTTATGACTTCGCTGGATGATGACAAGGCCGAAGAGGTCGTCAGCATCGATCTGCGGGGCCGCTCTGCCATGGCCGATCACATGGTGATCGCTTCGGGACGCAGTTCCCGTCAGGTGGGCGCCATCGCGGAAAAGCTGGCCGACCGGGTCAAGCATGCCACGGGCCGTAGCCCCCGCATTGAAGGCAAGGAAGCCGGCGATTGGGTGCTGATCGACACCGACGACGTGATCGTCCATGTCTTCCGCCCCGAGGTCCGCGACTTCTATCAGCTGGAGAAGATGTGGATGCCTGCGGACGCCTTGTCCCGCGTGCGCGACGATCACCTTCAGCCGTAAGGCGCGGCCATGCGGATCGACATCGCCGCCGTCGGGCGGCTTCGCAAGGGCCCCGAGGCGGCGTTGATCGCCGATTACCTCGACCGCTTTGCAAAGACGGGCCGCAGCCTTGGGCTGCCGGCCGTTTCCGTCATTGAGGTCGAGGATAAACGCGGTCTTGGCATGAAGGCCGAGGCTGACCTGCTGACCCGCGCACTGCCATCAGGTGCCGCGTTGGTCATGATGGACGAACGCGGCGACCAGCCCCTGTCGCCCGATTTCGCGGCCCGCCTTGGCGGGTGGCGCGATGAAGCACGCGATGTCTGCTTTGTCATCGGCGGCGCGGACGGGCTGGACCCGGACATGCGCGCCCGCGCCGATTGGTCGATCAGCTTCGGGCGCATGGTCTGGCCGCATATGCTGGTGCGCGTCATGCTGGCCGAACAACTGTATCGTGCAGCCACCATCCTGTCGGGCTCGCCCTATCATCGCGCCTGAAGGTGCGTCTTGCAGGCAATGCATCGCTGCGCGCCTGCACGCTTGGTTGCCGTCGGGCATCCGCAGGCGTAAGAGGAAGAAAACCGCGAGGCAATCATGACCAAACCCGTGATCCTGTGCATTCTGGATGGTTGGGGCCTGTCCGACCGCCCCGATCAGAGCGCACCCGACCAGGCCGCGACGCCGAACTTCGACCGCCTGATGCGCGACTGTCCCAATGCGACGCTGGTGACCTATGGTCCCGATGTGGGCCTGCCCCGCGGCCAGATGGGCAATTCCGAGGTCGGTCACACCAATATCGGTGCCGGTCGCGTGGTAGCGATGGATCTGGGTCAGATTGATCTTGCGATCGAGGAAGGCAGCTTTGGCAAGAACGATGCGCTGCTGGACTTCATCGACCGCATGAAGGCCTCGGGCGGGACGGCGCATATCATGGGCGTCGTGTCCGACGGTGGCGTGCATGGTCATCTGCAGCATATGCTGGCCGCGGTGAAGATCGTCAGCGATGCCGGCGTGCCGGTCGTCATCCATGCGATCACCGATGGCCGCGACGTGGCACCCAGCTCGGCCCATGGCTATCTGACCGAATTGCAAGGCGCGATGCCCAAGGGCGCGCGGATCGGCACGGTTGTCGGGCGTTATTTCGCCATGGACCGTGACAACCGTTGGGACCGTGTCGAACAGGCGTTCGGCGCGATGGTCGCGGGACGGGGCACGGATGCCGCCACCGCCGAGGATGCCGTCGTCGCCGCCTATCAGGACGGCAAGACCGATGAATTCATCCCGCCCTTCGTCATCGACGGCTATAACGGCGCGCAGGATGGGGACGGGCTGTTCTGCCTGAACTTCCGTGCCGACCGTGCACGGGAAATCCTGTCGGCACTGGCCGATCCCGATTTCGACGCCTTCGATGCCAGCGACCGTCCAGAATGGGCAGGCGTGCTGGGCATGGTCGATTACAGCAGCCGCCACAATGATTTCATGCAGACCGCCTATCCCAAGACGCAGGTGGTCAACACTCTTGGTGCTTGGGTGGCCAGCAAGGGGCTGCGCCAGTTCCGGCTGGCCGAAACCGAGAAATACCCCCATGTCACCTTCTTCCTGAATGGTGGCAAGGAAACCCCCGAAGAGGGCGAAGACCGCCACATGCCGCAAAGCCCCAAGGTCGCGACCTATGACATGGCGCCCGAGATGGCCTCGGTCGAAGTGGCGGACAAATTGGTCGAGGTGATCGGCGCGGGCTATGACCTGATCGTCGTTAATTTCGCCAACCCCGACATGGTCGGCCATACCGGCAGCCTGGAGGCCGCCGCCCGCGCCTGCGAGGCCGTGGATCAGGGTCTGGGCCGCATGCTGGAGGCTTTGGACAAGGTCGGCGGGGCCGCCGTCATCTGCGCCGATCATGGCAATTGCGAACAGATGATCGACCCCGATACCGGCAATGCCCATACCGCACATACGCTGAACCCCGTGCCGGTCATCGTCTATGGCGGTCCGGCGGATGCATCCGTTCGCGCGGGCCGTCTGGCCGATCTGGCGCCGACGGTGCTGGACCTGATGGGGTTGCCCCTTCCGGCAGAGATGACCGGCGAAAGTCTGATCACCACATGACGCCTCGCGCCCTTGTTGCTGCAGCCCTTGTCGGGTTTGCGCTGATGTCGCCCGCCCATGCGCAGGATGGCATCAACCCCGCCAATCAGGCGGTGCGTGACGCGGAAAGCGCCGCGGCCATGCTGCGCGCATCCATTGGGGAACTGGCCGATGCCGTGACCGCCGATGATCAGGTCGTCGCCCTGACCGAGGTGATCCGCGGCTATGAAACCGGTCTTGCTGCTCTGCGCGACGGGCTGCGCCAAGCCAGCGCGCGCGAGGCGGAACTGCGTACCCGCTTCGATGCGCAGCGCGATCAGCTGGGGCAGGTGCTGGGGGCCATGACCGCGCTGCAGCAAAGCCCCGAAAGTACAATGCTGCTGCATCCGGCGGGCGCGCTGGCCAATGCGCGATCCGCGATGTTGCTGTCGGGCGTCACCCCCGGCCTGCGCGCCGAGGCCGAAGCGCTGCAGGGCGATCTGGATGAAATCGCCACGGTCCGCGAATTGCAGGCCAATGCGGCGGGGATGCTGGGGTCGGGCCTTGCCTCGGTCCAGGAGGCACGGCGCCTTCTGTCCAGCGCCGTCACCGACCGCAGTTCGATGCCGGTGCGTTTTGCCGAAGACCCCGAAGAACTGAGCGCCCTGCGTCAGGCTGCGCAGACGCTGGATGATTTCGCCACCGGCATCGCCAAGATGGAAAAGGACGTGGGTGCGCCCATGGACGATTTCGAAAGCGCGCAGGGCAGTCTGCGCCTGCCGGTCGTGGGATCGGTGCTGCGGCCTTATGACGAACCCGACGCCGCGGGCGTCAAGCGTCCGGGCTGGATCATCGCCACCGCCCCCGCCGCGCTGGTGCAGACGCCCTGGCCTGCGACAATTCGCTATCGCGGTCCCTTCCTAGATTACGGCAATGTGATGATCGTGGAACCGGCGCGCGGCTATCTTATGATCTTCGCGGGGCTTAGCCAGGTCTTCGGAGAGGTCGGCGACGTGCTGAAGGCCAGCGATCCCGTAGGTCTGATGGGCGGGGCCGAGGCGCCCGCACAGGAATTCGGATCGCAATTCGTCGCGGATGCCGCCCGCGGCGATCAGGCCGGACGCAGTGAGTTGCTGTATCTTGAACTGCGCCGCGGCAATGAAACGCTGGACCCGGCCGACTGGTTCGTGCTGAATCCATTCGTTGACCCGCAACAGGACTGAGGCAGGAAAGGCCGCCATGAGACATTATCTGATCGCAGGACTGGGGGGCGTTCTTGCGGGGGCGCTGGCAACGACCCAGATCGCCGGACCGCTTATGGCGCAGGAAGCCGGACGCAACACCGCCACCTATGAACAGCTTGAGCTGTTCGGCAACATCTTCGAACGCATCCGCGCCGATTACGTCGAGGCGCCCGACGACAAGGAACTGGTCGAGGCCGCCATCAACGGCATGCTGACCTCGCTTGATCCGCATTCCAGCTTCCTGTCGGCCGATGCCTATTCCGACATGCAGACCCAGACTCGCGGCAGCTTCGGCGGCCTTGGCATCGAGGTCAGTCAGGAAGAGGGCATGGTCAAGGTCGTGTCGCCCATCGACGACACCCCCGCAGCCGAAGCCGGAGTGCAATCGGGCGATTTCATCACCCATGTGAACGGCGAATCGCTGCTGGGCCTGAACCTTGATGATGCGGTGGAAATGATGCGCGGCCCCGTCGGGTCGGAAATCACCATCACCATCCTGCGCGAAGGGGAATCCGAACCCTTCGATCTGACCATGTCCCGCGACACGATCAAGCTGACCGTCGTGCGGTCGCGCGTCGAGGGCCACGCGGTCGTTCTGCGCGTGTCCACCTTCAACGATGAAACCTATGACACGCTGAAGGCCGAGCTGGCCAAGGCCGTCGAGGAAGCCGGCGGCATCGACAAGGTCACGGGCTTTGTGCTGGACCTGCGCAACAACCCCGGCGGTTTGCTGAACCAGGCGATCAGCGTCAGCGACGCCTTCCTGGATGCGGGCGAAATCGTCAGCACCCGCGGCCGCAACTCCGAAGACAGCGAACGCTGGAACGCCGAGGAAGGCGATCTGGCCGAGGGCAAGCCGATGGTCGTGCTGACCAACGGCGGCTCGGCCAGTGCGTCGGAAATCGTGGCGGGTGCGCTGCAGGATCACCGCCGTGCGATCGTCGTGGGTGAGAAATCCTTCGGCAAGGGCAGCGTCCAGACGGTCATGCCCGTCACCTCGGACAGTGCGATCCGTCTGACGACGGCGCGCTACTACACGCCCTCGGGCCGGTCGATCCAGTCGCTTGGCATCCAGCCCGACATCCTTGTGGCCCAGCCCGCCCCCGCCAAACCCGAGGAAGAGGAAGAATCGCGCACCAACAGCAGCTTCAGCCGCTCGGAGGCGGATCTGCGTGGCGCGCTTGGCAACGACATCAGCGATGACGACCGCAAGCAGATCGAGGATGAGGCCGCCGAGGTCGAAGCCACCGCTGCCCTGCGCGACGAGGATTACCAGCTGGCCTATGCCGTCAACATCCTGAAGGGTCTGGCCGCCGTCAGCTTTACCGCCGATGACGTGCCCGCCACCGAAACCCCCGCTGCCAATGCCGAACCGGCCAGCGGCGACGCGGACAAGGGGTAACCCATGACCGAACGGATGGGGCCGATGGGCCTGCCCTATCGGCCCTGTGCGGGGGTCGTGCTGATCAACGATGCGGGGCTGATCTTTGCCGGTCAGCGCATCGACACGCCCGGTGCATGGCAGATGCCCCAAGGCGGCATCGATGCGGGCGAAACCCCGCATCAGGCTGCCCTGAGAGAGCTGGTCGAGGAGACAGGTGTCTCGACCGACAAGGCCGAGGTTCTGGGAGAAACGCCCGACTGGGTCTATTACGACCTGCCGCCGCATCTGCTGGGCAAGGCCTGGAAGGGACGCTTTTGCGGGCAGCGCCAGAAATGGCTGCTGCTGCGGTTCACGGGTCAGGATGGCGACGTGAACATCGCCACCGACCACCCCGAGTTCGACAAGTGGCAATGGATGCGCGCCGATGATCTGCTGGATAGCATCGTGCCGTTCAAGCGCGATGTCTATGCGCAGGTGCTGGCCAGTTTCCGCGACAAATTGGCCTGAGGGCCGTCCCAGCTGTCTTCCAGCACCAGATCCTGCAGCGGCAGGCGTTCGGCCCAGCCTTTCGCCTGCAACTCGGGTTGCTGATATAGTTCCGCGACATGGCCGATGCACAGATAGGCCACCGGCACGACATGGTCGGGCAGGCGCAGGATCGACCGCAGGTCATTTTCGCGGAAGATGCTGACCCAACCGACGCCCACGCCTTCGGCACGGGCCGCCAGCCACAGGTTCTGCACTGCGCAGACGGTGGAATAGAGATCTGTCGCCCGATCATGGGTGCGGCCCAGCACATGTTCGCCGCCGCGGCTGCGGTCGCAGGTGATGCAGAGGTTCACCGGCGCCTGAAGGATGCCCTCCAGTTTCAAAGATGAATACAGCGCCTTGCGGTCGGGAAACCGCGCGGCGGCTTCGGTGTTGGCACGCTGGAACGCGTCATGGATGCGCTGGCGCACGTCCCGGCTGCGCAGCAGGATGAAGTTCCACGGCTGCGACAGCCCCACGGATGGGGCGTCATGGGCGGCCTGCAGCAGGCGCGTCAGCAGGTCGGGATCGATGGGGTCGGGCAGGAACTGGCTGCGCACGTCGCGGCGCAGGCGGATCGCGCGATAGACTGCGGCGCGATCGCTGTCGGAAAACGGCCCCGCGGGTGCGGGGCCGTCCTTGTCCGTCACACTCAACCGCGCAGCTGGCCAAGTAGGATCGAGGTCGGATAGCCGTCCGGCGTCGTGCCGATGGACCGCTGGAAGGCCGCCACGGCCTCCATCGTGCCCGACCCGAACAGACCGTCGATTTCGCCGTCATAGAAACCGCGGCGCTTCAGCAGGACCTGGATCTCTTCACGCTCGCCCGTGGACAGGGGGCGGTCGCTGCGCGGCCAGTTGCCCTGAATGCCCGAACGTCCGGCGATGCGTTCGCCCAGGAAGGCCACGCCAAGCGCATAATTGTCCGAGTTGTTGTAGCGCAGGATCGACCGGAAATTGTCGGTGATGAAGAACGCCGGACCACGCGCGCCTGCCGGCATGATGATGGAACCGTTGCCCGACGGCAGTCCGCCACCGCCGATGCGACGCACGCCCTGCGACGACCAGTCGCCTGCGGAACGGCGCGTGCCCTTGCCGATCAGACCCATGTTGAAGTTCGAGGGCAGCTGCACCTCGGCACCCCAGGCCTGACCGCGCTGCCAGCCGCTGCGGGCCAGATAGGCGGCAGTAGATGCCAATGCGTCCGTCGGATCGTCCGACCAGATGTCGCGACGGCCATCGCCGGTGAAATCGACGGCATATTCCAGATAGGACGTCGGCATGAACTGGGTGTGACCCATGGCGCCCGCCCAGCTGCCCAGCATGTGTTCGGGGTCGGTGTCGCCCGCCTGCAGGATTTTCAGCGCGGCGATCAGCTGGTTCTGGAACATCTCGCCGCGGCGGCCGTCATAGGCCAGCGTCGTCAGCGAGGGGATGATCTGCATCTTGCCGCGGTTGCCGCCGAAGTTCGATTCCATGCCCCAGACGGCCAACACGATCTCGCGGGGGACGCCGTATTGCGATTCGATCCGCGACAGGGTCGAGGACAGCTGCGCGTTCTTCTGGCGGCCCGTGGTGATGCGGACATCGGACACGGCGCTGTCCAGATACAGCCAGACCGGACGCGAGAATTCGGACTGCTTGCGGTCCAGACGGATCACGTCGGGATTGTACTGCGCGATCCGCATGGCGCGGTCATAGGTCGCAGGCGAGATGCCCGAGGAGAGCGCGCGGGGGCGGAAGCTCTGGACGAAGCGCTGCAGGCCCGCCTCATCGGCGGCGGAGGCTGCGGGGATCGCGGTCGGCGTGACCGAGGAATAGCCCGCCGAAGGGCCGGATGCGGGCATGCGCGACACCGGCGATGCGCAGGACGCCAGAACCCCGATCAGGGCGGTGGACAGGAAAATGCGGGAAATGCTCATGGATGATCGCCTGTTCGTGACTGCTCGGGTTCTTGTTGTGAACAGTCTAACCGAACGTCACGTCCGTGGGTAGGGCAAGCGGTGCGCGATGCGGCACCGCAACGCAGCCTTAGTGGCGCGGCATGTCCTGCAACCCTTCGTCCCCGAAATAGGGCGTCATCTGCGCGATGATGACGGAATTTTCCTGCAGCGCGCGGTCCATCAGGTCGCGTTCGTCCTGATCGATCTCATGGCCCTCGGCCAGACGTTCTTCCAGCGTGCCGTATCCAGTGACGTCCAGCGGTGCCATGTCGGCCTGCTTCAGGATCGCCACGGTTTCACGCACCGCCTCGCCTTCGTCGGTTCCCGCAGCAAAGCAGACAAGACCTGCCCCGGTCGCGCCCTTGGGCAAACCGTCGCCGGTCTTGCGTCCCAGTTCGACCACCAGCGTGAATACCTTCATGTGTCACTCCTTTGGCGTGGTGCCGCCCGTATCGCGGTCTTCGGTGCCCGAGGGCCATTCCGGAGACTGCCATGACCGCCCGTCGCAATGGCTGCAACGGTCCCGGGTGGCGATGATCTGCGCACCGGTCGGCGCGCCGCAGATGCCACAACATGTCTGACCGTCCATCGCAAGCGGCTTGTCGATCCGGGGCGGCGGGTTCAGCAGGTGCCGGGGCGGGACCAGCGACAGGCCGGGGCGGGGCGGATGGGCGCGAAAGACCGATAGACCGCCCCCGGCCTCAAGATAGGCGGCGCGTAGTTCGCCAAGGTTCTCGATCCCGGCAAGACGCAGCATCGACTTGATCTCGGAAATGCCCAGATCGCGGTGGCCGATCGCATCCTGCAGGATGCGGCCGTCGCGGACCAGAGCCACGGGTCGCCCGTCCAGCGTGGTCTTCGCGCGGTCGGACCTGACGATCAGCCGGTCCAGCACCTTGTTGATGACGACGATGGTGGTGATGACGGCCATGGCGGCCAGCAGCGGCACCTCGGGATAGAACATCGCGTCGCCCACCGCCGAGCCAAGGGCGATCACCAGCAGGAATTCCACCATCGACAGCTGCGCGACACCGCGCCCGCCGATCCAGCGGATCATCGCCAGGGTGTAGACATAGATCAGGACGGTGCGGAACAGAATCTCGGCATAGAACAGCGGGGGCTGTTCGCCGATGAACATGCGGACAAGATCGAAGGGAATGACCTGCTGGTCCATGGAATGCCTTTCGCTGCGCGGATCGCCGCACCGCTAAACAGTGCCGGACGGTGCGGGTTCCATGCGGCGGGTGACGGAGGCAAAAATCATCATGACGACAGATCGTGACTTCAGGGCTGGACCCAAGCGCGATCCTCTGCGTTGTTTGCGGCAACGAAAGGAGTCTTCCATGACCCAACCGATGATGACGCTGAATGACGGCCACAAGATGCCCCAGCTGGGCACCGGCATCTGGCAGATCGATGATGCAAAGACCCCGCAGGTGGTGCAACAGGCGCTAAGCGCCGGTTATCGCCTGATCGACGGTGCCGCCGCTTACAAGAACGAACGCGGCATGGGCGAAGGCATCCGCAACTCCGACGTGCCGCGCGACCAGATCTTCGTGACGTCGAAGCTGTGGAACGATGCGCAGGGCTATGACCAGGCGCTGCGGACCTTCGACGAGACGATGAAGCGCACCGGTCTGGACAAGCTGGACCTGTTCCTGATCCATTGGCCGCTGCCCAAACTGGACGCCTATGTCGAGACGTGGAAGGCGCTGATCCGCCTGCGCGAAGAAGGCCGTGTGACCTCGATCGGGGTGGCGAACTTCCATGAAAACCACCTGCAGCGGCTGATCGACGAAACCGGCGTCACCCCGGCGCTGAACCAGATCGAGCTGCATCCCTCGCTGGCGCAGACGCAGATGCGCAAGGTCAACGAACGCCTTGGCATCGTCACGCAGAGCTGGACCCCCCTTGGCCGCGGCGACAGCTTCGAAGCGCCCGCCGTCACCCAAATCGCGGAACGGCTGGACCGCAGCCCCGCGCAGGTGATCCTACGGTGGCACATCCAGCACGGCTTGTCGGTCATTCCGAAATCGGAACATCCCGACCGTCTGGCACAGAACTTTGCCGTGCTGGACTTTGAACTGACCGCCGACGACATGGCCGCGCTGGACGGCCTGGACAACGACCATCGCACCGGCCCGCATCCCGACGACTTCGACTATCGCGAGCCGCTGTAAGCCAGAAGCCGCATCATCAACGGCGTATTGGGGCGCATCAAATCCTCGACGACGTTGAAATGATGCCGACCCGGGGCCGTGACGCATTCCGTCGCGGCCCCAAGTCCTGCCCAGACATCCGCCAGCAGACGTGCCTGACGCAGAAACTCGGGACGTTCGGACCCACCGACCCACGTGGTGACGGGAATGCCTTGGGCGGGTTGGAGCAGGGCGGGGCTTTCGGCCAAAGCCTCGGGCAGATCGATGTTCAGCGTGGCGTTCATCGCCGTGCGCATCAGTGGCCGCAGGTCCGACAGGGGCGAGATCGGAACGCAGGCCGACACCCGTGCCAGCACCTGCGCCGGCAATGTCCCGTCATCGCAGATCATCCGCGCCGCCAGATGTCCGCCTGCCGAATGGCCGCTAAGGGCAATGGGCCCATCGATCAGTTCCGCTGCCTCGGCGATCTGCCTTGCCACCTGAACGGTCATCTGCGCGATGCGCGCCTGCGGTGCCAGCGTATAGCCCGGCAGCAGCGCCGCCCATCCGGCCAGCAGCGCGCCTTCGGCCAGATGCGACCAGAACGACGGGTTGGTGTTCATCCAATACCCGCCGTGGATGAAGACCATCAGCCCGCGTGGTGCGCCCTGCGGCATGAACAGCTGCCCCAACCCCAGATCACGGGACGGATGGCGTTCGCGAAAGGCCGCGGCGCTTTGTGGCCAGCTGGCGAAATAGGCTTCGGCGCCCGGGATATGCGCGCCATTGGCATAGGCATTATCCCAGTCATCCACTTGATAGAGCATGGTTTCATCCCTCTTTCCGGCAGGTGACCCGCCTGCTAGCGTGCCGTCAAGAGGGAGCCCGAGCATGACCGATTTCACCAAGACCCGCGCCGCATTCCACCTGCCGCAGGGCGTGACCTATCTGGACGGCAATTCGCTGGGGCCGATGCCGAAGGCGGCTGCCGCCAAGGTCTCGGCGATGATGACCGATGAATGGTCGGAAATGTTGATCACCGGTTGGAACAAGGCGGGTTGGTTCGACCAGCCGCGCAAGGTGGGCGACCGCATCGCCCGGCTGATCGGCGCAGGGTCGGGGCAGGTGGTCATGGGCGACACGCTGTCGATCAAGGTCTTTCAGGCCGTCAGCGCCGCCCGTGCCCTGCGTCCCGACCGGCGGGTGATCCTGTCCGACAGCGGCAACTTCCCCTCGGACCTCTATGTCGCGCAAGGTTTGGCGCGGGCCGTCGATGCCGAATTGCGCGTCGTCGATCCGCAGGATGTGGAAGCCGCGATCACCCAGGACGTCGCCGTCCTGATGATCACCGAGGTCGATTACCGCACCGGCCGTCGCCACGACATGAAGGCGCTGACCGCCAAGGCGCATGCCGCAGGGGCGCTGACCGTCTGGGATCTGGCGCATTCAGCAGGGGCCGTCGATGTCGATCTGCTGGGCGCGGGGGCCGATTTCGCGGTCGGCTGCACCTATAAATACCTGAACGGCGGACCGGGCGCACCGGCCTTCATCTGGATCCACCCCGACCATGCGAAGGCCGCGCAGCCGATCCTGCAGGGCTGGATGGGCCATGCCGCACCCTTTGCCTTTGATCTGGATTACCGTCCTGCGGGTGGCATCGACCGGATGCGCGTCGGCACGCCCCCCGTCATCGCCATGACCGCGCTGGAGGCGGCGCTGGATGTCTGGGACGGCGTGCAGATGGCCGATCTGCGGGCGCGGTCCATCGAGCTGAGCCAAGCCTTCATCGCGGGCGTTGAGGCGAACTGCCCCGATGTCACCCTGCATTCCCCCCGCGACCCCGATCAGCGCGGATCGCAGGTTGGTTTCCGCCATCCGCAGGCCTATGCGGTGATGCAGGCGCTGATCGCGCAAGGGGTCATCGGCGACTTCCGCGCGCCCGACGTGCTGCGTTTCGGCTTCGCGCCCCTCTACAACGATCTGGACGACGTGGCCCGCGCGGTGGACATTCTGGCGGCAATCCTGCGCGACGGCACATGGGACCGTGCGGAATTTCACCGAAAAGCCGCGGTGACCTGAAGGAAAGGGGGTTCCCAAAGACGTCGAAAGGCAGGAAACGTCTGGTATTGCAACATATCGGTCGCTCATGTCGAAACAGATCTTTGGAACTGCCCTTCTGGCTTGGCTGACGGCCTTCCCGGTCCTGGCGCAGGATGACCCCGATCAGGCCATCCGCGTGCAGATCGAGACCGTGCAGACCGCCAAGCTGAACACCGACATGCAGTTGTCGGGTGAAATCAAGGCCATCGACGCGCTGCAGCTTGGCTTCCGCCAGGGTGGTCGCGTCACCGAGGTCCTGGTCGAGGAGGGCGATCGCGTCACCTCGGGTCAGGCGCTGGCGCGGTTGGCCTCGGTCCAGCAGGATCAGGCGCTGAACGTCGCCGAGGCCGGGCTGCTGTCGGCCCGTGCCGGTCAGGATCAGGCCCGGCAGGCCAGCGAACGTGCCGCAGCGTTGCTGTCGCGTGGCGTGGGAACCAAGGCCGCCGCCGATCAGGCCGAACAGGCCCTGTCGCAGGCTGAAGGCGTGCTGGAACGCGCGATTTCGGCCGTGGATCAGGCCCGTCGGGCGGTCGAGGATGCCGTGTTGCGCGCCCCGCAGAATGCCGTGGTGACGATGAAATCCGTAGCCCCCGGACAGGTCGTCGCCGCCGCGCAGCCGGTCTTCAATCTGGCGGCGCTGACCGGTCTGGAAGCGGTCTTCCAGGTCGCCGACGACCCGATCCTGCGCGACATTATCGGCACCTCGATCCGGTTGGAAACACTGGACATCGCGCGTCCGACCATGACCGGCGAGGTCACCGAGGTTTCCCCGCTGGTAGACCCCGAAACCGGCACCGTCACCGTGCGCGCGCGCCTGCAGTCGGCGCAGACCGGAACCTCGCTTTTGGGGGCATCGGTGCGCGGATATCTGGACGTCGCGCTGGATCACGGCACCGAGGTGCCTTGGACCGCGCTGATGCGCAGCGGCGATCAGCCCGCCGTCTGGACCATCGGCGATGACGACCGCGTCACCCTGACGCCGGTCACCGTCAGCCATTTCGGCGATCAGTCGGTCTTCATCTCGGACGGGTTGCAGGATGGCGCGCGTGTCGTCGGTGCCGGATCGCAGCTGCTATATCCGGGCCGTCAGGTCATGGGCGCCCAGATCGCGCCGGAAGGGGACCGCGAATGAAAGCCATCCACGCCATCCTTGCATTCATCTGCATCGCGGTCTTGCTGTCCGGCCCTGCATCCGCGCTTGGCCTGCCATCGTGGCTGGGCGGTGGCGCCCATGCCGAGACCGAACCCGAAGGGCCGCCCCGGCCCGTCGTCAGCATCATCGTGCAGGACCGCGGCGATGATGCCCGCTGGATCCCCGGGATCATCGCATCGCGCGATCAGGTGACGCTTGGCTTCCAGACGCTTGGCCGGATGATCGAACGTCCGGTGGAATTGGGCACGATCGTCACCAAGGACCAGAAGCTGGCCGCCCTGGACACCGACGATCTGGCCGCCAATACCCGTGCCGCCAGCGCCGCGCTGGACGCCGCCGAGGTTCAGCAGCGCACCGCCGAAGCGACCTTGGACCGCACCACGGCGCTGGCCAAACGCAACGTCGCCTCGGACGCCCAGCTGGAACAGGCCCAGCAGGCCGCAACGGCGGCCGCGGCCGCAGCCGAACAGGCGCGTTCGGAACTGGTACAGGCGCAGGATTCGGAAGGTTTCGCCCTGATGTCGGCGCCCTTCGCCGGGGTCATCAGCGCCGTCTATGAAGAACCCGGCGCCGTCGTCAGCGCCGGTCAGCAGGTGCTGCAGCTGTCGGCCGAGGACGAAAAGGAGGTTGTGATCGACCTGCCCGAATCGGCGCTGGTCGGGCTGGAAAGCGACGCCGTCTTCACTGTCTGGCACCGCAACGAACCCGAAACCCAAGTGCCCGCGACGCTGGACCGCATCGATCCGGTGGCCGACAGCGCGACCCGCACCCGCCGCCTGCATCTGCGTCTGCCGCCCGATGCCACCTTCCGCCTTGGGTCGCTGGTGCGCGCGCGTTTCGGCAGCGTGGACGACCCGTCGCTGTCCCTGCCGACCGAGGCGGTGATCACCGTCGATGACGAAAGCTTTGTCTGGCGTGTGCGCCGTGATGGCGATCAGGCCCGTGTGGAACAGGTGGCGGTCAAGGCCGCGACGCCGTTCCAAGGGCGCGTCTCGATCACATCGGGGCTGACCGCGGGCGACGAGATCGTCATCCGTGGCGTGAAATCCCTGACCCAAGACCAGGCCGTGGGCCGGAGGCTGAACCCGTGAAGCGTTTCAATCTGTCTGACTGGGCCCTGCATCACCGCAGCTTCGTCTGGTTCCTGCTGCTGCTGTCGATGTTCGCGGGCTTCATCAGCTATCAATCCCTTGGCCGCGAAGAAGACCCCGATTTCACCATCAAGACGATGATCATCGGCGCGGCCCTTCCCGGCGCCACCACCGACGAGACGTTGAAACAGGTCACCACCCGCATCGAGACCAAGCTGGAGGAACTGGACGAGCTGGACTTCACCCGTTCGGTCACGATGCCGGGGCAGGCGGTCGTCTATGTCGAACTGGACCCCACGACCCGCGCTGCCGGAGTCCCCGAGGTCTGGAAGCGCGTCCGCCAGATGATGTCTGATATCCGCGGGGAATTCCCGCAGGAATTCGCGGGCTTCCAGTTCAACGACAATTTCGGCGACGTCTTCGGCAACATCTATGCCTTCACGTCCGACGGGTTCACACCGCGCGAATTGCGCGATCGGGTGGAAGATATCCGCAAGCAGGTCGCTTCGCTGGAACTGGCAGGCAAGACCGAGCTGCTGGGCGAGCAGGATGAGGAAGTCTTTCTGGAATTCTCGGCGGCACGTCTTGCGGCACTGGGGCTGAACCAGCAGCAGGTGCTTAACACGCTGGCCCAGCAGAATGCCATCGCGCCCTCGGGTGTCATCCAGTCCGGCCCCGAACGGGTGCTGGTCCGCGTGGGTGGTCAGTTCGACGATGCCAGCGCCATCGAAGCTGTCAACCTGCGCGTCGGCGAACGTTTCTTCAATCTGGCCGATGTGGCGACCATCACGCGCGGCTATGCCGACCCACCGGATTCGCTGTTCCGCTTTCAGGGGGAACAGGCCATCGGTCTGCAGATCGGCATGAAGAAGGGCGGCAACATCCTTGAATTCGGCGAAGAGCTGGACGCCCTGATGGACCAGATCGCCGCCGATCTGCCCATCGGTATCAAGATGTCGAAATTCGCCGACCAGCCCCATGTCGTCGAAGAGGCCGTGGGCCACTTCGTTCAGGCCCTGGCCGAGGCCGTGGGCATCGTGCTGGTCGTCAGCTTCATCAGCCTCGGCATGCGCGCCGGGCTGGTGGTGACGCTGACCATCCCGCTGTGCCTTGCGATATCCTTCGTGCTGTTGGACCTCTATGGGATCACCCTGCAGCGGATCTCGCTTGGGGCGCTGATCATCGCGCTTGGCCTGCTGGTCGATGATGCGATGATCGCGATCGAGACGATGATCTCGCGGTTGGAAATCGGCGAATCGCTGAACGACGCGGCCAGCTATGCCTGGACGTCCATCGCCTTCCCGATGCTGACCGGCACGCTGGTGACGGTGGCGGGCTTCATTCCGATCGGCTTGAACAATTCGGCGGCGGGGGAATTCACCTTCTCGCTGTTCGTGGTGATCGCGGTGTCGCTGACCATTTCATGGATCGTGGCGGTGCTGTTCGCGCCCCTGCTGGGCGTGACGTTCCTGTCGTCCAAGATGGCGCATGCCCATAAGGGACCGGGCCGACTGCGCCGTGGTTTCCACGGTTTCCTGCGCAAGGCGATGCGCTTCAAGTGGATCACCATCGGTGTGACGCTGGCGATGTTCTTCACCTCGGTCTGGGGAATGCAGTTCGTCGAACAGCAGTTCTTCCCGACTTCGGACCGGACCGAGGTGGTGGTCGACGTCAGCGAACGTCAGAACGCCTCGATCGCCCGCACCCGGGATGACATGGACCGGCTGGAACGATCGCTGGCCGGGGATGAGGACGTGCTGTTCTGGACGTCCTATGTCGGGCAGGGGGCACCGCGCTTCGTGCTGTCGATGGATGTGCCGACGGCGGGCCCGCATATGGGCCAGATCGTCATCCAGACCCCCGATCTGGAGGCACGCGACCGCGTCAAGGCCCGCCTGGTGGCACTGGCCAAAAGCGATTTCGCGGGCGTCAACATTTATGTCAAGAACTTGGAAATCGGCCCGCCGGTCGGCAAGCCGGTGCAATACCGCGTCAGCGCCCCCGACCCCGACGCCGCCCGTGATGCCGCACGTGGACTTGCCACGGTGCTGTCGAACGAACCGCGCCTGCAGGACATCGCGCTGGACTGGAATGAACCGGCGCGCATGGTCCGCCTGAACGTCGATCAGGATCAGGCCCGACAGCTGGGTGTCACCAATGGCGACATCTCGGATGCGCTCTCGGCGATCTTCAACGGAGTTCAGGTCACGCAGCTGCGCGACGACATCTTCCTTGTCAACGTGATCGCACGCGGTCAGGCCGACGACCGCCAGTCGCTGGATTCCATCCGGAATCTGCAGATGAACCTGGCCGATGGCCGCACCATCCCGCTGGCGGCCCTTGTCACACTGGAATACGGGACCGAGCAGCCGCTGATCCTGCAGCGCGACGGTCTGCCGACGGTGACCGTCAAGGCGGGCATCGCCACCAAGGATCAGCCCGCCACCTTGGTGACCGCGCTGACCGATCAGGTGGCCGAATACCAAGCGACGCTGCCCCCCGGCGTCAAGGTGGTCATCGGCGGCACGGTCGAAAGCTCGGCCGACAGCCAGGCACCCATCGCGGCGGTCGTGCCGGTGATGCTGCTGATCATGGCAGTGCTGGTGATGGCGCAGATGCAAAGCTTCCGCCTGTCGCTGATCGTCTTTGCGGCGGCGCCCTTGGGGCTGATCGGCGTGGTGGCGGTGCTGGTGCCCTTCCGCGTACCGATGGGCTTCGTGGCCATCCTGGGGATCCTGGCGCTGATTGGCATCCTGATCCGTAACTCGATCATTCTGGTGCATGAAATCCAAGAACTGCTGCACAAGGGCAAGACCCGGTGGGATGCCGTCTTCGAGGCATCCGACAGCCGCGCCCGCCCGATCCTGCTGACGGCGGCGGCGGCATCGCTGGCGCTGATCCCGATCTCGCGGCAGGTGTTCTGGGGTCCGATGGCCTTCGCCATGATGGGCGGGATCATTGCGGGGACGCTGGTGACGCTGGTCTTCGTTCCGGCGCTCTACTGTGCGGTCTTCCGCGTCCGCCCACCGCTGGAAGACACGTCGCACTGAAGGCTTCTTGGTTGCCGCAAATACCCTCGGGGGGTCCGGGGGGCGACGCGCCCCCGGCCGTCGCGGGACGCAAAAGGCGCCCGGAGCATCGTTCCGGGCGCCTTTCTTACGGCTTGGTCATTCTGCGGCGTCGCGTTTGGGCAGGACCCAGTCGGGGCGCGGGAAGTGGCAGGTATAGCCGTTCGGGAACCGCTCAAGGTAATCCTGATGCTCGGGCTCGGCTTCCCAGAAATCGCCGACCGGTTCGACCTCGGTCACGACCTTGCCGGGCCAGATGCCCGATGCCTCGACATCGGCGATCGTATCCATTGCCACCGCCTTCTGATCGGCATCGACATAATAGATCGCCGAGCGATAGCTGACGCCGATATCATTACCCTGCCGGTTCGCCGTCGTGGGATCATGGATCTGGAAAAAGAACTCCAGCAGCCGGCGATAGCTGATCATCTCGGGATCGAAGGTGATCTCTATGGCCTCGGCATGGGTGCCGTGGTTGCGATAGGTCGCGTTCGGCACATCGCCGCCGCTGTAACCGACGCGGGTCGAATGCACGCCGGGCAGACGCCGGATTAGGTCCTGCATCCCCCAGAAACATCCACCCGCAAGAACTGCACGTTCGGTCATCTTATGCCTCCTCGGCCTGATCCAGATATTCGCCATAGCCTTCGGCTTCCATCTGGTCCTTCGGGACGAACCGCAGCGATGCCGAATTGATGCAATAGCGCAGGCCGCCCGCCTCGGGGGGGCCGTCGGGGAAGACATGGCCCAGATGGCTGTCTCCATGGGTGGACCGAACCTCGGTCCGCACCATGCCAAAGCTGACATCGCGGTGTTCGGTCACATTCTGCTGGATCGGCTTGGTAAAGGCAGGCCAACCGCAGCCCGAGTTGTATTTCGTGCCGCTGGCAAACAGCGGCTCGCCCGAGACGATATCGACATAGATGCCCGGTTCGAAATGATGGTCGTATTCGCCGGTAAAGGCCCGTTCGGTGCCGTTTTCCTGCGTGACGCGATATTGCTCCGGCGTCAGCCGGTCGATCGCATCCTGGCTTTTCTGATAGGCCAAATTGTCCTCCACGGATGGGGTGGCGTTCGGCCCCCTATATGGGGACCGCACCGCCATTCCGCAAAGGTCACAGGCGCGAAACTGCTTCTTTCGCGGCGTGGTATTCGGTCGCAAGCCGGTCGATGCGCGTGGCAGCCGGTTCCACGGCGCGCACGGCCCCGATGCCCTGACCCGCGCCCCAGATCGTGGACCAGGCCTTGGGCTTGGATGATCCGTCCGAGAAGTTCATGGATGACGCATCCGCCGCCGCCAGATTGTTCGGATCCAGCCCCGCATTCCGGATCGAGGGCGCCAGATAATTCCCCGAAACCCCCGTGAACAGCGACGAGGTGACGATATCCATCGCCCCGCTTTCCACGATCATCCGCTTGTAGTCTTCCTGCGCGTTCGCTTCGGTCGTCGCGATGAAGGGGCTGCCGATATAGGCCAGATCGGCCCCCATCACCTGCGCCGCCAGCACCGCGCGCCCCGTGGCGATGGACCCTGACAGCAGCAGCGGGCCGTCGAACCATTCGCGGATTTCTTGAGTTAGCGCGAAGGGCGATTGCGGGCCTGCATGGCCACCAGCCCCTGCGGCGACCGCGATCAGACCATCCGCGCCTTTTTCGATCGCCTTCTTGGCGAAGAAATTGTTGATGATGTCATGCAGCGCGATGCCGCCGCAGTCATGGGCGGCCTGATTGACCTCGACCCGCGCCCCAAGCGAGGTGATCCAGATCGGCACCTTATGGCGGTGGCAGGTCTCGATATCGCGTTCCAGCCGGGCATTGCTGCGGTGGACGATCTGGTTGACCGCATAGGGTGCGGCGGGATTGTCGGGATTGGCCTGGTTGTGGCGGTCCAGTTCTTCGGTGATGCGGGTCAGCCATGCGTCCAGCATCGACGGCTCACCCTCTTTTTCGCGGGCGTTCAGGGCGGGAAAGCTGCCGACGATGCCCGCCTTGCACTGCGCGATGACCAGATCAGGTCCCGAGACGATGAACATGGGCGACGCAACGACGGGAATGCGCAGGTTTTGCAGGATCGGTGGCAGCATTGGGTCCTCCCTCAAGGTTTTGGGGACGATGCCCTTTGCTTGGGCAGCCGACAAGGTCTGACGCGGCGACAAGGGCTTAGCGGTGGTCATCATCGGGGCAACTGGCTAGCAACACGGCAGAACCTGCATATCGTGAAAGGTCACATCATGATTCCCCTTCGCACCGCCGCCGTCGCCCTTCTGGCCAGCTCCCTGCCGCTGGCTGCCGAAACGCCGCGCATCGCCGTCATGTCGGCGTTCGAGCCGGAATGGATCAGCCTGCAGGCCGATCTGGAAAACGCCGAAACACAAACCGTCAATGGCACCAAATTCATCACCGGCCAGTTGTCGGGGCAGGATGTCGTGCTGTTCCTGTCGGGGGTCTCGATGGTCAATGCGGCCATGACCACGCAGCTGGCGCTGGATCATTTCGACATCGACAGCATCGTGTTTTCGGGCATCGCGGGGGGCGTCGATCCCGCGCTGAACATCGGTGATGTGGTCGTGTCGGAAAACTGGGGCAACTGGCTGGAAACCGCCATGGCCCGCAAGGAAGGTGATGAATACGTCCTGCCGGGCTTTTTGTCGTCGCCCTTCCCGAACCACCAGATGTTCTTTACCCGCGAAACGACGGTCGCCTCGGATCGTGGCGAGCCCGAAACCCGCTTCTGGTTTCCCGCCGATGTCAATCTGCTGAAGGTCGCGCAGCAGGTGGCGGATGAAACCGACCTTGCCGCCTGCAATGATGCGAATGAATGTCTGGATCAGGCGCCGCAGATCCGTGTCGGCGGCAATGGCCTGTCGGGATCGTCCTTCATGGACAACGCCCCCTTGCGCGAATGGATGTCCGATACGTTCGAGGCGCAGGTCGTCGACATGGAATCCGCCGCCGTCGCACAGGTTGCATGGGCGAATCAGGTGCCGTTCATCGCCTTCCGGTCGCTGTCCGATCTGGCGGGCGGAGGAGAGGGTGAAAACGAGATGGGCGTCTTCATGTCGCTGGCCTCGGAAAATTCGGCCGCGCTGGTCAAGGCGTTTCTGGCAAAACTGCCCGAATAAGCAAAAGGCCCCCGCTTTCGCAGGGGCCTTGTCGTTTCAGTGGATGGGCGCGTCGGGGCGGGGGCCTTCGCCCACCGCGCCGATCCGTGCGCCCGCCTTGCCGATGCGGTCGGCCACCATCAGGCCCTCGGGGCCGGCGCCGACCTTGACGGTCGCACCGTCCAGCACATCCCCCGACAGCAGCAGTTCCGCCAAAGGATCCTGAAGGGCGCGCTGGATCACACGCTTCAAAGGACGCGCGCCAAAGACCGGATCATACCCCTGATCTGCCAGCCATGTGCGGGCCGCATCGTTCAGATCCAGCGTGATCTTGCGAGCCGCCAGCCGCCTTTCCAGCCGGGCCAGTTGAACCAGGACGATCCCGTCCATGTTCGACCGCGACAGGCGGCGGAAGATGATGATCTCGTCCAGACGGTTCAGGAACTCGGGGCGGAAATGGCTGCGCACGGCATCCATGACGTGATGGCGGGCCTCGGTGGCGTCCTGATCCTCGGGCAGATGCGACAGCGCCTGCGATCCGAGGTTCGAGGTCAGGATGATCAGCGTCTGCTTGAAGTCCACCGTCCGGCCCTGACCGTCGGTCAGCACACCGTCGTCCAATACCTGCAACAGCACGTTGAAGACGTCGGGATGCGCCTTTTCGACCTCATCGAACAGGATCACCTGATAGGGACGCCGCCGCACGGCCTCGGTCAGGACACCGCCTTCGTCGTACCCGACATAGCCCGGAGGCGCCCCGATCAGTCGTGCGACCGAGTGTTTCTCCATGAACTCGGACATGTCGATGCGGACCATCGCGCTGTCGTCGTCGAACATGTATTCGGCCAGCGCCTTGGTCAGCTCGGTCTTGCCGACGCCGGTGGGGCCGAGGAACAGGAACGACCCAAGCGGGCGGTTTTCATCGTTCAGCCCTGCACGCGCACGACGCACGGCATTGCTGACGGCGGTCACGGCCTCGGACTGGCCGATGACGCGCTTGCCGATCTGTTCTTCCATCTTCAGCAGCTTGTCACGCTCGCCCTCCAGCATCTTGGCGGTGGGGATGCCGGTCCAGCGTTCCACGACCTCTGCGATCTGTTCGGGGCGGACAGCTTCTTCGACCATCAGACCGTCGGTCGCCTCGACATCGGCCAGCTGCTTTTCCAGACCGGGGATGATGCCATAGGACAGTTCGCCCGCGCGGGCCAGGTTGCCCTCGCGTTTGGCCTGATCCAGCTCGGCCCGGGCGCGGTCCAGCTTTTCGCCAAGGTTGCGCGACCCTTCCAGCCGGTCGCGTTCGGCCTGCCAGCGGGCGGTCATTTCGGCGCTGCGCTCCTGGATGTCGGACAGGTCCTTTTCCAGACGCTCCAGCCGGTCGCGGGATGCGGCGTCGTCTTCCTTCTTCAGCGCCTCGGCCTCGATCTGCATCTGCAGGATCTGGCGATCCAGCTGATCCAGTTCCTCAGGCTTGCTGTCGACCTCCATCCGCAGGCGGGACGATGCTTCATCCACCAGATCGATCGCCTTGTCGGGCAGGAAGCGGTCGGTGATATAGCGGTGCGACAGCTGCGCAGCCGCCACCAGCGCGGCGTCGCTGATGCGGACCCCGTGGTGCAATTCGTATTTTTCCTTGATGCCGCGCAGGATGCTGATCGTGTCCTCGACCGTGGGTTCCGCGACCAGAACCGGCTGGAAGCGACGGGCAAGGGCCGCGTCCTTTTCGATATACTTGCGGTATTCGTCCAGCGTCGTGGCACCCACGCAGTGCAGTTCGCCCCGCGCCAGCGCCGGTTTGATCAGGTTGGCAGCATCCATCGCACCTTCGGATTTTCCCGCGCCGACCAGTGTGTGCAATTCGTCGATGAACAGCACGATCTCACCATTCGAGGATTCGATTTCCTTCAGGATCGACTTCAGCCGTTCCTCGAAATCGCCGCGGTATTTGGCACCTGCGATCAGTGCGCCCATGTCCAGCGACATCAGGCGCTTGTCACGCAAGCTTTCGGGCACATCGCCATCGATGATGCGCAGCGCCAGTCCTTCGGCGATGGCGGTCTTGCCCACGCCGGGTTCGCCGATCAGCACCGGGTTGTTCTTGGTGCGGCGCGACAGGACCTGCATGGTGCGGCGGATTTCTTCGTCCCGACCGATGATCGGATCGATCTTGCCGTCGCGCGCGGCCTGAGTCAGGTCACGGGCGTATTTTTCCAAAGCCTCATAGCTGTCCTCGGCGGATGCGGTGTCGGCGGTACGCCCCTTGCGGATGTCGTTTATGGCCGCGTTCAACGCCTGCGCATTGACGCCACCGGTGGTCAGCGCATCGCGGGCCTGAGTGTTGACCATGGCCAATGCCATCAACACGCGCTCGGCGGGGACAAAGCTGTCGCCGGCTTTCTTGGCCAGCTGCTCGGCCTCGTCCAGGACCCGCACCATGGACGGATCGACATAGACCTGGCCGCTGCCGCCCGTCACCTTGGGCTGTTTCGCGACGGCCTGATCGACGGCCACGCGCACGGCCTGCGCGTCGCCCCCCGATCGGGTGATCAAGTTAGAGGCCAGCCCCTGATCGTCATCCATCAGTGCCTTCAGCAGATGTTCGGGCATGACGCGCTGCTGGCTTTCGCGCATCGCGATGGTCTGGGCGGATTGCAGGAACCCACGCGACCGTTCCGTGAACTTTTCCATGTTCATCGGGCAATCTCCATTCTTGGTTAGCCCCCGAGTTCCGGGCGCCCGCTTTCGGCACGCCCCTGTCCGGGTCTTCACAATAAGAAATGGGATATTTCCGGACGCTTTCAAGAACGCCGCGTTCATGTCATAACGCCGCGATTTTGCGGAAAAAGGGGATGGCGATGGATGACAGGTTGATCGTGGCACTGGATGTGCCGGACGCGCTGACGGGATTGGCGCTGTCGGAAAAGCTTGGCGATGCGGTGGGCTTCTACAAGATCGGGCTGGGAATGCTGACCGGCGGTGGTCTGGCGCTGGCGAACGAGCTGAAGCAGGAACACGGCAAACGCATCTTCCTGGACATGAAGCTGTTCGATATCGGTGCCACAGTCGAGGCCGCGGTTCGCGGTCTGGCCCAATACGACATCGATTTCCTGACCGTGCATGGCGATCCGCATGTGATCCGCGCCGCCAAGGAAGGTGCCGCTGGCAGCAATCTGAAGATCCTGGGCGTCACCATCCTGACCTCGCTTGAACGGCCCGATCTGGATGCGGGGATGATGCAGGCCGGCGATCTGCATGACATCACCGTCGAACGCGCCGCCCGCGCCTTCGAGGCCGGCGCCGACGGCATCATCTGTTCCCCGCGCGAGGCGCAGGACATCCGCGCCCTTCCCGATGCCCGGCTGATCATCACCCCCGGCGTGCGCCCCAGTGGTGCGGCCCTGGGCGATCAGAAACGGGTCGAGACCCCCGCCAGCGCCATTGCCGCCGGGGCCGACCACATCGTCGTGGGCCGCCCCGTCTGGCAGGCCACCGACCCGCGTGCCGCCGCGCAGGCGATCCTGACGGAAATCCGCGCGCATTGACGCACTGCGTCCCCCTTGCCACCATCGGGCGGGCAAGGGGGACGTTCATGGATGATGGCAGCGGGCAGAAGGCCCATAACGATCTGGTCCTGTCCTTTCTGGCCGTGCGCCGCGCCATCGGGGCCTTGGGATATTTCCTGCCCGTCGCGCTGATGGTCTTTGCCATCGTATCGGGGCAGGGGCAGGGGCTGGGGACCAGCATATCGGCCTATTACTATTCCCCCATGCGCGAGGTCTTCGTCGGCACCCTGATCGCGCAGGCCGTGTTCCTGTGGAGCTATGAGGGTTTCCGCCCCCATGCCGGGGAAATCGTCACCGATTGGCTAACCGCACGCGTCGCCGCCGTGGCCGCCGCCCTGATCGCCTTGGCCCCGAGCAGCGGACCGGAACAGCCCTGCACCCTGCTGCAATGCATCCTTGGGCCCTCGGTTGCGGGGTGGCTGCATCTGCTGGCGGCGGGGGTGTTCTTTCTGGCGCTGGCGGTCTTTTGTCTGGTGCTGTTCGTCAGGGGAAACACCGACAGCGCGGAAAAGCGTGCCTCGAACCGCATATACCGGATCTGCGGTTGGGTGATTCTGGGCAGCATCGGATTGATCGGACTGCTGTTCGTAACCGGGCTGGATCAGCGGCTGGAGTGGTTGCGACCGGTCTTCGTGCTGGAAACCGCGGCAACATTCGCATTTGCCACCAGCTGGGCTGTCAAGGGTGATGCCCTAGGGCCGCTGGTGCGGGGCATGGCCCGCCCTTAGGATCCAGTCGCAAAAATGCGGAATGCGGCGCGGATGGGTCAGGTATTCGGCCACGGTCATCATGCGCAATTCCTGACCCTCATCCCCGAATCGGATCGCGGCGATCTGGGCGTCGGTGATCGTGCCGGTGAACAGCCAGGATCGCATGGTCGGGTCCTGAAATGACGCGAAATCATGGCCGGTCAGCGCATCTGGCGGCAGGCGCAGGGCGAATTCTTCCTCCAGCTCTCGCAGGGCGCAGGCGATCGGGGTTTCGTGCCCTTCACGGCCACCTCCGGGCAGGTCCCAATGGGCAGGGAAGGGGATACCCGCATCGTCATCGCGCAGATAGGTCAGCATCCGGTCGCCGCAGGTCAGCAGCAGTTTGGCCCCATGGAAATCGCTCGCGGTCATTCCGCCGCGATGCGCCCGCCGCTGAGGTCGGTGGTCAGGCTGGCAAGGCGCGCGATGACCTGTTCGATCCGGCCCGCGAAAAGGTCGAAATCGGGGCGCGGCGTGATGGATTTTTCGTCCATATAGAGCGACCGGTCGATCTCCAGCTGGACGACATGGATGTTCTGCGCGGGCCGACCATAGGCCGAACAGATGTAGGCGCCCGAAAACGGGGAATTGCGCCGGATGCGCCAGCCGCCATCCTCGATGGCGCGGCAGACGGCGTCCGACACGCGGGCCGATGCCGACAGGCCGTGGCGGTTGCCCAGCACCATGTCGGGGCGCAGACCCTGCAGATGGGACAACGAATCATGGGGCATGGAATGCATGTCAACCAGGATCGCCTGCCCGAACCTTGCCCGCGCCTCGGATATCAGCGCGCCAAGCGCCTGATGATAGGGGCGCCAGCACTGATCAATTCGCCGCTCGGCCTCGGCACGCTCCATGGGGGCGTCGTGAATCACCCGGCCCTGCGACACGACGCGGGGAATCACCCCCAGCCCCGCAAGGGTACGCTGGTTCAGCGGATGGCGCGGAACGCCGCGCACGATCACCGGGTCGATCTCATCCGCGCCGCGGTTCAGATCGACGATGCAGCGCGGCACCCGCGACGCCAGCGTCACCGCCCCAAAGCGCGTGGCGGGCGCTATCAGCCTGTCTACAAAGGCATCTTCCGAAGACCGCAGCGTTCCGACGGGCAGTCGCGTGTCCTTCAAAAACCAGTCCGGATAGTCGCATCCCGAATGCGGGGACGCGAAGATCACGCCGCTCAGCCACGAATCGGGGCGGGTCAGGACGAAGGGTGGTTCAGGCTGTGACACGGGGCAGACCTCGGCATCAGTCGCAATAAACTATATAAACCTGAAAAACTTGCTGCCGATAGGCCTTGAATACCCCAAACACCCCCGTTATAGACCTGCGGACCAAGAGGCGCTGAGACGGCATCCGGAAGGAAGCAGGAACGGTTCTTCAAGGCAGCGTGGGCGGTTAGCTCAGCGGTAGAGCACTACGTTGACATCGTAGTGGCCACTGGTTCGATCCCAGTACCGCCCACCATAGATTTTTCGCCGCCCCTGGCAAGCGTCGGGGGCATTTGTTTTCCTGGCGGCTGCGATGCGCCGCGATGATGGAGAAGACCGATGAAGGTTCGCAACTCGCTCCGCTCGCTCAAGAGCCGGCACCGTGACTGCCAAATCGTGCGCCGCAAAGGCCGCGTCTACGTGATCAACAAGACCAACCGTCGCTTCAAGGCCCGTCAGGGCTGATTTGCGCCGGTCTTGTCGGAACACCGGCAGATCGCTGAAAACGAATTGAACGGACCCGCCCTTCAAAGGCGGGTTTTTTCATGTCCGGAAAGGATGGCGGATGATTCGCGACACCCATCAGGACGGCGCCACCCGATCCGAGGCCCTCTGGTCGCCCTGCCGCAGCTATCGCTATGCGCTGACGCGGCGCTGGGATGACGGGCCAGGCTTGGGCATCGTTATGCTGAACCCCTCGACCGCCGATGCCTTTCGCAACGATCCCACGGTCGAGCGGTGCGAAAGGCGGGCGCGCGCCTTGGGGTTCGGCGCCTTCCGGGTGGTAAATCTGTTCGCCTTCTGCGCCACCGATCCGCGCGATCTGCGCAAGGCCCCCGAGGCCGTCGGTCCGCAGAACGACGACGTTCTGCGGCAGGCGGCAGGGTGGTCGCAGGGCATCCTGTGCGGATGGGGCATCCATGGCGCGCATCTGGGGCGCGGGGCGCAGGTCGAATTGCTGCTGCGCGCGACGGGGGTGCCGCTGTTTCATTTGGGGCTGACCAAGGCGGGGATGCCGCGACATCCGCTTTACGTCGCCTATCGGCAGGGGCCGGTGCCTTGGGCGCCTGCCGGGGACCTGAGTTAAGATTTTATTAATTATCCGGTTCTGCGAAGGGCCGCGACTGCGTATCATGCGGGGGTATCGGCATGTCGCCGGTCGTTTGTGGGGTCCGTGGCAATGCTGTTCATCGGTGGTATTCTCAGTCTGATGATGGCGGGGCTGGTGATCGACCTTGGCGCGCTGACGTCCTCGGGCGCGGATGAAGACGACGACCCCGATGCCACCCCCGAAGACGACGGCGAACTGCCCCCCATCCTGCCCGAAGCAGAGCCTGACGCCGCCCCGGAACCCGATGCGCCTGCCGACCCTGATGCGCCTGCCGACCCTGATGCGCCTGCCGAGTCCGTCGAACTGCAGGGCGAGGATCAGGCCGATCTGCTGATGGGCAGCGAACAGGGCGACGTGATCAGCGGCAATGGCGGCGACGACGACCTGCGCGGCGGGTTGGGCGACGACCTGATCTATGCCGGCGAGGGCGACGACTGGGTGCAGGGCGATGCCGCCTATGGCAAGGGTGGCGACGACACCATCCATGGCGGCGAAGGCGACGACATGCTGGCGGGGCAGGGCGGCAACGACCTGATCTTTAGTGATTCGGGTGATGACACGCTGTTCGGCGGCGAAGGGCAGGACACGCTGTTCGGCGGCGCAGGCGATGACATCCTTGCGGGGCACGAAGGCGACGATGTGCTGGTCTCGACCGAGGGCAGCGACGATCTGGACGGCGGCGAGGGCAACGATGTGCTGATCGGCCATGATGGCCCTGAAACCGTCTGGATGAACGGCGGCGAAGGGGATGACACGCTGATGCCCGGCGCGCATGATTTTGCTTCGGGGAACGGCGGCAGCGACAGCTTCGTGCTGCGCGACACGCCCGAGGGTTTCCCGACGATTGCCGATTTCGACGCCTCGCGCGACCAGATCGACCTGCATCTGGACGCCGATGTTGCCCGCGACGCCCAAGTCACGCTGGACCGTGATCAGGACGGGACCTGGCTGCTGTCGGTCAACGGCCATCCCGTCGGGCGGTTGTTGCAGGATGGCGGGCTGACGGTGGCCGATGTGCGGATCGTGACGCCGCTGGGCTGATATTTCCGCGCAACGCAAGCCGGGGCTTTCCTTTTTCGCCGCGTTGTCCTATATGCGCGCATCCGCTGGGCCTTCGTGCCCGGCTGACGACTTTATGGGCCTGTGCTGGACGACATCCCGGCCTGTGCCATCACCCCTAATCCGGAAGGAGATCCCGATGTCGATCACCGTCGAAGAAAAAGCCCGCCTGATCAAGGAATTCGGTACCAAGGAAGGCGACACCGGTTCGCCGGAAGTTCAGGTCGCGATCCTGACCTCGCGTATCACCACCCTGACCGAACACTTCAAGTCGCACAAGAAAGACAACCACTCGCGTCGTGGTCTGTTGATGATGGTCGCTCAGCGCCGCAAGCTGCTGGACTATCTGAAGGGCAAGGAAGTTGCACGTTACACCGATCTGATCGGTAAACTGGGCATCCGCCGCTAATCATTTCCGGTCATCCGGATGGGAACGCCCGCAGCGAAAGCCGCGGGCGTTCTTCATTGTGGCGCCCCCTGCCACCCACTTCCCAAACAGCGTGTTTTCCTGTATCTGCCGTCCATCTGCGACGTGAGGTCCTGGCCCCGGGGCACATGCAAAGGATAGGGGCGGCGGCAATGGGGCCGCCATATGACACGGGGTGACCGGAGGGCCGGAACACTCCCAGAGGAAATCAGATGTTTGATGAAGTGAAGAAATCGATCCAGTGGGGTCAGGAAACCCTGACGCTGGAAACGGGCAAGGTTGCCCGTCAGGCCGACGGCAGCGTCATCGCCACCCTGGGCGAGACCAGCGTCATGGCCAACGTCACCTTCGCGAAAGAACCCAAGCCCGGGCAGGATTTCTTCCCGCTGACGGTTCATTATCAGGAAAAATACTATGCCGCCGGTAAAGTGCCGGGCGGTTTCTTCAAGCGCGAAGCGCGTCCGACCGAAAAAGAGACGCTGACCGCGCGTCTGATCGACCGTCCGATCCGCCCGCTGTTCGCACCCGGCTTCAAGCATGAAGTGCTGGTCATGTGCACCGTGCTGAGCCACGATCTGGTCAACGATCCCGACATGGTCGCGATGATCGCCGCATCGGCCGCGCTGACGATCTCGGGCGTGCCGTTCATGGGTCCGATCGCTGCCGCACGCGTCGGCTTCGCCAATGGCGAATATGTGCTGAACCCCGAAGTTCAGGACATGGACCAGCTGCGCAACAACCCCGAACAGCGTCTGGATCTGGTCGTTGCAGGCACCCAGGACGCCGTGATGATGGTCGAATCCGAAGCCTACGAGCTGTCGGAAGCCGAAATGCTGGGCGCCGTGAAATTCGGTCATGACGCCATCCAGCCGGTCATCGACCTGATCATCGATCTGGCCGAAGACGCCGCGAAAGAGCCGTTCGACTTCCAGTCGCCCGACTACAGCGCGCTTTACGCCCGCGTGAAATCCATCGGTGAGACCGCCATGCGCGCCGCCTATGCGATCCGCGACAAGTCGGAACGCCAGGACGCGATCGCGGCCGCCAAGGCCCAGGTCAAGGCAGCCCTGTCGGAAGAAGAGCTGGCAGATGCGAACCTGGGTTCGGCGCTGAAGAAGCTGGAATCGGGCATTCTGCGCGGTGACATTATCAGCGGTGGCGCGCGTATCGACGGCCGCGACACCAAGACCGTCCGTCCGATCGTCAGCGAAGTCGGCATCCTGCCGCGCACGCATGGTTCGGCGCTGTTCACCCGCGGTGAAACGCAGGGTCTGGTCGTGACCACCTTGGGCACCGGCGACGACGAACAGATCATCGATGCGCTGCACGGCAACTATCGTTCGAACTTCCTGCTGCACTACAACTTCCCCCCCTATTCGGTCGGTGAAGTCGGTCGCGTGGGTTCGCCCGGTCGTCGCGAAATCGGTCACGGCAAGCTGGCATGGCGCGCCCTGCAGGCGGTTCTGCCGGCTGCGACGGACTTCCCCTATACCATCCGTGTCGTCTCCGAGATCACCGAATCGAACGGTTCGTCCTCGATGGCGTCCGTTTGCGGTGGTTCGCTGTCCATGATGGATGCGGGCGTTCCGCTGAAGGCACCGGTCGCAGGCGTCGCCATGGGTCTGATCCTGGAAGACGACGGCCGCTTTGCCGTTCTGACCGACATCCTGGGTGACGAAGACCACCTGGGCGACATGGACTTCAAGGTTGCGGGTACCGAAAACGGCATCACGTCGCTGCAGATGGACATCAAGGTTGCAGGCATCACGCCTGAAATCATGGAACAGGCGCTGGCACAGGCCAAGGATGGCCGCATGCACATCCTGTCGGAAATGGGCAACGCCCTGACCGAAGGTCGCCAGGAATTCAGCGCCCACGCCCCGCGCATCGAAACGATGCAGATCCCGACCGACAAGATCCGTGAAGTGATCGGTTCGGGCGGCAAGGTCATCCGCGAGATCGTGGAAGTCTCGGGCGCCAAGGTCGACATCAATGACGAAGGCATCATCAAGATCGCCTCGGCCAATGGTGAGTTGATCAAGAAGGCCTATGACATGATCTATTCGATCGTGGCCGAGCCGGAAGAAGGCAAGATCTATACCGGCAAGGTCGTCAAGCTGGTCGACTTCGGTGCCTTCGTGAACTTCTTCGGCAAGCGCGATGGTCTGGTGCACGTCAGCCAGATCGCGAACCGTCGTCTGGGTCACCCGAACGAGATCCTGAAAGAGGGTCAAGAGGTCAAGGTCAAGCTGCTGGGCTTCGACGATCGTGGCAAGGTCCGCCTTGGCATGAAGATGGTCGACCAGGAAACCGGCGCCGAGATCGACGAGAACGCTGAAGAAGCGAACGCCTGATCTTCGGGCACGTGGAACTGGAAAAGGGGCGCCCTGTGGGGCGCCCCTTTTTGCTGGGCAGGGCGATCTGGGGCATGATCGTGGCAATTGACGACCTGCCCCCCTGCTGCGATCCTTGCAGCCTTGCGAATGCCGCTAAAGAGGCCAAGTAGCCGATGCCTGATCTGCCCATGCTTCGGCTGCTGCGCCGCATTCCCGTGTTCCTGCGGTTGCCGGTGATCAAGGCGCTGCATCGGCGGCATGGTTCGCAGCTGTCGCTGTCGCCCGAGGAATTCCAAGCCAAGCGCGTGCTGATCCTGGGGCCTGCACGGACGCTGGCCGAGGATCTGCAGGCGATCGACGTCTCGGACTATGACCTGCTGGTCAAGATGAACAACGGTCTGGATACGCCGGTGCCCTTGCCGCAGGGCGATGGGATGCGCTGCGATGTGCTGTTCCATTCTGCCACCCGCGATGCCCGCCCGATCACCGAGGCCAAGCTGCAGCGGGCCGGGGTGCAGTTGCTGGTGCATCGCACGCCCACCAAAAGCGGCTTCCTGCAGACGCTGATGCTGAACGCCCGTTTTAAAGCGCTGCTGCGCGTCCGCCATATCGATTGGCAGGTGCATTGCGATCTTGCCGGACGATTGGGCGGTGCCAGCCCGACAACCGGTCTGCTGGCAGCTTGTTTCTTCCTGAATGCTCCGGTCGCGCAGCTGGGCATCGTTGGTTTCACGTTCTTTTCAACCGCCTATCAGGCCGGGTACGACGATTGCGTTGGTTCTGACGCGCAATCGGTATGTCGCATCGTCGAAAAGGGCCATCACGCACCATCGGCCGAAGCTGCACTTTTATCGCGAGAGATCGCTGCCGCCCGCGACCGGGGGATGGTCGTCACGCTTGGGCCGCATGTCGCCAAGGCGATGCAATGCTGTGCGGCGCGTGATGATGGCTGAGGAGAGCTTGTTGCAACCCTCCGCCCCGTCGGGCGATACAAGAGGGCGACATGCGAGGCCGGATGTCGTCACCGGAAAGGACTGATGAATGAGCCGAGATGAACCTGTCCTGATCCTGACGATGAAATGGGGCACGCTTTACAGCAGCGACGATGTGAACCGCCTTGCGGCTCAGGTGCGCAAGCATCTGGCACGTCCGCATCGGTTCATCTGCTTTACCGACGACCCAAAGGGCCTCGACCCGCAGATCGAGGCGATGGAGCTGCCCGAGCTGGGCCTGCCCGAAGGTCACGGCGACACGCGTTGGCGCAAGCTGGCACTGTTCCGGCGCGATCTTGGCGGGCTTTCGGGGACGGCGCTGTTTCTGGATATCGATCTGGTGGTGGTGGACGATCTGGCGCCCTTCTTCGACCTGCCGGGTGACTTCTTCATCATCCGCGACGATGATCTGTTCCGCCCCAAGCCACTGCGCAAGGTGAACCCGGCGCGGGACAAGTTCCTGCATAGTGTCGGCAATTCCAGTGTCTTCCGCTATGTCATCGGCGATCATGCCTATGTGCTGGACGCCTATCTGGCCGATCCTGCCGCAGCGACTGCGGGATACGAGATCAGCCAGCAGTTCCAGTCGGCGCAATTGGCCAAGCACGGAAACCTGCATTACTGGCCCCGCGAATGGTGCGTCAGCTTCAAGAACGACTGCGTGCCGCGCAACCTGCTGTCCTATGTCCGTGATCCCTCGATGCCGAAGGGGGCCAAGATCGTGCTGTTCGCCGGCGCCCCCAAGATGGAGGACGTTTTTGCGGGTCGCGGGCACAAATGGTATCGCCGCATTGGCAACATCGATTGGCTGCGCAAGGCGTGGGAAAACCCGTGATCCGCGACGCTTTTCGCCAGTTCAAGCACCGCCGCCGTATCGCCCGCGCCTTGGCCGAAATTCGGGCGCGCCCGCAGGGGCATGGCAGGCCCCACGGGTTGCCCTCGGAACTGATCGTGTCTCTGACCAGCTATGCCGCGCGGTTCGGCACGCTGGAACATACGTTGCAGGCCATCACTCGCCAGACGGTGCAACCTGATCGGGTGATCCTGTGGCTGGACGAAGGCGACCGCGATGCGCTGCCTGACGCGATCCGGCAGATGCCTGCGGTGCAGGTTGCGTTCTGCCCCGACTGGCGGTCCTACAAGAAGATCGTGCCGACCCTGCTGGATCATCCCGACGCGCATGTCGTGACGGCGGATGATGATGTCTATTACCCCGCCGATTGGCTGGAGGGGCTGGTGACGGCGGTCCATGACGGCGCGCGCATCGCCTGCCATCGCGCGCATCGGGTGGTGATGTCAGGGGCCGCGCCCGCGCCCTATGACGACTGGCAGCACAATATCACCGCCCCCGAGGAATTGCCGTTGGTGTTCCAGACCGGTGTCTCGGGGGTGATCTATGCTCCGGGGTCGCTGCACCGGGATGTGACGCGGGACGATCTGTTCACGCGGCTTGCGCCCAGTGCCGATGATGTCTGGCTGTACTGGATGGCGCGTCTTGCGGGATCGCAGCCCCGCAAGATCGGCCCCAAGGCCCGCATCCTGGAGTGGGAAGGCAGTCAGACCACCAATCTGCGCCACGACAATCGGCAGGGCAGCGGCAATGATCGCGCTATCGCCGCGCTGATGGGCCACTACGGCTGGCCGGAATAAAACGCCCCGCCGGTCGGGCGGGGCGTAGATGGATCAGGCCGGATCCTTGGCATAGCGCAGATAGGGCAGCTTGATGTCCAGCGGGCCGAATTTCTCGGTCGCGGCGGCATCATCCAGCGATAGGGCCACGATCACGTCCTGACCCGGCACCCAGTTGGCGGGGGTGGCGATCGGCACGCCGTCGGTCTTCTGCACGGCGTCCAGCGCCCGCAGGATCTCGGCAAAGTTGCGGCCCACCGACATGGGATAGGTCATGGTCAGGCGGACCTTCTTGTCCGGCCCGATGATGAAGACCGTGCGCACGGTGGCCGAATGGGCGGGCGTGCGACCCTCGGTCGGCAGATAGTATTCGGCGGGCAGCATGTCATAGGCCTTGGCCACCGTCAGATCGCTGTCGTCGATGATGGCGAAATTGGCCGGAACGCCCGCGACCTTGGCGATGTCGGATTTCCATTTCTGGTGGTCGTCCACGCTGTCCACCGAGACGCCCAGCACCTTGGTGCCACGTTTTTCGAATTCCGGTGCCAATTGGGCGACGGCACCGAATTCCGTGGTGCAGACCGGGGTAAAATCGCGCGGGTGGCTGAAGACGATGGCGTAATCCTTGCCGATCCAGTCGTGGAAACTGATCTGGCCCTCTGTCGAATTGGCGGTGAAATCGGGGGCGATGTCGTTGATGCGCAGGGACATGTGGCGTCCTTTCCGTGGGTTGCGTTGGCATCAACATAAGCAGCCCGTCGTGGAATGCCAGTGGGCCGAGGGCGTGGACCTTATGTCCATGCCGCGCGGGCTTGCGGCGGCGATGCGGTGGTGACAGGCTGCCTGCCAAACATGGACCAGGAGAGTCAGATGTCCCAGGTACTGGACAAGCGCAAATTCTATATCGACGGCGCATGGGTGGCCCCGGCGGTCGCAAACGATCTCGATGTGATCGACCCTTCGACCGAGGAGGCCGTCGCTGTCATCAGCCTTGGCGGTCAGGCCGATACCGATGCCGCCGTCGCCGCCGCCAAGCGTGCCTTCCCGGCATGGTCCGCCACGCCGCCCGCCGAACGTCTGGCGATGGTTGAAAAGATCCTGTCCGTCTATCAGTCGCGGGCCGAGGATATGGCGTGGGCCATCAGCCATGAAATGGGCGCCCCTGCCGAAATGTCGCTGAACAACCAGGTCGCCAGCGGCACCTTCCACATCACGAATTTCATCAATGCGTTCCGCGACTTCCAGTTCGTGCGTCCCTTGGGCGATCACGCCCCCACGACCATGATTTCATGGGAGCCCGTCGGCGTCGTGGGTCTGATCACGCCGTGGAACTGGCCGATGAACCAAGTCACGCTGAAGGTCATCCCGGCGCTGCTGGCGGGCAATACCTGCGTGCTGAAACCGTCGGAAATCGCGCCGCTGAGTTCGATCGTCTTTGCCGAGATCGTGGAAGAGGCAGGCCTGCCCAAGGGCGTCTTCAACATGATCCATGGCGACGGTCCGGGTGTCGGCACGCAGCTGTCCACCCATGACGATGTCGAGATGATCAGCTTTACCGGCTCGACCCGCGCGGGCATCGCCATCACTAAGGCGGCCGCCGACAGCCTGAAGAAGGTCGTGCTGGAGCTGGGCGGCAAGGGCGCCAACATCGTCTTCGCGGATGCCGATGATGCAGCGGTCGCCCGTGGTGCCAAGCATTGCTTCAACAACACCGGCCAATCCTGCAACGCACCGACCCGCATGCTGGTCGAGCGTTCGGCCTATGACCGCGCGGTCGAGGTCGCCACGCAGGTCGCCAACGACACCAAGGTCGCCAGCGCCCATGCCGATGGCCGCCATATCGGTCCCGTCATCAGCAAGGCCCAGTGGGAGAAGATCCAGGGCCTGATTCAGGCGGGCATCGACGAAGGTGCGCGGCTGACCGCCGGCGGCACCGGCCTGCCCGAGGGCGTGAACCGCGGATACTTCGTGCGGCCGACGGTCTTTGCCGATGTCACCAACGACATGACCGTCGCGCGCGAGGAGATCTTTGGCCCCGTCCTGTCGATCATCCCCTTTGATGATGAGGCCGAGGCGATCCGCGTTGCCAATGACACGCCCTATGGTCTGACGAATTACGTGCAGTCGCAGGATGGTGCCAAGCGCAACCGCGTGGCGCGTCAGCTGCGGGCCGGCATGGTCGAGATGAATGGTGAATTGCGCGGGGCCGGTGCGCCCTTTGGCGGCGTCAAGAAATCGGGCCGTGCGCGCGAAGGCGGGATCATGGGTCTGGAAGAGTTCATGGATAGCAAGGCAATCAGCGGCTGGGATCGCGACGCCTGAGGGATTGCCTGCCCTGACAGGCAGGCGGAGGCGGGGGGCCAGCCCCCCGCACCCCCCGCCACTCCGGCCTTGGCGTCAGTCCAGTTCCGCAAGGAAGATATAGCCCGCGCCATAGATCGTCTTGATCAGGCGCGGGTTTTTCGGATCCTCACCCAGCTTGGTGCGTAGCCGCGAGATGCGCACATCCATCGCCCGATCAAAGCTGTCGCCAGCCGACCCGCCAAGCGTTTCCAGCATCTGGGCGCGGGTGATCAGACGGCGGGGATTGTCGGTGAACATGCGCAGAACCTCGGCCTCGGCATGGCTGAGGGGGGTTTCGCTGCCATCGGGCGAGGTCAGCAGATAGCGATCGAAATCGGCGGTCCATCCGGCGAACTTCAGGGTGCGGGCATTGCGGGTCTGGGCCTGCGCGGGTTTGCGCAGGCGGGCGCGGATGCGGGCCACGACCTCGGAGGGTTCGAAGGGCTTGATGATGTAATCGTCGGCGCCCAGCTCCAGCCCGGTGATGCGGTCCTGCACCTGTGCCCGCCCCGAGATGATGATGATCGTCGCCCCCGAATCCATCGCCAGCCGGTGGACCACTGCCAGCCCGTCGCGATCGGGCAGGCCCAGGTCGATCAGGCAGACATCGGGGGTGATGCGGCGCAGCGCCGCCTCGAATTCGGTGGCGCGGGCGAAGGATTGGGTGCGAAAGCCCGCCTGTTCCAGCGCCTGCGACAGCAGGTGCCGGATCTGGGGTTCGTCATCAAGGATCGCGATAAGCGGGGCGTCGGTCATGGCTGGTCTTTCATGGCCTCGGCCAATGCGCCGGCAAGACGTGCCGAGGTGAAGGGTTTTGTCACGACCGGCCCTGTCGCGCGGTCACGCAGCGGGTCGCCGGGCGGCAGCGAGGTCATCAGCAGGATCGGCACGGGGGCGGCAAGGTCAAGCCCCAGACCGTCGCCCAGTTGGATGTCGGATATGATCAGGGTCAGCCCGGGCAGATCGGCCAGGGTTGCGGCCTCGGACAGGGATGATGCTTCCAGAACGGCATGGCCCAATTCGGTCAGTTGATCGCGGACCTGCGTGCGGATCACATCGTCATCTTCCACCAGCAGCACCATCTGCGGCATGACCGGGCGCCATGGCAGTCGCAGGGTCACGCGCGCCCCGTCGGGCGTATTTTCCAGCCGCAGCGTGCCACCGACCAATTTGGTCTGGTCATAGACCATCGACAGGCCCAACCCCGATCCCTGGCCCTTCTTGGTGGTAAAGAACGGCTCGGTCGCGCGGGACAGGGCCTCGGGGGCAAAGCCGGGGCCGGTGTCGCAGACGGTGATCTGCAGCCAGTCGCCATTCCTGATGGCGCGGAGGGTGATGCGCCCTTGCGTGGGCATGGCCGCATCCGCATTCAGGATCAGGTTCAGCAGCGAATCCTGCAGCGCGCCCGTGTCCAGCAGCAGCGGGTCGCTGATCGGCGCGATATCCAGATGCAGTTGCGTGCCGTCCGACAGGGATGGACGGGCAAGGGTCGCGACCTGTTCGATCAATGCGGGCAGATTGGCGGGTTCCAGCAGCAGGTCACGTTCGCCGCTGATGCGGGCAAGACGTTTCAGCAGATCGGCGCCGCGGCGTGCAGCGGCCAGCGTGGCTTGGACGTCCTGTCCGGCGTCATCCGGCAGGTCGCGTGCGGCTAGGCGGGCCTGCAGTCCGAGGATGATGGTCAGCAGATTGCCGAAATCATGCGCCATACCCGATGTCAGCTGGGCAGCCAGACTGCGCTTGCTGGCATGGACCAATGCCTCGCGCGCCTGAACCTCGGCGCTGACATCGGTGGACAGGATATAGACGCCCGCGCCCTGCAGATCGGGCGTCAGCGCGATGCGGATGCGACGGCCCGAGGTGGGATGCGTGATCTCGAACACCTGCGGGTCGCCCGCCAGCGCGCGCGTCATATAGGGCAGCAGCGTCGCGAAGGTCTGCGCCCCAAGCGCGCGTTCCACGGTCAGCCCGACGATGTCATCCGCCGCGCCCGGAAAGACCGAGGGCAGCCTGCGGTTGGAAAATGTATAGCGAAAACTGGCGTCCATATGGGCGATATGGGCGGGGACCATCTCGGTCACCTGGCGGGTGCGGGCCTCGGTCCGGGTCAGGATGCGCTGCGCCTCGGAAAGGGCGGCGTTGGTGGCGGCAAGCTGGCGGTTGGCGGCGGCCAACCGTTCGGCGTTCTGCAGTACTTGGTCCGACAGTTCCGCCGACCGCGCCCGCAGCAGGCCTTCCTGACGCTTGATGTCGCTGATGTCGGTATAGACCGTGACCCAGCCGCCCTGGGTCAGCGGCGCACCCTCGACCGCGACCCAACGGCCATCGGCGCGTTCGCGTTCGAAGTAATGCGGCTGGAACTGGCGGGCCTGCGCCACGCGATAGGCGACGGCGGCCTCGGGGTCGGTCTGGGGGCCGTATTCGCCGCGCAGGACCAGAAAGCGGATCGTGTCCTCGAAACTGGCACCGGGCTGGGTCAGCGCATCGGGCAGGCCGAACATCGCCTGATACTGGTTGTTGGCGACCGCCAGTTGTAGGTCTGCATCAAAGATCGACAGCGCCTGTCCGATCAGGTTCAGCCCGGATCGTGTCAGGTCGGCGCGGATGCGGGCCTTGGTCAAGGCACCGGCCTGCTGGTCGTCGTGATGCATCGGCCCCCCACGGATGATCGCGCGACATGGATAGCATCGGGTGCCGATCTGCGGAAGCACTGTAACATTTTGTTGGAATTGCGACAAACTGCGGCAAAGATTGGTCCCGACAGTGAACCTGTCACCGTGGCGGAGGAGGTCACGGGCGACATTGCGCCTGACGCGCAACGAGGGAGAAGACATGACGGACCGGCAGACGCCTTCGGGTGAATTGCGTTCTATTCCCGCGCTTCTGGCGCGGAATGTGGCCCGTTTCGGCGACCGGCCGGCGTATCGTGAAAAGGAATACGGGATCTGGCAAAGCTGGTCTTGGTCGCAGGCGGCTGACGAAATCCGTGCCATGGCCTTGGGGATGCTGGATCTGGGGCTGCAGCCCGGCGACCATGTGGCGGTGATCGGGCGCAACCGTCCGGCGCATTACTGGGGAATGATCGCGGCCCAGATGTGCGGCGCGGTCCCCGTGCCCCTGTATCAGGACGCCGTCGCCGACGAGATGACCTATGTGCTGGGCCATTGCGGCGCCCGCATGGTGATCTGCGGCGATCAGGAACAGGTTGACAAGGTGCTGGAGGTCGAGCGCACCATCGATGCCATCGACCGCATCGTCTATACCGACGCGCGGGGTCTGCGGAAATACGACCACGCGCGGATGACATCTGTGGCCGACCTGCAGGACCGGGGTCGCAAGGCTGCCGACCGTCTGAGGGCGGAACTGGATGCGCGGACGGCGGCGCTGGATTACGACAGCACCTGCGTCATGCTGTACACCAGCGGCACCACCGGCAAGCCCAAGGGCGTTGTGCTGTCCAACCGCAACATCATCGAAACCGCCAAAAACAGCAGCGAATTCGACCACCTGACCGAGGGCGAGGAGATCGTCGCCTATCTGCCGATGGCATGGGTCGGCGATTTCATCTTCTCGATGGGGCAGGCGATCTGGTCGGGCTTCACGGTGAACTGCCCCGAGGGCGCGCATACGATGATGACCGACATGCGCGAGATCGGTCCGACCTATTTCTTTGCTCCGCCGCGCGTGTTCGAAACCCAGCTGACATCGGTGATGATCCGGATGGAGGATGCAGGCGGCGTCAAGCGCTGGCTGTTCAACCGCGGCATGGACGTGGCCCGCCGTGCGGGGCCTGCGCTGCTGGACGGCAAGCCGGTGTCTTGGGGTGACCGGGTGGCTTATGCCCTTGGCCGCATCTTTGTCTTCGGGCCGCTGAAGAACACGCTTGGCCTGTCGCGGGTCCGCGTGGGCTACACGGCAGGCGAGGCGATCGGCCCCGAGATCTTCGATTTCTATCGCAGCCTCGGCATCAACCTGAAGCAGCTTTACGGCCAGACCGAGGCGTCCGTGTTCATCACCCAGCAGCCTGACGGGCAGGTGCGCTCCGACACCGTCGGCGTCCCCAGTCCCGGCGTCGAGGTTCGCATCGGTGACAACGGCGAGGTCTATTACCGCAGCCCCGGCACCTTCGTTGCCTATTACAAGAACCCCGAAAGCACCGCCTCGACCAAAGACCCCGAAGGCTGGGTCGCCACGGGTGATGCGGGTTTCTTCGAGGAGGCGACGGGCCATCTGCGCATCATCGACCGCGCCAAGGACGTCGGAAAAATGGCCGATGGCACAATGTTCGCGCCGAAATATGTCGAGAACAAACTGAAGTTCTATCCCAACATCCTCGAGGCCGTCGTGATCGGCAACGGGCGCGATTACTGCACGGCGATGATCAACATCGACCTGTCGGCGGTGGGCAATTGGGCCGAACGCAACAACATCGCCTATTCCAGCTATCAGGAACTGGCGGGCCATCCGCAGATTTACGGCGCCATCAAGGACCACATCACCGAGGTGAACCGGTCGGTGGCGCAGGACCCCATGCTGTCGGGCTGTCAGGTGCATCGCTTCCTTGTGCTGCATAAGGAGTTGGACCCCGATGACGGCGAAATGACCCGCACCCGCAAGGTCCGGCGTGCGGTCATCAACGACAAATTCGCCGATCTGGTGGACGCGCTCTATGACGGGTCGGACAGCATCCATACCCGCACCGAGGTCACCTATGAGGACGGCCGCAAGGGCCAGATCAGCGCGACCCTGCAGATCATGGACGTGCCGGTCTTTGGCGATGCGGCCCAGGCAAAGGTGGCAGCACAATGAACAGCATGACAAGCGACGGCTATATCACCGCCGACGGACGCCAGATCGGCGGCAAGCTGATGGAGCTGAAGAACATCACCCTGCGTTTCGGCGGCGTGGTGGCCATCAAGGACATCAGCTTTGACATCCGCCAGGGCGAAATCCGCGCCATCATCGGCCCCAATGGTGCCGGCAAATCCAGCATGCTGAACGTGGTCTCGGGCTTCTATCACCCGCAGGACGGCGAGGTCTGGTTCAAGGGCAGCCGCCGCCAGCCGATGAAACCGCATCAGGTCGCGGGGCAGGGCGTCGCGCGGACCTTCCAGAACATCGCGTTGTTCGACGGGATGAGCGTTCTGGACAACATCATGACCGGTCGCCTGAAAAAGATGAAGGCGGGCTTCCTGTCCCAAGCCTTCTGGTGGGGCAAGGCCGAGCGTGAGGAAAACGAAAACCGCGCCGCCGTAGAACGCATCATCGACTTTCTGGAAATCCAGAACATCCGCAAGACGCCGGTCGGCCGCCTGCCCTATGGTTTGAAAAAACGCGTTGAACTGGCGCGCGCCTTGGCTGCCGAACCGCAGTTGCTGCTGCTGGACGAACCGATGGCTGGCATGAACGTCGAGGAAAAAGAGGACATGTCCCGCTTTATTCTGGATGTGAACGATGAATTCGGCACGACGATCTGCCTGATCGAACATGACATGGGCGTGGTGATGGATCTGTCCGACCGCGTGGTCGTGATGGATTACGGCCGCAAGATCGGCGACGGCACCCCTGATGAGGTCCGCAACAATCAGCAGGTGATCGACGCCTATCTGGGGGTGGCCCATGACTGATCCCCGCACTGATGTCCGCGCGAAAAGGAGCCTGTGATGGACCAGCTGATCTTCGCATCCGAGGTGATGCTGAACGGGTTGATGACGGGCGTGATGTACGCGCTGGTGGCGCTTGGCTTCGTGCTGATCTTCAAGGCCTCGGGCGTCTTCAACTATGCCCAGGGCGTGCTGGCGCTGTTCGCGGCGCTGACGCTGGTCGGCATCCAGAACGGGCAGGTGCCCTTCGCGCATCTGATCAACGCAGCCTTCGGCACCAGCCTGCACCATTTCGGCTGGACCGTGCCATCGGTTCTGGCCATTGCGCTGACGGCGCTGGTCATGGTCGGGCTGGCCTTCCTGATCGAGAAACTGGTCCTGCAACATCTGGTCGGTCAAGAGCCGATCATCCTGTTCATGGCGACCATCGGCATGGCCTATTTCCTTGAAGGTCTGGGCGATGTCATGTGGGGCGCCGACATCAAGACGCTGGACGTCGGTCTGCCGCAGGGCATTTCCGAAAGCATCGAACGGGTTACCGACAGCTGGTTCGGCTATGGTTACTTCATCGACCGGTTGGACATCTGGGCCACCGTGATCGCGGCCCTGCTGGTCGCAGCTTTGGTCGCCTTCGCGCAATACACCAAGCAGGGGCGCGCCATGCGTGCAGTGGCCGACGACCATCAGGCGGCTTTGTCGGTCGGCATCAGCCTGCGCTTCATCTGGGTGATGGTCTGGTCGATCGCAGGCTTTGTTGCGCTGGTCGCGGGTATCATGTGGGGCACCAAGTCGGGCGTGCAGTTCAGCCTGTCGCTGATCGCGCTCAAGGCGCTGCCGGTGCTGATGCTGGGCGGCTTCACCTCGATCCCCGGCGCGATCGTCGGCGGGCTGATCATCGGCGTGGGTGAGAAACTGTTCGAATTTTCCATCGGCCCGATGGTGGGCGGCGCGACCGAAAACTGGTTCGCCTATGTGCTGGCGCTGCTGTTCTTGGTGTTCCGACCCCAGGGCTTGTTCGGCGAACGCATCATCGAGCGCGTGTGACGGGCGCCCGCGCCCCACGAATGGACGTATCAAAGGAGAGCCGCGATGCTGTATCGTGAGGCAGGCGATTTCAAGACAAGCTACCGGGACGACAGCCAGACCTTTCCGATCAAACTGGAACGCTGGGGATATTACGCGGTGGTCGCAGTGGCCTTCGGCATCGTGCCCTTCGTCATCAACGATTATTGGGCCAGCGCGGTTCTGGTGCCCTTCCTGATCTATGCGATCGCGGCCATTGGGCTGAACATCCTGACGGGCTATGCCGGTCAGGTCAGCCTGGGGACGGGCGGTTTCATGGCCGTGGGCGCCTATGCCGTCTATAAGCTTATGACCGCGTTTCCCGATGTCAGCCTGCTGATCCATGTGGTGCTGGCGGGCGCGATCACGGCCGTCGTGGGCGTGCTGTTCGGTCTGCCGTCGCTGCGGATCAAGGGGTTCTATCTGGCCGTCGCCACGCTGGCCGCGCAGTTCTTTCTGGTCTGGCTTTTCAACAAGGTGCCGTGGTTCTACAACTATTCGGCCTCGGGTCAGATCACCGCGCCGACGCGTACCTTCATGGAACAGGCGATCAGCGGTCCCGCGGCCAGTGCCTCGGCCAAATACCTGGTCTGTCTGGTCTTTGCCTTCGCGGTCGCATGGATTGCCCGCAACCTGACGCGTGGCAGCATCGGGCGCCGCTGGATGGCAATCCGCGACATGGATATCGCCGCCGAGATCATCGGCGTGAACCCTTTGACCGCCAAGCTGTCCGCCTTTGCCGTCAGCAGTTTCTTCATCGGCATCGCGGGCGCGCTGCTGTTCGCGGTCTATCTGGGCGCGGCCGAGGTGGGCGAGGCTTTCGGCATCAACAAAAGCTTCCTTGTCCTGTTCATGATCATCATCGGCGGCCTTGGCAGCATCTTCGGCAGCTTTGCTGGCGCGGCGTTTCTGGTGCTGCTGCCGGTCCTGCTGAAGAACCTGCTGGTCGGCAACCTTGGCTGGCCCACCGATCTGGCAGCCCATATCGAGTTGATGATCGTGGGCGCGTTGATCGTCACCTTCCTGATCGTCGAACCGCACGGACTGGCCCGCCTGTGGTCCCTGACCAAGGAAAAGCTGCGGCTATGGCCGTTCCCGCACTGATTTTTCATCAAAGAACCGGGCAACCGGCACCGTTCATCTCTGGGAGGAGACCCGCATGAAACTGAAGTTCCCCGCCATCGTCGCTGCCGCCACGATGCTTGCCGCCCCCGCCATGGCCGATCTGGTCGTGCCGAACATGTCCTATCGGACCGGCCCCTATGCGGCCAACGGCATTCCCTATGCCGACGGGTTTTCCGATTACTTTACGCTGCTGAACGAGCGCGATGGCGGCATCGGCGGACAGAAGATCCAGGTGCCGGAATGCGAGACGGCCTATAACACCGAAAAGGGCATCGAGTGCTATGAAGCGCTGAAGTCCCAGAACCCGCTGGTGCTGAATCCGCTGTTCGACCGGCATCACCTATCAGCTGATCCCCAAGATCGGCGTCGATGGCATTCCGCTTTACACGCCGGGCTATGGCCGGACCTCGGCCAAGGATGGGTCGGTCTTCGAATGGGTGTTCAACGCGCCCGCGACCTATTGGGACGGGGCCTCGGTCGCGGTGAAGCACATCCTTGATCAGGAGGGCGGCGATCTGACCGGCAAGAAGATCGCGCTGGTCTATCATAACAGCGCCTATGGCAAGGAACCGATCCGCACGCTTGAAGAACTGTCCAAAAAGCACGGGTTCGAGCTGTCGATGCTGCCGGTTGACGCGCCCGGTCAGGAACAGAAGTCGCAATGGCTGCAGATCCGCCGCGACAAGCCCGATTACGTCATCATGTATGCATGGGGCGTCATGAACCAGGTCGCCATCCAGGAGGCCGTGAACGTCCGCTTTCCGATGGACAAGTTCATCGGCATCTGGTGGTCGGGTTCGGAAAACGACGTGAAGCCCGCCGGTGCCGGGGCCGAGGGTTACAAGTCGCTGACCTTCCACGGCGTGGGTCAGGAATACCCGCTGTACGATGACCTGAAGCAATACGTCTATGACGCGGGCAAAGCCGCCGGCGCGGGCGATCAGACCGGCACGGTGTTGTATTCGCGCGGCGCCTATGCCGCCCTTGTCATCGCCGAGGCCATCGCCAAGGCGCAGGAACTGGCGGGCACCGACGAGATCAACGCCGCCCAGATGCGCGACGGGTTCGAGGCGCTGGATATCACCGCCGAACGCATGGTCGAACTGGGCCTGCCGGACTTCGGTGCGCCGATCCAGCTGTCGTGTGAAAACCACGGCGGCGACGGTCTGGGTCGCATCCAGCAATGGGATGCGGCAGGGGGCAAATGGAACCTGATCACCGACTTCATCGAACCGGATGCCGAAATCCTGGATCCGCTGATCAAGGAAGACAGCACCGCCTATGCCTCCGAAGCCGGCCTGACCCCGCGCTGCAACTGATACCTGTCCGGCGGCGGGTCATCCGCCGCCGGTCCCATCACCAAGAGGGGCCGCCCCATGTTCGACGCCGAACACCGCGAGACGCTGCTGGAAGTCAACAATATCGAGGTGATCTATAATCACGTCATTCTGGTCCTGAAGGGCGTCAGCCTGTCCGTGCCCAAGGGCGGCATCACCGCGCTGCTGGGCGGGAACGGGGCTGGCAAGACGACGACACTGAAGGCCATTTCGAACCTGCTGGCCAGCGAACGGGGCGAGGTGACGAAAGGCAGCATCACCTATAAGGGCGAAAAGGTCGCCCGCCAGAACCCCGCCGCCTTGGTCAAGAAGGGCGTCATCCAGGTCATGGAAGGCCGCCATTGTTTCGAACACCTGACGGTCGAGGAAAACCTGCTGACCGGTGCCTATACCCGCGCCGATGGCGGAGCCGCCGTCAAACGCGATCTGGAGATGGTCTACGACTATTTCCCGCGTCTGCGCGAAAGGCGCAAAAGTCAGGCGGGTTATACCTCGGGCGGCGAACAGCAGATGGTCGCCATGGGTCGCGCCCTGATGTCGCGCCCCGAGATGATCCTGCTGGACGAACCCTCCATGGGTCTGGCTCCGCAACTGGTCGAACAGATCTTTGAAATCGTAAAGGCCGTGAACGAGGGCGAGGGCGTCACCTTTCTGCTGGCCGAACAGAACACCAACGTGGCGCTGCGATACGCCCATGAAGGTTACATTCTGGAAAACGGTCGCGTCGTGATGGAGGGTCTGGCCAGCGAACTGCGCGAGAACCCCGACGTCAAGGAATTCTATCTGGGCATGTCCGACGAAGGGCGCAAATCCTTCCGCGACACGCGCAGCTATCGCCGCCGCAAGCGCTGGCTGGCCTGAGGGGACCGCATTATGCCATCAAATTACGACGAATTGGAAACCCGCGATCAGGCCGCCCGCGACAAGGCTTTGGCCGAGGCGCTGCCCCTTGCCATCATCCGCGCCAAGACGGCCCCCGCGCTTGCCCGGCTGCTGCGCGATGTCGATGCGGCCACGATCACCACGCGCGACGCGCTGGCGAGCCTGCCGGTCATCCGCAAGGCCGAGCTGTCGGATGCGCAGCGCAAATCGCCACCCTTCGGCGGCTATACGACGCGACTGGCGGCTGAATTCGACCATGTCTTCCAAAGCCCCGGTCCTATCTATGAACCGGGCCGTCGGGATGGCGACTGGTGGCGGCTGGGCCGGTTCCTGCATGCCTCGGGCGTGGGGCGCGGCGATATCGTGCAGAACTGTTTCGGCTATCACCTGACGCCCGCGGGGATGATGTTCGAATCCGGTGCGCGGGCGGTCGATGCCGCCGTGCTGCCCGCGGGGACGGGGCAGACCGAGTTGCAGGTGCGCGCGGCGGTCGATATCGGCACCACCTGCTATGCGGGCACGCCGGATTTCCTGAAGGTCATTCTGGACCGCGCCGACCAGATGGGCGAAACCCTGTCTTTCACCCGCGCGGTCGTGGGGGGCGGGGCGCTGTTCCCGTCGCTGCGTCAGGCCTATGCCGATCGCGGGATCGTCACGCGGCAATGCTATGCCACCGCCGATCTGGGCAACATCGCCTATGAAAGTGAAGCGCTGGAGGGGATGATCGTCGATGAAGGCGTCATCGTCGAGATCGTCCGCCCCGGCACCGGCGATCCTGTCCCCGACGGCGAGGTGGGTGAGGTTCTGGTGACCACCCTGAATCCCGATTATCCGCTGATCCGCTTTGCAACGGGCGACATGTCGGCCGTGATGGCTGGCACAAGTCCTTGTGGCCGCACGAATATGCGCATCAAGGGATGGTTGGGACGCGCCGATCAGACGACCAAGATAAAGGGCATGTTCGTGCGCCCCGAGCAGGTGGCCGCGCTGGTCGCTCGCCATCCCGATATCGCCCGCGCCCGCGTCATCGCCGACCGGCGCGACCAGATGGATGTGATGACGGTGCAGTTGGAAACCACGCAGCAAGATGCCTCGGGGTATGAGGGAAGTATCCTCGACACGCTGAAGCTGAAGGCCGAGGTGGAACTGGTCCCCGTCGGCAGCCTGCCCAATGATGGCAAGGTCATCGAGGATCGGCGCAGCTATGACTGAGACCCGCCAAATAGCGCGCATTTGATGCGTTAACTTGTTTGCAACCGTGACAGGGGCGACATTGGCCCCTGACATGAAAGACGGGGTGGCGACATGGCTGCGGGCAAGGGTGCGAATGGCGCGCCGATCATCATCAAGCGGATCGAGGCCGCCCCCGAAGGCGGCCATCACGGCGGCGCATGGAAGGTCGCCTATGCGGATTTTGTGACCGCCATGATGGCCTTCTTCCTGCTGATGTGGCTATTGAATGCCACCAGCGAAGAACAGCGGCAGGGTTTGGCACAATATTTCACCCCCAGTGTCGCCCGCAGCATGGGCGCCGCGGGGGACGGCACCGAAGAGGGCGTCCGCCACGCCATTCAGGCCGCGCTGCCCGACAGTGAAAATGCCGGAGATTTCGATCAGGTGGCCAAGGCGGTGCAGGACAGCCTGACCGGAACGGGCGCGGAATCCATGCAGCTGACCAACCTGCTGAAACATGTCGTCACCCGTATGACCGATGAGGGTCTGGTGATCGAACTGACCGATCTGACCGACACCCCCCTGTTCGTCGAGGATACCGGCCAGCCGATGCCCGAACTGACGGATCTGGTCGAGGTGATCGCCCGCGTCATAGGGCGCACCCGCAACCAGATCGCGCTATCGGGGCATGTGCGGTCCTATCCCGAAATGATGGTCGCGAACCCGGTCTGGCCCCTGTCCGACGCCCGTGCCCACACCGTGCGCAACCTGCTGGAACGGGCGGGCTTTGATGACAAGCGCATTCAGCGGGTTAGCGGCTATGCCGATCGCAAGAACCGTTCGGGCAACCCGATGGACCCGACGAACAACCGGATCGAACTGATCCTGCTGCGCTAGGGTCGGCATTATCCGAATCTTAAGCCTTGTCGGACAGGATGGTGGACAACACTGAACCGGAAGGGTGTCTGTCCATGTCCATCTCCTCTGCAATGAATGCCGGCGTGGCCGGGCTGGCGGCGAACTCGTCACGGCTTGGCACCATCTCAGACAATATCGCGAATGCCTCGACCTATGGCTACAAGCGCGTCGAAACGGAATTCGACTCGATGGTCGTGGGGCAGGGCACGGGGCTTTACACGGCCGGCGGGGTGCGCGGATCGACCCAGCGTATCATTTCGCAGGACGGGGCGGTGGTGACGACCTCGAACGCGCTGGATCTGGCGATGACGGGGCGGGGGTTTCTGCCAGTCGCGGGGGTGGCGGATGTCGCCAGCGGCGATCAACCCAGCCTGCTGATGACGCGGACCGGGTCGTTCCGTCCCGACGCGCAGGGCCTGCTTCGCACCGAAAGCGGGCTGGTGCTGATGGGATGGCCTACGTCCTCGGATGGCAGCATGCCCTTGGTGTCGCGCGATACCCCAACCGCCCTTGAACCGATCCGTATCGACGCCAACAAGCCGATGGGCGATCCGACCACGCAGGTGCGCATCGGCGCCAACCTGCCCGCGACCGATACCGGCCCCACGGGAACGGGTGCGGCACTGCCGCTGAAGGTCGAATATTACGGCAACCTCGGCACATCTGAATCGCTAGACATGAGCTTTGTTCCCGTCGCGGGGCAGGACGGCCAGTTGTCGAACACCTGGCAGGTCGAAATCCGCGACAGCGCGTCGGGCAATGATATCGTGTCGTCGTTCCAGATCGTCTTCGACGACAGCCAAGGGGCGGGCGGCACCATCCGCGACGTGACCCAGATTTCCGGGCTGCCCTATGATGCCGCGACCGGCACCATCCCGTTGGAGGTTGGCGGCGGTGCGCTGGACATGTTCATCGGCAAACCGGGCAGCGATGCCGGGTTGAAGCAGCTGGCAACCAGCTTCTCGTCCTCCAACATTTCTCGCAACGGGTCGCCGGTGGGCCAGCTGGTCACCGTCGAGGTCGATGCCGAGGGCAAGGTCAATGCCACCTATGACACCGGCTTCGTCAAGACGCTGTATCGCGTGCCTGTCGTCAACGTTTCGAACCCCAACGGGCTGATCGCGCTGGAGGGGCAGGCCTTCAAGCCCTCGCTGGCCTCGGGCAGTTTCTTCCTGTGGAACGCGGGTGACGGGCCGACGGGCGCGATCGCGGGCTATGCGCGCGAATCCTCGACCACGGATATCGCCCAGGAACTGACGGATCTGATCACCACGCAGCGGGCCTATTCCTCGAACGCCAAGATCATCCAGACCGTGGATGAGATGCTGCAGGAAACCACCAACATCAAACGCTGATCCAGCGCGCCCGCGTGGTGCTGCCAGCAGGAGGCCATGAATGAGCATTGCCAAGGCCATATCCAGCGCCATGTCGGGTCTGACCGCAACGGCGCGTGGCACCGAAACGGTCGCCGCGAACCTGTCCAACGTCATGACGCCCGGATATGCCCGCCGCGACATGCAGGTCAGTTCGCAGTCGGTGACCGGCGGCGTCAAGGTCGATGGAATCGTCCGCATCGTCAATTCCAGCCTGCTGACCGAATTGCGGCTGGCAGGGTCGGCGTTGTCGGCGGCCAGTACCAAGAACGCCTTTCAGGTCCGGATGGAGGCGACGGTCGGGCTGCCGGGGCAGGCGGGGTCGCTGGGCGTCGCGCTGAATGATTTTCAGGCGGCCCTGGGCTCGGCTGCGACACGGCCCGACGATGATCTGCGCCTGGCGCAGGTGGTTTCGGCGGCGGGCACCTTGGCCAATCGGCTGAACGATGCCTCGGTCGCGGTCCAGACTGCGCGCAGTACGGCGCAGCAGGGGATTACTACGGATGTGGCGGTGCTTAATGCCTCGCTGGAGCGCGTGGCCTATCTGAACGCGCGGATCGCGGTGCTGGACGCGGATGGGACCGATGCTTCGCCGCTGATGGACGAACGCCAGCAGGTGATCGATCGCATCGCGGGCATCGTCCCCGTGCAAGAGGTGTCACGCGAGGCGGGCAAGGTGGCCCTGTTCACCGCCGAGGGCGCCGTCCTACTGGATGGCAGCCTGCCTGCGCGGATCGAATTTCAGGGTGCCGCGCAGGTGACGGCCGGGCAGACCGTCGGTGCGCCCTTGCAATTGCTGACCTTCAACGGCGCCCCGCTGAGCCAGGCACAGATGCGGCTGTTCAGCGGGGGATCGCTGGAGGCGAATTTCCACATCCGCGACCAGCTGGCCCCCGACATGCAGGCGGATCTGGATGCGCTGGCCTTCGATCTACAGGAACGTCTGGCCAGCCCGCAGGTCGATCCGACCCTTGCCGCAGGGGATGCGGGTTTGTTCACCGATCAAGGCGCGCGGGCGACGCAGGCCAATATCACCGGTCTTGCCGGTCGGCTTGCCGTGAATGTTGCCGCCGTGGACACGCCCTGGCGTCTGCGCGACGGCCTGCAGGCAGCCGCGCAGGGTCCGGTCGGGGCATCGGGCGTTCTGAACGGCATGCTGTCGGCGCTGGATGCGTCACGCGCGCCGACCTCGGGCGGGGTGCAGGGCATTGCGACGCTGAACACACGGTTCGGCACGCTTGAAGCGAAAGTCTCGACCAGCCGCGTCAATTCCGACGCCGATCTGGCCATCCGCAGCAGCCGCCAATCGACCATACAGTCCAGCATTCTGGCCGATGGCGTGGATAGCGACGCCGAGATGCAGAAACTGCTGCAATACGAACAGAGCTATGCCGCCAACGCGCGCGTCCTGCGTGCCGTCAACGAGATGCTAGACCAGATCCTGGGGATTTAATCATGAGCCTTAACAGTATCGGCGATCAGGCCCGCAACTTTGCCATGCAGCAGGCCACCAACAAGCTGAAATCCACGATGACGACCCTGACGCAGGAGATGTCAACGGGCGAGGTCGCCGATCTGGGACAGCGTCTGCAGGGCAACACCCGCGCCCTGAACGAGATCGAGGGCCGCCTGTCGAAGACCACCCAGTTACAGCAGAACGCATCCGAAGCGGCGATCCAGTTCCAGGCCATGCAGGATGTCTTTGACGGCGTGCGTTCGGTCACCAACGATCTGGGGGTGAACCTGCTGAGCGATCCCTTTGCCGCCAGCACCGCCCAGCTGGGCACGCGCGCGACCGAAGTGGCCAATGCCCTAAGCACCGTCATCGAACGCCTGAACGGAATGGAGAGCAACCGCTATCTGCTGTCGGGGCTGGTTAGCGATCAGCCACCGCTGGTCTCGGCCGATCAGATGCTGGACAGCCTGCAGGCGGTCACAGCGGGCCTGACGACGGCGGATCAGATCGGCGCGGCCATCGTCGGCTGGTTCGATGCGCCCGCGGGCACGGGCGGGTTTCTGGACACGGCCTATCGCGGCACGACCGGCGATGTTGCCAGGATCCCCGTGACCGAACGCCAGACGGTGCAGGTTACGACCTCAGCTGCGTCACCGGCGGTGCGTGATCTGCTGAAGGGGCTGGCGACGGCGGCGATCCTGGATCGCGGTGCCTTGGCCAACCAGCCCGACGAACGCGCGGCCCTGCTGCGCCAAAGCGGCCACGCCCTTGTTGCCGCCGATGCGGGCCTTCTGGGCGAGATGGGCCGCATCGGGTTGGAACAGCAATCCGTGGCGCGGGCGCAAAGCGAAAACGCCTCGGTGATCAGCACGCTTCAGGTGTCGCGCAATGACATTCGCAGCGCCGATCCCTATCAGACCGCGACCGCCCTGACCGAGGTTCAGACCCAGATCGAGACGCTGTTCGCCGTCACCGCGCGCCTGTCGCGCCTGAACTTGGTGGATTACCTGTGATGCGGGCGCTGGTATCGGCACTGATGGTCTGGCTGGTGGTGGCGACATCCGCCCTTGCGATCCCCGTGCGCATCAAGGATCTGGCCGATTTTGACGGCGTTCGCGGCAATGATTTGGTCGGCTATGGCCTGGTCGTGGGTCTGGACGGTTCGGGCGACGGCATGCGCAATGCCCCCTTTACCGAGGAGATGCTGGCCAGCCTGCTGGAACGCCTTGGCGTCAATGTTACCGATGAGGCGCTGCGGTCCAAGAACGTGGCCGCCGTCATCGTCACCGCCGCCCTGCCGCCCTTCGCACGCTCGGGCAGCCGCATCGACGTCAGCGTTTCGGCCATCGGCGATGCGAAAAGCCTGCTGGGGGGCACGCTGGTGATGACGCCGTTGAAGGCGGCGGATGGCAACATCTATGCCGTCGCGCAGGGGTCGATCATCGCGGGCGGCGTGGCGGCCCAAGGCGATGCCGCGCGTGTGGTCGAGGGCGTCCCCACCACCGGCAGCATCCCTGTCGGCGCCCGTGTCGAACGCGAGGTCGAGTTCGACTTTGCTGGCATCGACGACATCCGCATCGCGCTGCGCAACGCCGATTTCACCACCGCCACACGGGTCGAGGATGCCATCAACCGCGATTTCAACAAGGCGCTGGCGGTCACCTTGGACAGCGGGACGGTGGTCGTGAACTTCCGCGGCCTGGGCGACGTGAACCCCGCCCGCGTCGTCGGCCGGATCGAGAACCTGTTGATCGAACCCGAAGATCGCGCCAAGGTCGTCATCGACCACAAGTCCGGCACCATCGTCGTGGGTGAACGGGTCCGCATCTCGCGCGTGGCGGTGTCGCAAGGGAACCTGACGCTGCGTGTTTCGGAAGCACCGGTCGTGTCCCAGCCCAACCCCTTCGCCGAGGGCGAGACCGTCACCGTCCCGCGCACCGATGTGGAGCTGCGCCAGGAACCCGGCATCGGTTTCGTCGAGGTCGCGGGTGAAACCAACCTGTCGGATCTGGTCAACGGGCTGAATTCGCTTGGCGTGCGCCCGCGTGACATGATCGACATCCTCAAATCGATACATTCCGCCGGGGCGCTGCATGCCGATCTGATCATCGAGTGATCAGCGGCGGCGCAGCCGCCCTGCCGCCACCGTCGCAGCCAGCGCCGCGCTGCCTGCCACCGTCTGACGATAAAGCCCTGCCTGACGCATCGTCAGCAGGGCTTTCGGCCCGGGTTGCGACAGCATCGCATCGATCTGGTCCAATATCCGGCGGTTCTGCGGCGTCAGGCGGTCGCGCATCGGCACCAGCGCCGCGTGATTGGCCGCCATCCACATGCCGAATTCCCCTGCCAGCAACTTGCGCATCCGGGCTGCCAGCGCGGGTAGTGTGTCGTTCCGCCCGACCTCGGCCTGGTCATGCTGGCGGTACAGCAGCGCGGGGCGGGGGTCATGCCACAGGGCCGCGCCCGCGCCCGAGGTCAGCTGATAGGCCCACCAATCGTGCGAGACGACGCCGGCTCTGCGCGCGAATTCGGCCCCCTGCCGCAGCAGTTCCGCCGCGGGGGCGTTGAAGACCGAAGTATTGCCCGCCATGATCGCCTGCACGGCTGCATTCCGGAACCCCAAGGGGCGCGGGAAATGGCGTGACTGCGCCACCGGGCGCAACTGCATGTCCGTGATGATCGTGCGCGCGGCGTAATGGGCAGGGCCACCTTGTGCGGCCAGATATTCCACCGCCCATTCCAGCTTGTTCGGCAGCCATTGGTCGTCCTGATCGCAGAAGGCGATCATTGCGTCCGGCGGCGTACGGCCAATCAGCGACAGAAAATTCGCCGTGGCGCCCTGCGCGGGACCCTGCACCAGCTGTACCTGCCCCGGGGCCATCCGGTCTGCAAAATCGCGCACGATCCGGCAGGTGTCGTCGCGTGACCCGTCATCCGACACGATCAGCGACCAGGACTTGTGGGTCTGCGCCGCAATGCTGTCCAGCTGCGTGGCGATATGTGCGCCCCCCTGATAGCTGGCCAGCAGGGTCACGACATGGGCGGGGGTCATCGGAACCTCGGGGTATTGGAAACGTCGAAAGGCCGGGACGCATCCCGGCCTGACTGGTTCTGGCGTCTTGGCCCCCCGGGGGCAAGTCCTAGCCTTGCTGGCGGGCGATATCCTCGATCAGCACGGCCTTGATCGGCAGGTCGGTGACCCCTGCGGCGGCCTTCTGCAGATCCAGACGCAGGTCCACCAGATTGCGGTCGGCGGTGAAATTGCCGTCGAAGCCGCCGGTGTTGGCATGAATCAGCAGCTGGCGCAGCAGCGCATCGCGCAGGGCATGTTCCTTTTTGCGCATGGCCTCGATGCTGGCGCCATCGGTCTGCAGCGTCAGCGTGATGATCATCAGATCGCCCATGTCCCCTTGCCGGACCAAGGGGACGAAGAATTGCGTTGGAAAGGTGAACCAGCCATCGGCATCGGCGCTGCCGTGACCATCATCACCACCATGACCCGAGGGTGCCTCGGCATGGCTGTCTGCCTTGGCGTGATCATCCTTTGCGTGGTCATCCTTGGCAGGCGCGTCATGGGTGTCCCCGGCGGGGGCATGGGCATCGCCCGTGTCGGCAGGTGCACGCAGCATGTCGCCACCAAAGGCGCCGCCGACAAGCGCCAGTACGGGAAGGGCGATGGGGATCAGTTTGCGGATCATCTGGGGGTCCTCAGTAGGGCAGCAGGATGTCGGCGATCTGCTGGCCATAGCGCGGCTGCTGAACGTCGGTAATCTGGCCGCGACCGCCATAGGAGATGCGCGCACCGGCGATGCGGTCATAGGCGATTTCATTGCTGCGATCGACGTCGCCCGGACGCACGAAGCCGCTGACGGTTAGTTCGCGCAGTTCGAAATTGACGCGGACCTCCTGTGTGCCCTCGATCTGCATGGTGCCGTTCGGCAATGTGTCCACCACGGTGGCCGCCACCCGCAGCGTCAGCTTGTCCCGGCGTGAGATATTCCCGCTGCCCTTGTAGCTGGAGGAGGAGGAAGCATCGGCCAGGTCGTCAAAGCTGGCCCCTTCGGGCAACTTGTCGGCCAGACGCTGCGGGATACCCGCCATCTGCGGGATCGAGACGCTGTCGCCAGCCGTCCGGTTGCGTCCCGAACTGTTGCTGATCTCGGCCCGGTCGTCGATTTCAATCACCACGGTCAGGATGTCACCACGCACCGCCGCGCGCCGGTCGCTGATCAGCGAGGATTGCGTGCCCGCCCAGAGCGAGGCCGCGGCCTCGGGGCGGCCCGAATCCGGGGGCAGGTCCAAGGGAGGGTTGGTCATGGCCAGAAACTCCTCGGTGTCGCGGGGCGAGGTCAGTTCGGGCGGCTGGCCGACGTTTGCGGCACGCGAACAGGCGGCAACCGACAGGGCAAGGCACAGAAGAAGGGCGGGTTTCATGGATGTTTCCTTGTCAGTTGATCACGGCCAGCGTGCCGTCTTGCATCACACGGGCCGAGACCGTGCTGCGGGATCCGATATTCATCACGCGGATCATGTCGCCTGCTGCACCGTCGTCCATCGTGCGTCCTTCGGTGTCGATGCGCAGGCCGCCGCGCAGAAAGGACAGCCGGACGATCTGGTTTCGCGACACGACGCGCGGCGGGCGCAGCATGTTGGCGTGCAGGGGACGACCTTCGTAAATGGTAATGCGTGTCTGCATGCCGATAGCCGCCGACGGGTCGGTCAGACCGGGGCGGTCGGTGTCGATGACGCGCAGATCGCTTGCGGAAATCACGCTGCCGGCGGGCAGGGTGCGGGCGGCACCAAGACCGCCTGCCCATGCGCCCATGGGCAGTAGGGCCAATGCCAGAACCAGCGCGCGCATTATCGGACCTGCGTGGTTGCGCCAAGCATCTGGTCGGCGGCGGTAATGACCTTGGCGTTCAGCTCGTATCCGCGCTGTGCCTTGATCAGCTCGGTGATTTCGCGCACCGCATCGACCGAGCTTTCCTCGAGATATCCCTGGCGCAGGGTGCCAAGGCCATCCTGGCCGGGGTTCACGACCTGTGCGCCGCCGGACGCAGCAGTTTCGATGAACAGGTTGGACCCGATCGCCTCCAACCCTTTCTCGTTGGAAAAACCGGCCAAGGTCAGCTGACCCAGCTGTTCGGGTTCGACACGGTCGTTGAAATAGGCGTTCACCTCGCCGCCGGCGCCGATGGAAATGGACCGCGCGTCATCGGGAATGGTGATGTCGGGGACCACCGGATAGCCGTCCGAGGTGACGATCAGCCCGTCGGGCGACCGCTTCAGCCCGCCATCGCGGGTATAGCCTGACAGGCCCGATGGCAGCGTGACCTCCAGATAGCCGTCGCCTTCGATGGCGATGTCCAGATCGCCGCCGGTGGGGGTCAGCGCACCCTGTTGCAGGTTGACGCTGACGGCGGTGGGGCGCACGCCAAGGCCCAGCTGGACACCTGCGGGAATGACGGTTCCGTCGGCGGCGGTGACGCTGCCGGGGCGGGCTGCCTGCTGGTAATGCAGGTCGGCGAATTCGGCACGGCGGGCATTATAGCCGGTCGTGGACATGTTCGCGAGGTTGTTCGACACCACCTCGACGCGGGTTTGCTGGGCGCTCATGCCGGTGGCGGCGATCTGCAGGGCTCTCATGGCGGCTCCTTATCGGGTCATCGAGGTGATTGCGCTGCGGATGCGCTGGTCTTCGCGGTCAAGGAAGGACTGGCCCAGCTCGTATGCGCGCTGGACTTCGATCATGCGGGTGATCTCCATGATCGGATCGACGTTGGAATCCTCAAGGAAGCCCTGTCGGATTCTGGGGCTTTCGGCGGGTTCCGGGGCGCCCGTCGTGCTGAACAGCGTACCCCCCTGATGGGCGGGCGTTTCGCCTTCGGGCGGGTTGAAGACCCCGATGCGACCGAAGGGCAGGCCGTTCGACGACAGCGTGCCGTCCGCCCCGATGGACACCGAACCGGCCCCGGCGGGCAGGATGATCGGTGCCTGGCCTTCATCCAGCAGACGGTTGCCGTCGGCGTTCATCAATTCGCCCTCGGGGCCCGGCGTGAAGGCGCCTGCGCGGGTCAGGCGCACACCGTCGGGGGTTTCGACCATGAAGAAGCCGTCACCCTCGATCGCCAGATCAAGGTTGTTGTTCGTCTGCGTCAGCACGCCCTGGTTCAGGTCCAGCATCCGCCCGCGGGCATCCGCCATCGACAGCGTGTTGCCCTGACGGTCCAGTGCCGAGAGGTGTTCGGCAAAGATCACGCCCTCGCGGCGGAAACCGGTGGTATTGGCGTTGGCGATGTTGTTGGCGACGACGCGCATTTCGCGCATTAGTCCGGATTGGCGGGTCAGGCTGGCGTAAATGGCGTTGTCCATGGCGTCAGCTTCCTGCGATCAGGGGGATGATCTGCCCCAGATAGAAATCCGACAGCGCCGTGGTCATGAAGCTCATGGAGACCCAGAAGACGATCAGCATCAGCCCCACCTTGGGCACGAAGGTCAGCGTCATCTCCTGCACCGAGGTCAGCGCCTGGAACAGGCCGATCACCACACCGGCGATCAGCGCCACCCCCAAAAGCGGGGCCGAGATCCGCACCGCGATCAGCAGCGCTTGCCGCAGCATGTCGAACAGGATGGTTTCCGGCATCACACGGGCATCCGCAGGATTTCCTGATAGGCCTCGACGACCTTGTCGCGGATGGCGACGACCGTCTCCATGGCCATCTGCGCTTCGGCGATGGTCTGGACCAGCTGGTGGGTGTTGACCTGACCGGTCATCGCGCCCGTGGACACCTGATCGACCTGATCCATATGGGCTGCGAAATCCTGCGCCATCTGCCCCAGCTTGGCGGTGCCCGATGCCTGCCCGTCGGGGGCCACGGCTGTGCGGGCGGCGGAATATGCGTTGGCGGCGTTCAATCCGGAAATCATGCGTTCGTGCCTTTCTAGCGACGGAGGATGTCAAGCAAAGCGCTGCCCATCTGGCGGCTTTGTTCAAAGATGCGGAGGTTGGCTTCGTAACTGCGGCCCGCCTCGCGGCTGTCGGCCATCTCGATCACGACATCGACGTTCGAGCCCTGAAAATAGCCGTCGTCATCGGCCATCGGATGACTGGGGTCATAGATGCGCGGCAGCGGGGTCTGGTCCAGCTGAACGCGGGCTGCCTGAACCTCGCCCGTGGGGCGGCCGAAGTCGGTGGCCTGTTCGAAACTGACCAGTTTGCGGCGATAGCCGGGGGTGTCGATGTTCGCCATGTTCTCGGCGGTGTGGCGCATGCGTTCGCTTTGTGCGCGCATGCCGGATGCTGCCAGACGCAGCGCGGTGATCTGTTCGGTCACGGTTTCAATCCCTTACCTGCGGCCAAGGCTGGTGCGCATCAGGTCCAGCGCCGAGCGGTAGATGCCAAGCGACAGGTCGTTGTCGCGCTTGACCTCGGCTGCGCGGACCATCTCCTCCTCCAGCGACACGGTGTTGCCGTTGGGGGACGCCTGCTGGCCGGTGTCGATGACGCGGGCGGTGTCCAGCGCCCATTCGGGACTGGGCAGATGGCGCGGGCTGGTCACCCGCAGGTCGCCCCCAAGGGACGCCTGACGATAGCTTTCGTCGAAATCCTGCATGTCGGCGGCCCGGTATCCGGGCGTATCCGCATTGGCGATGTTGCGCGCCACCACAAGCTGGCGCTGAGAGACGTGCTGGCCCATCGCATGGACCATCCGCATCATTTCGATTTTCTCAAACATGAGGCTTCTCCTCAATCACGATAAACCCGGTCTTAACCCCGATTCCTTTAGAAACCCTTTCGTGGAACCGAAAACCTTGGGGTGACGTGATGGACAGATTGGAATCGATTGCCGGGCGGCTGGCGCGGCTGCGGATCGTCACGCATTACGGGCGGGTGCAGTCGATCCGCGCCGGCGTGATCCGGGTCGAGGGGTTGAACGGCACCGCCTCGGTGGGCGACCGCGTAGAGATCGCGGTGGCCACGGATGAGCTGGGCGGAGAGATCGTAGGCCTTGCCCCCGACCACGCCGAGGTTCTGCCCGAAGGCGGCACCGAGGGGCTGTCGGTCGGCGCGCAGGTCCGGCTGCTGCACGCGCCGCGCATTGCCCCCTGCGATGCCTGGGTCGGGCGGATCATCGACCCCCTTGGGCGCCCCTTGGATGGTCGCCCACTGCCACAGGGGCTGCAGGAACGCGGCTTTCGCAGCGACGCACCACCCGCCGTCACGCGCAAGCGGCTTGGGGCGCGGCTGGACACGGGGCTGGCGGTCTTCGACACGCTGCTGCCCTTGGTGGCGGGGCAGCGGGTCGGGCTGTTCGCGGGATCGGGCGTGGGGAAATCGACGCTGCTGTCGATGCTGGCCAAAGGGGTGCAGGCCGATGTGGTCGTCATCGCCATGGTCGGCGAGCGCGGTCGCGAATTGCGCGAATTCGTCGAACGCACCATGGGCCCCGAGGGGATGAAGCGCGCCGTCATCGTCGCCGCCACATCCGATCAATCACCCCTGATCCGCCGCCGCTGCGCATGGGCCGCCATGAGCGTGGCCGAGCATTTCCGCGATCAGGGCAAGCACGTGCTGTTCCTGGCCGACAGCATCACCCGCTTTGCCGAGGCGCATCGCGAGATTGCCTTGGCCGCAGGCGAACCGGCCAGCTTTCGGGGCTTTCCTCCCTCGGTGTCGAACCTGATCATGGGGCTGGCGGAACGCTCGGGTCCCGGTCCCGAGGGCACGGGCGACATCACCGGCATCTTCAGCGTGCTGGTCGCAGGATCGGATATGGAGGAGCCGGTGGCCGACATCCTGCGCGGCACGCTGGATGGCCACGTGGTGCTGGACCGCGCCATTGCCGAACGGGGCCGTTTCCCCGCCGTCGATGTGGTCAGATCCGTGTCGCGATCACTGCCCGAAGCCGCCGCCGCGCCGGAAAACGCCCTGATCCAGCGCGCCCGTGCGGCCCTTGGCGCCTATGCTGAATCCGAACTGATGATTCGTGCGGGTCTTTATGCCCCGGGGTCGGATCCCAAGCTGGATGAGGCCGTGCGACTGTTCCCGAAACTGGATGATTTCATGACCAAAAAAAGCGCCTCGGTCGCCGAAAGCTTCACCGCACTGGAACTGGCGCTGCGCCATATCGGCGCGCGTCGTTGAAACCAAACCGGCCTGGGCGTGTTCTAGGTGCTTAATGATTGTTAAACGTTAGGTAGCAGCTATTGCGCGCAAAATCGCGATTTGCCAGTGTCCGCAAGCTTTGGAAAGGAGGTGGGTAAAATGGCCATAACCGAATATTTTATCCGTTTTCTTCAACGGCGTGACACGCTTGCACCGCGCGATCTGGATCGCCTGCGCGCAGTGCCCACCCATCATGTTAACTTTGCCCCCGGCGATGTCATCGTCCCTGCGGACAGGACGGCAAAACGCAGTTGCATGATGCTGAAAGGGCTGTCGGCGCGGTCCCATACGCTGGTCGGGCGGCCCAAGGAACGGGTCATTACCGCCTTGCATGTTCCGGGCGATTTCGTCGATCTGCACGGCTTTGTTCTGGCAGGGCTGGAACATTCCGTTGTCGCCACCGGTCATGTCGAGGTCGAGTTCATCGACCATTCCGAACTGATCGAGATCACCGAGAATTTTCCACATCTGACGCGTCTTTTGTGGATGGCGACCCTGATCGATGCCGCCATCCACCGCCAGTGGCTGGTGGCAGCGGCGTCGCTGCGGTCCAGCGCACATCTGGCCCATCTGCTGTGCGAGATCTATACGCGCCTGAACGCCGTCGGGGCGGCCAGCGATTACCAATTCTCGCTAAACTTGCTGCAACGGGAACTGGCCGACATCCTGGGGTATTCGCCCATCCACGTGAACCGTGCGGTGCGCGATCTGCGTGATCGCAGTCTGATCCGCTGGTCGGGGGCAGATATCAACATTCTGGACTGGCAGGGGCTGGCCAGTCTGGCGCGCTTCGATCCCGCCTATCTGGATATGGAACGCCAGAGCCGCTGATCTATTCGCACAACCGCCAGCCGCTGTTGCGCGCGGCAAGATCCAGATGCAGATGCGTGTCATGCGCCGCATTCGCGCCCGGTCCCAGCACCGTCGTGAACAGCAGACAGGCTGTCCCGCGCGCCGCCCGCTGAAAGCTTTCCTCTTGCCCGCCGCTGTCCGTGCGCGGCTGCACGGGGATCACGGAACCATTATCAAACTCGAAACCTGCGATGTCGATGGCGCTGCCATAGGCGTGTTCGGACTGCTTGGGCGTCTCGGCACCCGTGCCAACCCGCGCGCGACAGGTATAGCCGGGTCCGGTCTGCAGACCGCTCAGCCGCGGCGCATTGTCCAGCAATGCCGCCGCCGGACGCAGAAAATCGCGCGTCCACAGCCCTAAGGCCCGCGCGGTGTCGCAACGCATCACCGGCTGGCCTGACAGGGGCACGCCGGGGATGATCTGTTCGACCTGCAACGGCCGGGCCATGCCGCAGTCGGGATCATCCGCATCCGTCACCGGCGGCAACTGGGTATAGCGCGTGCCCAGCATCGACAGGGCCAGCCTGCATGCGGCGAATTCCTGGTCGTCGTCTTCCGGCACGAGGCCCACTGTCATCGGCGGCGCAGGTGGTCCCTGCATCTGCGCGGGGGGATCGGGCCGCAGAGGGGGACGCTCATCCTGCGCGGCCAGCGGTCCTGCCGCCCACGACAGAACCGCGAAGGTTGCCAAGGGCGTCAGAACCGGGCGAAGCGTCACTGCTGCGGCTCGGACAGCGGCGGCACCACAAAGCCTTCGGGCAGAGCATCATCCAGCGCATTTGCCAGTGGATCGTCATTGGCGGCGGGCGCCGTGGGTTGCGGCGTTCCGGCGGGCTGGGATGTTGCTTCGGGGGCAGCGGGCACCGTGGGGTCGGGCAGCGCCAAGGGTTCCTGCGGCTGCGGCAGATCCGGCTCGGACGTGCCTTCGGGCATGGCGATATCGGCGACCGGCGGCGCGACGGCGCGCGTGGCCCCCGTCACATCCGAGATCGTCACCCCCGGTTCCAGAAACTCGACCGAGGTGCCGCCGATGCGGACCATGCCCGCCAGTTCCTCGGCGTCCCAATTGGTCAGACGGACGCAACCGCTGGACTGGTTGCTGAACAGCTGCGACGGCGTCGGCGTGCCGTGGATGCCATAGGTCGGCTTGGTTAGCCCGATCCAGACCGTGCCCACGGGACCGTTGGGTCCGGGCGGCACGATCAGCGGCTTGTCGTTGCCTTCCTGCCGGAAATTGACGTCCGGGTTATAGGTGTAATTCGGGTTCACCGCGACCGTCCGCACGTTATGGGTGCCCGCCGGTGACGGCGTCACGGTCGATCCGATGGTGGCGGGATAATCGACAACCATGCGCCCCTTGGCGTCGTAACCGGCCACGCGGCGGTTGGCCTTGTCGATGATGATCCGCGACACCTGTCCGCGAATCGGGCCATTCGGAGCCATGACCTGGATGGTCGATCCGGGCACCAGGGCCACGCCGGGGTTCAGGAACTGGATGAATTTTTCATCCATGTGAAAGCGTTCGCCAAGACGCTCGGCGATGCTGGTATGCGCCATTGCGGTCATCGCGGCTTTTTCGGCGTAATCGGTCGGGATCGCATCGACCAGCCCCTCGGCATCGGCATCGGTGATGACATAGCTTTGGGTCACGGGCCGCGTCGCGAAGGCCTGCAGCAGGTTCCAGACATGCGGGTCCATGACGCCGTCCATGGGCAGGCCGGTCCGACGCTCGAACGCCTTGATCGCGCTCTGGCTCATGCCGCCCTTGAAGCCGTCGATGACGCCCGGTGATGTGCCGGAACGATCCAGCAGGATCTGAACCTTGGCCGTCAGCGGTGTCCGACCGCGCGGCAGGTCGCCGCCGCCATATTGCGCGGCTTCGATCTGCGAGGCGCTGAAGGGGGCGTCGTCTTGCGCCAGGGCGGGGTGGGTCGCGGCGAAAACGGACAGCAGGGCCGTCGCGAACAGGGTGGCGCGGTGCGGGGTCATCTGGAAGCTCCGGGTCATGCAGAATGCAACATCAGCCATTCGGCGAAAGACCGCCAGATACATTGCTGCTCACGTTTCGGTCAATTCGGGATTGCGTTCCGCATGGCGGAATGCCAGCCTGCATATTGAAACAGGGAGGAGGTTTCACGATGACCACGCAGTCTTGCAGGACGGCGCTGATGGCAGCTGGGCTGACCATGGCGCTTGTCGCACCGTCATTTGCCGAAACGGTTCTGATCTATGGTGAACCGGGACCCAACCGCGGCGCCAGATCCGAGGCGACGCAATGGTTCGCCGATCAGGTGGCCGAACAGTCCGGGGGGGACTTGCGGCTGGACATCAACTGGGGTGGTGCGCTGTTTTCCGAAAAAGCCGCCGTCCAGTCCCTGCGCGACGGCGTGGCCGATCTGGGCAGCGTCATCGGGGTCTATTTCCCGCAGGATATGGTCGCCTATGGCATCGCCGACCTGCCGATGAACAACCCCGATCCTTGGGTGGGCATGAAGGCCACCGACGATCTGATGCGCAACAACGAATCGATCAAGGCGAACCTGGCGGCGCAGAACCTGGTCTATGTCGGGACATACACCACGTCTGCCGTACAGATGGGTTGCAAGGGTCCGGCCGTGAAGACGGTCGATGACATCGCTGGCAAGAAGGTCCGCGGCGTGGGCGCCTATGGCCAGACCTTCCGCGACATGGGTGCGAACCTTGTCGATATGTCGGTCTATGAGGCCTATCAGGGTCTGGAAAGCGGACTGATCGATTGCACGCAGACCTATTCCTATCTGGTCGCAGCGCTGAAATTCGACGAGGTCTTCGACAGCTATACCTTCATCGACTGGGGTCAGATCGGTGCCTTGGGCATCATGATGAACAAGTCGATGTTCGACGCCCTGACCGCCGAGGAGCAGGAGGTTATCATGACTGCCGGTGCCGGTCTGGCCGATGAATTCGGCCGCATCATCGGCAAGGCCAACGATGATTCCATCAAGATCCTGGAAGATCAGGGTAAGGAAATCGTCCGATTTTCCGACGAGGACCGCACCAAGTTGACCGAGGCCGGCCAGAAATATCTGGACGAATGGGCCGAACGTGCCGATGCCACCGGTCTGGACGGTCAGGCGCTGCTGCAGGAATACCGTGACCTGATCGCCAAATACGCGTCCGAGAAGGACGAGCAGGGTTATCCCTGGGAACGCGGGTGATCCTATGAAACTGATCGAGCGGACCCTGCTGGACCTTGCGGTGCTGGCCCTTGCCCTGCTGGGCGGCGTGATCTTCATCAATGTGGTGATGCGCGCGGCCTTCGGGACGGGTCTGCCCGATGCCATCATCATGGTGCGGGAATTGATGGTCGCGGCCGTCATCCTGCCCATGGCGGCGGCGACGGCGGCGCGAAGCCATGTCGCCGTCACCTTCCTCAGCGACCGGATGCCCGAAACGGTGCAGGCGCGACTGATCGTGCTGGGCCATGTCATCGGCGTCGTATCGCTGCTGCCGCTGCTTTACGCGGCGCAGCGCATGCTGGGCCAGACCTGGGTATCGGGCGAATTCTATTACGGCGACCTGAACCTGCCGCGCTGGCCGGGGCTGGCGCTGTTCTTCGTGGGCCTGCTGATGATGTGGGTCCGGCTGGTTATCCTGATGATGGGCGATCTGCGGCAGGTGATGACCACGGGACGCATCGTCGATGCTGACGGACAAGAGGTGAACTGATGGATCCCATGACGATCGGCATGACGGCGCTTGCGCTGGTCCTGATCCTGCTGGCGATGCGGGTGCCCATTGCCTTTGTGCTGGCGGGCGTCGCCAGTCTGGGGACATTCCTTGTCTATGCCACCCGCACGGGCGGCTGGGCACCGGAACGGGCGCTGAATCCGACCAGCTCGGTCGTCCTGTCGAATTTCTTCGATCTGGTCCATTCCTATGACCTGTCGATGGTGCCGCTGTTCGTGGCGCTTGGGAACATCGCCTTTTATGCCGGGATCACGACGCGTATCTATGATGCGGCGGCGGTCTGGCTGCGGACGGTGCCGGGGGGCGTGGCGATGGCCTCGGTCCTTGGCTGCGGCGGGTTTTCGGCAATTTCGGGGTCGTCCATCGCCTGCGCATCGACCATGGGCCGCATTTGCGTGCCGGAAATGCTGCGCATGGGATACGACCCGCGCCTAGCCACCTCATCGGTGGCTGTGGGCGGCACTTTGGGGTCGCTGATCCCGCCATCGGTGCTGTTCATCCTTTATGGCATCTTCACCGAAACCTCGATCGCGCAACTGTTCCTTGCGGGCATCCTGCCGGGGCTGCTGTCGCTGGCGGGGATGATCCTTGTGATCGCATGGTGGGTGCAGCGTGATCCGTCAGCCGCGCCGCGCGGATCGTCCGACGGCGCCAGCAAGACCGAGGCCGCGATTGCCGCTTGGCCCGCCCTGCTGCTGTTCGTGGTGATCGTCGGCGGCATCTATGGCGGCATCTTCACCGCGACCGAGGCCGCAGCCGTCTGCGTCGTGCTGACCACCTTCATCGGTTTCGCCCAACGCCGCCTGACCTTCGAGGTGCTGTGGCGCGCGATCCGCGAAAGCCTTGTCCAGACCTCGGCCATCTTCCTGATCGCGGGGGCTGCCAAGATCTTCGTCAGCTTCGTCGCGCTGACCGGTGTGGCCGGCGCCATTGTCGGCATGGTCGAGGATGCGCAGCTGTCCTATGCGATGCTGCTGGTGGTGATCGTGGTGATCTATCTGGTGCTGGGGATGTTCCTTGACCCCATCGGCATCATGGTCCTGACGCTGCCCTTCATGATCCCGCTGGTCGAGGGCTATGGCATGAACCTGATCTGGTTCGGCGTCATCGTCGTCAAGCTGTTGGAGATCGGGCTGATAACACCACCCGTCGGCCTCAACGTCTTCGTCGTCAGCAACGTCACCAAGAACGTGAGTATCGACAAGATCTTTGCCGGTGTCAGCCGTTTCCTGCTGATCGATTTCCTGGTGCTGATCATCCTGATCGCCTTCCCGATCATCTCGATCATTATTCCGGCCTCGATGTGACCACATGAACGAACACCCCCGCCCCGATTACGAAGACGACCGCAACTTCGCCACGACGCTGGCGCGGGGGTTGTCGGTGCTGCGCGCATTTCGGGCGGGGGATGACGGGTTGACCAATGCCCAGATTGCGGAACGCACCAGCCTGCCGAAATCGACCGTGTCGCGGCTGACCTTTACGCTTGGCTGTCTGGGTTACCTGACGCAGCCGCAGCGGGCCGACCGTTACCGCCCCGGGCCAACGCTGCTGGCGATGGGGCATGTGGCGGCGGCCTCGCTGTCCTTTCTGGACCCCGCGCATGACATGATGCAGGCGCTGGCCGATGAAACCGGCACGCTGGTCCTGTTCGCCGTCCGCGACCGCGACAAGATTGCCCTGATGCGGACATGGCGGCCCCGCCGCGCCGCATCCATCTGGCTGGAGGTCGGGCACCGTCTGCCGCTTGGCGGGTCGTCATCGGGTCTGGGCTGGCTGGGGGCCAGCACGCGCGATGAATTCGCGGGCCTGCATGCCGATCACCCCGATGACCCGCTGGATGGCAGCAGCCTTGCCGATCTGCGTCTGGAAGGGCGCAGCCAACTGATCGCCCAAGGCTATGCCGTGGTCCGCAACAACCTTCGCTATTCGCGCAATATCTCGGCGGTGGCGGTGCCCTTCCGGTCGTCGCGTCTGGCGGGGCCGGTGACCTTTTCCTGCGGCGCGCTGGACGATGTCCTGCCCGACGCCCGCATCCATTCCGAGGTCGGCCCGCTTTTGCGCGATGCCGTGACCCGGCTGCAACTTCTGATCGGACAGGAAGGGCATCCCGCCTGGTCCGGATCACCCAATGACTGAAGGAGGCCTCATGCCCGTGACCTATCACCGCGACGGCGCGGTCGGCGTCATCACCATCGCCAACCCGCCCGTGAATGCCATGTCTCTTGCCGTTCGCACCGGTCTGATGGAGGCCGCCGATGCCTTTGCCGCCGACGATCAGGCGGGCTCGGCGGTGCTGTTGTGCGACGGGCGCACCTGGGTTGCGGGGGCCGATATTTCAGAATTCGGCAAGCCGCCGGTCGCGCCCTATCTGCCCGATGTGATCAACCATCTTGAGGCGCTGGAGAAGCCTGTCGTGGCGGCGATCCACGGCACGGCGCTTGGCGGTGGGCTGGAACTGGCGCTTGGCGCCCATGCCCGCATCGCTGCACCGGCTGCCAAGATGGGTCTGCCCGAGGTGACGCTTGGTCTGCTGCCCGGTGCCGGTGGCACGCAGCGTGTGCCGCGCCTGACCGGTCTGGCCCCGGCGCTGGAGATGATGACTTCGGCTCGCCAGATCCCCGCCCCCGAGGCGCTGGAGATGGGCCTGATCGACCGCCTGTCGCAGGGTGATCTGACGCAGGACGCGATGGCCTTTGCCCGCGAACTGGCCGGCAGTGCGCCGCGCCGGACCGGCGAATTGCCGACCCCCGCAGGCGATCCGGCACTGGTGGCCGATATGAAGGCCAAGCTGGCCCGTAAGGCGCCCGGTCAGGTCGCTCAGGCGCGCGCCATCGACGCGGTGATCGAAGGGCTGGAACTGCCCTTGGATCAGGGTCTGGCGCAGGAGCGCGCCAAGTTTCAGGAACTGATGCAGACCCCGCAGCGTGCCGCGATGATCCACGCCTTCTTCAGCGAACGCGCCGTGGCGCAGCTGCCGGAAATCAAGGGCGTCACGCCCCGCGCCTTTGACCGCATTGGCGTAATAGGTGGCGGGACGATGGGCGCGGGAATCGCTGTTTCCGCGCTGCTGGCAGGTCTGGACGTCACGCTGGTCGAACGCGATGACGCTGCTGCCGAAAAAGCCGCCGCAGGCGTCGCCAAGATGCTGGAGGGCAGCGTCAAGCGCGGCAAGTTGAAGGCCGACAAGCGTGATGCCATCCTGTCGGGCAGCTTCCGAGCCGCCGGTGATTACGCCGCCCTGTCGCAGGCCGATCTGATCATCGAGGCCGTCTTCGAGAAGATGGAGGTGAAAGAAGATGTCTTCACCCGTCTGGATGCCATCGCCAAGCCCGGCGCGATTCTTGCGACGAACACCTCCTATCTGGACGTGAACCGCATCGCCGCCGTGACCAGCCGCCCGCAGGATGTGATCGGGCTGCATTTCTTCTCGCCCGCCCATGTGATGCGCCTGTTGGAGGTCGTGGTCGCCGACAAGACCGCCCCCGAGGTCACCGCCACCTGCTTTGCACTGGCCCGCAAGCTGAAGAAGATCGCCGTGCGCGCGGGCGTCTGCGACGGCTTTATCGGCAACCGCATCCTGTCGCATTACCGCACGGCGGCGGATGCGATGGTGCTGGACGGGGCCTCGCCCTATCAGATCGATCGCGCGCTGACCGATTTCGGCTTCGCGATGGGGCCTTATGCCGTGTCGGACCTTGCGGGGCTGGATATCGGCTATTTCACCCGCCAGCGGAAGGCCGGCGATCTGCATCCGCGCGATCGCGTGCCGGTCTTTGCCGACCGCCTGTATGAACAGGGCCATCTGGGCCGGAAATCGGGGCAGGGCTACTACATTTATGACGCGGACAGCCCGAACGGGCGGCAGGACCCCGCGCTGGAGGATCTGCTGACGCAGGTTCGCGCCGATCTGGGCATCACGCCGCGCGATTTCACCGATGCGGAAATCGTCGCCCGCTATATGGCGGCGATGGTGAACGAATCCGCCCGCGTGGTGCAGGACGGCACCGCGCTGCGACCGTTGGATGTCGATGTGGTGCTGCTGAACGGATACGGCTTTCCACGCTGGCGGGGCGGCCCGCTGCATTGGGCCGACCATCAGGGTCTGGCCAGCATCGTGGCCGATATCGAAGGCTTTGCCGAAACCGACGACCATTACTGGCAGGTGGCCCCCTTGCTGCGCGATCTGGCGCAGCGCGGCGGCAGCTTTGCCGAACTGAACGAAGGGAAACCCGCATGAAACAGCCGGTCATCGTCTCGACCGCCCGCACGCCCATCGGCAAGGCCGGGCGTGGAGCCTTCAACATGACCCACGGGGCCGTCATGGCCAGCGCCGTCGCGCGTGCCGTGGTGGACCGCGCGGGCATCGACCCCGCCCTGATCGAGGACAGTATCTGGGGCTGTGGCTATCCCGAATATGTCACCGGCGGCAACATCGCCCGTCAGGCCGTGATCCGCGCGGGCCTGCCAGATACGATTGCAGGCACGACGGTCAACCGGTTTTGCGCATCCGGCCTGCAGGCGCTGGCGATGGGCGCGCATATGGTCGCACAGGAAGGCGCGCGCGCCATTCTTGTTGGTGGCTTGGAAAGCATTTCCATGGTCCAGCCCCCCGTGCGCAATTCCCGCGAGGCATGGATCGAGGCGAACCGCCCCGATCTCTATGTCACCATGATCGAAACCGCCGATAATGTCGCCGCGCGCTATGACATCAGCCGTCAGGCACAGGACGAATATGCCGTCCAGTCGCAGGCACGTACTGCGGCTGCCCAAAAAGCGGGTATCTTCGATGACGAGATCATCCCGATGACCGTCACCAAGAAGGTCACCGACAAACCGACCGGCGAAACCCGCGAGGAAGAGGTCACCATCACGTCAGATGAAGGCAACCGTCCCGGCACCGCGCTGGAAAACCTAGCCAAGCTGGAACCCGTGCGCGGCGCGGGCAATTTCATCACCGCAGGCAATGCCTCGCAGCTGTCAGATGGTGCAGCCGCGCTGCTGGTCATGGACGCCGATCTGGCCGCAGCCGAGGGGCTGACCCCGCTTGGTGCCTTCCGCGGCTTTGCGGTCGCAGGCTGTGCGCCCGATGAAATGGGCATCGGCCCGATCTATGCCGTGCCGCGCCTGCTGGAACGCGCCGGTCTGACCGTCGATGACATCGACCTGTGGGAACTGAACGAGGCTTTCGCCAGCCAGTGTCTGTACTGCCGCGACGTGCTGGGCATTGATCCGGCGAAGTACAACGTCAATGGCGGTGCGATTTCGATCGGGCATCCGTTCGGCATGACCGGTGCGCGGACCGCAGGGCACATCCTGCGCGAAGGCCAGCGCCGCCGCGCCAAATGGGGTGTCGTCACGATGTGTGTGGGCGGAGGTCAAGGCGCCGCCGGACTTGTGGAGTTCTTCTGATGGATATGCGTTTCACCCCCGACGAACAGGCCTTCGCCGCCGAGGTTCGTGCCTTTTTGCAGGCCGATCTGGACCCAGCGCTGGCCGAAAAGAACCGCCTGCACCAATCCCTGACCAAGGCCGAGATGGAAGGCTGGCACGCCAAGCTGCATGCCAAGGGCTGGCTGGCGGGCAACTGGCCGCGCGAATTCGGCGGTGCAGGCTGGACTGCCATCCAGCGCCACATCTTCGAAGAGGAATCCGCCAAGGCCCACGCCCCGCGCATCGTGCCTTTCGGCATCGCCATGCTGGGTCCGGTTCTGCAGAAATTCGGCAGCAAGGAACAGCAGGATTACTGGTTACCGCGCATCCTGAACGGCGATGACTGGTGGTGCCAGGGCTATTCCGAACCGGGCGCGGGGTCCGACCTTGCAGGTCTGCGCTGTCGCGCGGAACGTCAGGGCGACAATTATGTCGTGAACGGCCAGAAGACCTGGACCACGCTTGGCCAGCACGCCAACATGATCTTCTGTCTGGTGCGCACCTCGACCGAGGGGAAGAAGCAGGAAGGCATCAGCTTCCTTCTGATCGACATGGAGACGCCGGGCGTCACCGTCCGCCCCATCGTCCTGCTGGATGGCACCGCCGAGGTGAACGAGGTGTTCTTCGACGATGTCAAAGTTCCCGTCGAAAATCTGGTGGGCGAAGAAAATCAGGGTTGGACCTATGCCAAATACCTGCTGACCCATGAGCGCACCAATATCGCGGGCGTCGGTTTCGCGACGGCGGCGCTGGACAACCTGAAGCGTGTGGCCATGGCGCAGATCCATCGCGGCAAGCCGCTGGATCAGGACCCGCTGTTCGCGGCGCAGATCGCGACGACGGAAATCGAACTGATGGCCATGTCCACAACCAACCTGCGGATGCTGTCGGTCGCGGCCCAGGGTCAGGCGCCCGGCGTCGAAAGTAGCATGCTCAAGATCAAGGGCACCCAGATCCGCCAACAGCTGGATGCGCTGACGCGGCGCGCCTATGGCGGTTGGGCGCAGGCCCTGCCGATGGAAACCGGCAATCAGGGCCAACCCCTTGATGCCGATGACGTTCTGTCGGCCACGGCCAGCTATCTGAACAACCGCAAGCTGTCGATCTATGGCGGCTCGAACGAGATCCAGCGCGGCATCATCGCCGGCACTCTGGCGAAAGGATAAGGCGATGGATTTTGCGCTTTCCGACGAACATCGCATGCTTCAGGACACTTTGCGCGGTCTGCTGGCCCGCCATCAGGGCGACGATCTGTGGCCAGCTCTGGCCGAAGCCGGCGTCATCGGTGCCTTGCTGACGGAAGACGAGGGCGGCTTTGACGGCAGCGGTTCCGCCATTGCCCTGACCTTCGAGGAACTGGGCCGCGCCGGTGCCAGCATGCCGCTGGTCGCCGCGATGATCGGCGCATCCGCGCTGGCCACGGCGGGGCAGGACGATCTGGCCGCAGAAGTGGCCGAGGGTACGGCCCGCGTCGCCTTTGCCGACGCCGAACCGGGCACGCGTTACGACCGCGGGGTCGCGATCAGCGTTGATGGCGATCGCCTGACAGGCCGCAAGACCATGGTCGCCGGGGCCGAGGATGCCCGCGCCATCATCGTCACCACCGCCGATGCGCTGTGGCTGGTCGATGCCAAGGCCGCGGGGCTGACGCTGAACGCCTATCCGCTGATGGAGGGCGGGCGGGGCGCCGATCTGACCTTTGCCGACACACCCGCCACCCGTCTTGGGGCGCTGGATGATTTCGGCGCGGCGCTGTCGCGTGGGATCCTAGGCCATTCGGCCTATGCGCTTGGCGGGATCACTGCGGCGACCGATCTGACGCTGGATTACCTGAAGACCCGCAAGCAGTTCGGCCGTGCCATTCTGGAGTTCCAGGCGCTGGCGCATCGCGTCGCCGATCTGGCAGTCGAGGTTGAACAGGCCCGTTCCGCCGTCACCAACCTGTCGGGGCATCTGACCGCCGAACCTGCCATCCGCGACCGCCATGTGCAGGCCTGCAAGGTCACGGTCGGCCGCGTCGCGCGTCTTGTGGCCGAGGAATTGGTTCAGCTGCATGGCGGCATCGGCATGACCGAGGAATATGCCTTGGCCGGCATGATCCGGCGTCTGCTGGCGGCGGACACCGCGATGGGGGATGCCGATTACCATCTGGAACGTTTTGCCAATGGCGAACCGGCATGGGCCTGATCCGCGACGAAACCGGCACGCAGCGCATGCTGGGCTATGTGCTGGACGTGGGTCAGCCGGACCGCTGCGCGCGCTGCGTCCTTGAACTGGACGACCGCCACCTGAACCGCCAGGACATCCTGCACGGCGGTATTGCGGCGACGCTTCTGGACAATGCGATGGGGGCAACGGCCAGCCTGTCGGTCAACGACACCGGCAGGCATCCCTTCACCACCTTGTCGCTGACGGTGAACTATCTGGCGCCGGGGCTTCCGGGGCAGGTTCAGGCCGTCGGGCGCATCACCGGCGGTGGCAGCAGCACACTGTTCGTCGAGGGCGAATTGCGCCATCAGGATGGTACGCTGATCGCCACCGCGACCGGTGTGTTCCGCAAGTCCAGACCCCCGGAGGCCCGATGAACCCCCATTGTGAAATCAGCGATCTTGGCGACCGCCTTGTCGTCGAAAACCGCAACGCCGCGCGGCGCAATGCGCTGACCCATGAATTCTATGACGGCTTGCACGAGGCCCTGCAGATGGCCGCCGAACAGCCGCGCATCGGGGCCGTCCTCATCATGGGCGAGGGTGACTTCTTCTGCGCGGGCGGCGATCTGAACACGCTGATCACCGCCCAGCAGATGGAGGAGGATCAGCGTCGCGCCCGCATCGACGCGCTGAACGACCTGATCCGCGCCATCGTCCATTGCCCGCGGCCCGTGATCGCCGTGGTCGAGGGTGGCGCTGCCGGGGCCGGTCTGTCGCTGGCGCTGGCCTGCGACATGGTCATCGCCGCCTATGATGCGAAATTCACCGCCGCCTATGTGAATGCGGGCCTTGTGCCCGATGGTGGCCTGACTGCCGCCCTTGGTGCCGCCCTGCCGCCGCAGATCGCCGCCGAGATGTGCCTGACGGGCCAGCCTGTCACCGCCGAACGCCTGCATGCACTTGGCGTCGTGAACCAGCTGACCGAACCCGGCGAGGCGATCATGGCCGCCATGACCCTGGCCGACCGGCTGACCAAGGGTCCGGCGGATGCGCAGGCCGCCATCAAGCGCCTGCTGACCGGCTGGCGCGCCACCGCCTTCGAGGCGCAGCTGGCCGCCGAACGCGACGCCATGGCCCATGCCCTGGCCGCCCGCGAAGCCGGCGAAGGCATCACCGCTTTTCTTGCCAAGCGCCCACCCGATTTCCGCAGATTGCGCGAGGGGACATGACGACACCGACACGTATCCACCACCTGCTGGACCAAAGTCTGGCCGACCACGCCGACCGCCCCGCCCTGCGCGACTGGACGGATGAGACGCTAAGCTATGCCCAGCTGGACGGCCGTATCGAACAGGCCATGGGCGAATTGCGCGCCCTTGGTGTCCGTCCCGGCGACCGGTTGGTGATCGCGTCGGAGAACTCGGGCTCGATCCCGGTGCTGCTGATGGCGGCAAGCCGCATGGATGCGGTCACGGTTCCGGTGAATGCACGGATGACCGGGCCGGAGCTGGACAAGATCACGGGTCATACCGATCCGCGTCTGGTCATCTATCTGTCCGATGTCAGCGAACCGGCGCTGAAGCATGCGCAGGCCGCCGATGCGCGGTCCGTGACCCTTGGCGGTGCCGATCTGCATGTCGGCCCGACCCGCGACTGTGTGCCCGAACAGGTGATCGCGGGCGGCGACATGACGGCGGTGATCCTTTACACCACCGGCACGACGGGCATGCCCAAGGGCGTCATGCTAAGCCACGGGAACCTTGTCTTTGGCGGCATGTCATCCGCGAAGCTGCGGCGGATCGTGCCGACCGATCTGATCTATGGCGTGCTGCCGATGACGCATGTCTTCGGGCTGACCTCGATGCTGTGCGCGGGGATCGGCAAGGCGGCGCAGATCTGGCTGGTACCGCGCTTTTCCGCGGCGGCGGTTCTGGATGCGCTGCAGGCGGGTGTCACCGTTCTGCCCGCCGTCCCGCAGATGCACGCCGCCATCATGGCCGAGGCCCGCCATCGCAGTATGGCCAAACTGGACGGCCCGCTGCGCTATGTCAGCAGCGGCGCGGCCCCCTTGGACCCCGACTGGAAACGTCGGGCCGAGGTGTTCTACGGCATCGCCCTGCAAAACGGTTACGGCATGACCGAAACCACGGCGGGCGTGACCATCACCGACAATGCCGTCGGCGATCCCGATCCGTCGGCGGGGCATCCTTTGCCGCAGGTCGAAATCAAACTGGACGAATCCCTCAGTCAGGAACCCGGCACGGGTGAGGTCCTGACCCGCGGCCCCCATGTGATGCTGGGCTATTTCCGCAACCCCGATGCCACGGCGCAGGTCATGGACGATCAGGGCTTCATGCATACCGGCGATCTGGGGCGGCTTGATCCGCAGGGTCGTCTGCATATCGTTGGCCGCTGCAAGGAGCTGATCATCCGCGGCGGCTTCAACGTCTATCCACCCGAGGTCGAGGCCGCGCTGAACGACCACCCGGCCGTCCTGCAGACGGCAGTCATCGGCCGCAAGCGCGAAGGTGGCGATGAAGAGGTTCTGGCGTTCTGTCAGCTGCTGACCGAGGGCGGCACCACCGCCGAGGCGCTGGCCGTCCATGCGGCGGCGCGGCTGTCAGCCTATAAACGGCCGACGCGTATCCTGTTGGTGGGGCCGTTGCCTGCGGCGGCAACGGGCAAGGTGCTGAAGCACAAGCTGATGGATCACTTCGCCGACCTGCTGAAGGCCGACAACCTCAGCTAATCGTCAAAGACCAGGCGGTGCTGCGGCGGATAGATCTGCCGCGCATAGCTGACCGGAACGGCATCGAGCGAGTTGACGCGCTCGATCGCAAGGACGGGCGTGCCGCATTCCAGATCCAGACTGCGGGCGCAGGTGCCTGTGGCTTCATCCGCCAGGATCGAGAAGCGGGTCTGCTGGACCGGCATGTTGCGCGACAGCCATTCCTGCGGAGGCTCGGCCTCGAACATCTTGGGATCGGGAAGATCGATGGCCTTGGGGTTCAGCCAGACAGCCTCGCAGCAATAGGCGTTGCCGTCGGACAGATAGCGCGTCTTGACCAGCATCAGGATGTCGTCGGGATCGGCCTGCAGCGCGTTCAGCGCGCCTTCGGTGCCGGTGCGCATCTCGATCTCGGTCAGGCTGTAATGATAGCGCTGGCCCAAGGCTTCGATCTCGTCGCGCATCACCGGCAGGCTGAGGGTGGTCCGGCAGGACGGGGTCGAGGCGACCCTTGTGCCGACCTTGCGCCGCCGCTGGATGATTCCACTGGTGGCCAGTTCGCGCAACGCCCGGTTGACGGTGGCACGGGCACAGCCCATTTCGACCGCCAGTTCCTGTTCGGTGGGAATCAGTTCCCCCGGAGGCCATTCACCCGACCTGATACGCGCCAGAACATCTGCCCTGATGGCCTGCCATGTATTCAGGCGCTTATTGGAATTCTCCAAGGCTTCAGCCCTGAGCGAGGATGATGATCCATGGTTCACTGTAAGCACCCCAGACGCGGAAACAGGAAAAAAACATATTGCGATATTAGCACGTGACCACAATTATTAAGTATATCGCAGGGAAATTGACAAGACATAACGTCGCAGTTGGACAAAATCTTCACAACCGTACAAATAATGGCATTTTTATTTCCGGTATCGTCAAGATAGCTTGCCGCTAGGTAATTTTCGGAGTCGCCAGAATGCAGCAGGTCAAGACGTCGGTTCCGGGACGGGGGCGATTCGGTTCACCCACCACCTGGGGCATCCTGCTGGCGATCAGCCTGTGCCATATGATCAACGATGTCATGCAGTCGATGCTGTCGGCGATCTATCCGTTGCTGCGCAATGAATTCGACCTCAGCTATGCCCAGATCGGTGTGATGACGTTCGCGTTCCAGTTGACTGCGTCGCTGTTGCAGCCGCTGATCGGGATCGCGACGGATCGCAGGCCACAGCCCAGATCGCTGCCCTTCGGGATGAGCTCGACCTTCTGCGGGGTGCTGCTGCTGGCCTTCGCGACGCATTACCAGATGCTGCTGGTGGGGGCGATGTTGATCGGCATCGGATCGGCGGTCTTCCACCCCGAAAGCTCGCGCGTGGCGCGTCTGGCGTCGGGCGGCCGTTTCGGGACGGCGCAATCGCTGTTCCAGCTGGGCGGAAACTTTGGGCAGTCGCTTGGGCCGTTACTGGCGGCCTTCATCGTGGTGCCGCTTGGGCGTCCGGCAGTGGCCTGGTTCGCGGTGGCCGCAGCACTTGGGGCATCGCTGCTGTGGCGTGTCGGGGCCTGGGCCGAGGATCGCCGTAAGGCCAGCGCCGCACGTCCCGACACCGCCCTGCGCCTGCCGCGCCCCGTCGTCATGCGCGCGATCGCGGTACTGACCATTCTGGTCTTCACCAAGAACATCTATACCGCCTCGATGAGCAGCTATTTTACCTTCTTCACCATCGAGAAGTTCGGCCTTGGCACCCAAGGGGCGCAGATCATGCTGTTCCTGTTCCTGCTGGGCATGGCGGGGGGCGTCATGCTTGGCGGCATCATCGGCGACCGTGTGGGGCCGCTGACGGTGATCTGGGTCTCGATCCTGGGGGTGCTGCCCTTCACGCTGGCGCTGCCGCATGTGGGTTTGCAGGCGACGGGCGCGCTGGCGGTGGTGATCGGGCTGATCCTGGCCTCGGCCTTTCCGGCCATTGTCGTTTTTGCGCAGGAACTGGTGCCGGGGCGCACGGGGACCATCGCGGGGATGTTCTTCGGGTTTTCGTTCGGGATGGGCGGGATCGCTGCGGCGGCGCTTGGGTTGCTGGCCGACCGCGTGGGCATCCAGACCGTCTTCCAGATCTGCTCGGTCCTGCCGGTGCTGGGGCTGTTGACGGTGCTGCTGCCGCGCCGCGCGCAGATGGCGCCCTGACCCGATGCCCAAGCCGGTCTTCATCCATATCGGCGTCGACGGGCTGGCCGATGATGCGCTGGTGCAGCTGTTCGCGGGCAACGGCTACAAGACCGTTTGCCATGAAAAAGGCGCCCTCGCGTCCGAGATCGTCTTTGCCCAAGGCCGCGACCAGCGCCCCCTGCGCCAGCGCCCCGGCATCCGGCTGTTCGCGGGGCTGTGGCGCGCCACCCCGCATTGGCGACCCCCGCTCGAGGCATGGCGCTGCTTCGCGCATCTGGCGCGGCGCATTCCTCATGCGCGCTTTATCCTGACCCGCCCCGACCCCGACCAATGGGCGATCGAGCGGCTGACCCGCGACGAAGGTGCCGTCGCCCGCTGCCACGCCTTTCACCGGTGCGTCGATGAACTGGCGCTGCCCGATCTGTGGCGCGACGATCTGGCGGCGCATGAACGCGCAGTGCTGGACCATTTCAGCGGCGATCCCCGGCTGATCGTGGTCGATCTGGCACGCGACGATCCCGTCGCACTGGCCGCCGGCATCGACCCGCTGCTGCCGATGCCGCAGTTGCCCTTCGCACGCTGGCCCAAGCGCCGCGATCCGCCGGTCGAGGCGGCGCTTCTGGCCCTTTACGACCGCGCACAGGATCAGCCCAAAGCCCCGAAAGGCTGGGCCGAGGATGTCGCGGGCTTCTGTCTGGAAAGTGCGCGCCCCGATCCGGAGGGCAGCGTGCAGGGCATGTCGGGCTATGCCTGCGCATGGGATGGCGGGCCGCTGGTCCATGATCCCGTGAAGGGTGGGGTGCGACAGTTCGCGGTCCTGACCCCGCAGGGCGGCACGCCCATCGCGACCGGCCCCGAGGGTCGCCACTTCAAGGTCATCCGCGCCGAGGGTGTCATCAACGACATCCTGCGCCTTGGCCGCCGCGATCCGGTCTGCATCGACATGGAGGATTCGCGTTGGATGGGGTCGCCTCAGGGTGCTGCGCTGGATCGGCCGGTGCTGTGCCACAACCGGCGTGCGGGGGCGGCGGGACCGGTGCCGTGGCCCTTGCCCGATCAGCACGCCATCGGGCTGGCCAGCTTTGACCCGACGCTGGACGCGGACCCCACGCGCTTTGACGACAAGGAAGACCGCATCGTCTGGCGCGGGATGATATCCGGCAATGAAATGCGCGACGGCGTGCGCCCCGGTCCTGCCTCGCACGTCTGGCTGGCGCAACTGCTGCAGGCCGGCGATGATGCAGCCGCCCGCGATGCGGCGTGGCAGGGTCTGTGTCGGACCAGCCGGTTGAACTTCGTCCGCCGCTTCATGGGCCATCCGGATTTCGACATCGGCGTGGTCATGGCCTTCGCCTATCGCCATTTCGCCGATGATCCGTTGCTGGCACCCTATTGCGGGCCGCGGCGGGGGCGGGCGTTCTTCCAGCGGTTCCGATATCAGCTGTGCCTGACGGGATATGACCACGGATCGAACTTCATCTCGGCACTGGACAGCAATTCCGTGCTGTTCGCCGAGGATGACGGCTGGCAGGTCTTCTATTCCGGCCGCTTCCGCCCCTGGGAACATTTCATTCCCATCGCCCGACACGGCACCGATATCCTGGACAAGCTTGACTGGGCGCGGTCCCATCCCGCCGAATGCAAGGCCATGTCCTGGGCCGCCCGCGCCGAGGCCGCCTTCCTGCGCGACCCGAAGGCGCGTCGTCAGATGATGCACCACATCCTCGACGGGCTGGCCGCGGCACGCTAGACCCCGCTGCAGGAGAGCATCATGACACATATCCGCATCGAACCCCTGAGTGCCGAAGCCTTCGCCCCTTTCGGCGACGTGCTGGCCCCGAAATCCGCGCCCGACCGCATGATCAATGCGGGCCGCTGCGAACGCCATCACGCGCTGGCCACGATCGAACGCCACGGCGGCGAGGCGATCATCAGCATCTTCCGCTCCGATCCGGTCAGCCTGCCTTATGAATGCACGCTGCTGGAGCGTCACCCGCTTGGATCGCAGGCCTTCATGCCGATGGGGCAGGGGGCGTGGCTGTCGGTCGTGGCACCGGACGTTGATGGCCAGCCGGGTGCGCCGCGCGGGTTTCTGGTGCCCGCAGGTGTCGGGGTCAACCTGCATGCGGGCGTCTGGCACGGGGTGCTGACGCCGCTGGATCATGCCGCCGATTTCCTGGTCATCGACCGCGAAGGCGAGGGCGTGAACCTGCAAGAGTTGACCATCCCCACCGTGGTCTTTGACCGATGAGCGGCCCCGATTTCAGCTTCGAGGCCGCAGCCATCGCCCAAGGCGCGCGTCTGGTCGCCGGTGTGGATGAGGTCGGACGCGGTCCTCTTTGCGGGCCGGTGACGGCGGCGGCGGTGATCCTGAACCCCGACGCGATCCCCGAAGGGCTGAACGATTCCAAGAAACTGTCTGCCAAGCGCCGCAATGATCTGTTCGCCTGGCTGACCCGGAATTGCGACTGGTCGGTGGCCCATGTCAACGTCGAAGAGATCGACCGGCTGAACATCTATCACGCATCCCATCTGGCGATGTGCCGCGCGGTCGCGGGGCTGAAGCAGCGTCCGGATCACGTGCTGGTCGATGGAAACAAGCTGCCGCGCGACCTTGGCCTGCCCGCCGAGGCGATCGTGAAAGGCGACGGTCGCAGCGTGACGATTGCCGCGGCCTCGATCCTGGCGAAGGTGGCGCGCGATCGCATCATGGAGTCTTTGGCGCAACACTACCCCGGCTATGGCTGGGAGGTGAACGCCGGTTACCCGACGCCTGCGCATAAGAAAGCCCTACTGGAACTGGGTGTGACCCCTCACCATAGACGCAGCTTCAAGCCCGTCCACAACATCTTGTGTAAATCCCCGCTGCCAAGCAATTGATTCAAAAAACAAATTGACGCCGATTCGCGTCTGAATCATTTTGGGGGATCACCAGATCGGTAAAATCCGGCGTTCCCAGAGGCAGAAAATGACGAAAACCAGAAGCCCGCGTGCGGATTCCGTGCCTCCGTCGCTGCCGCTGAACCAGATTCTGGCCGGCGATTGCATCGAGGTGATGAATGCCCTGCCCGAAGCCAGCGTCGATCTGATTTTCGCCGATCCGCCCTATAATCTGCAGCTGAAGGGCGACCTGCATCGCCCCGACAATTCCAAGGTCGATGCCGTCAACGACCATTGGGACCAGTTCGACAGCTTTGCCATCTATGACAGCTTTACCCGCGATTGGCTGACGGCTGCGCGGCGGATCCTGAAGCCGAACGGCGCGATCTGGGTGATCGGCAGCTATCACAACATTTTCCGCGTCGGCGCCGAGATTCAGAACCAGGGTTTCTGGATCATGAACGACGTGATCTGGCGCAAGTCGAACCCGATGCCGAACTTCCGCGGCAAGCGTCTGACCAACGCGCATGAAACGCTGATCTGGGCGGCGAAATCCGAGACGTCGAAATACACCTTCAACTACGAGGCGCTGAAGTCGCTGAACGAAGGCACGCAGATGCGCAGCGATTGGGTCATTCCCATCTGCAACGGCGGCGAAAGGCTGAAGGACGGCAAGGGCGAAAAGGCCCATCCGACCCAAAAGCCCGAGGCGCTGCTGCACCGCGTCATCATCGGCACGACCAATCCCGGCGATGTCGTGCTGGACCCCTTCTTCGGCACCGGCACCACAGGCGCGGTTGCCAAGATGCTGGGCCGCGACTTTATCGGCATCGAGCGCGAGGAAGCCTATCGCGAGGCGGCGACCAAGCGTCTGGAACGCACCCGTCGTCTGGACGCCGAGGTGATCGCCACCACCCGCGCCAAACGGGCCGAACCGCGCATCCCCTTCGGTCAGGTGATCGAGCGCGGCATGCTGCGCGCGGGCGAGGAATTGTTTTCCATCGGCAACCGTCACAAGGCCCGCGTGCGCGCCGACGGCAGCCTGATCGGCAATGACGTCAAGGGCAGCATCCATCAGGTCGGTGCCGCGCTGGAAGGCGCGCCCAGCTGCAACGGCTGGACCTATTGGCATTTCCGGCGCGAGGGAAAGATGATTCCGCTGGACATCCTGCGCCAGCAGATCCGCGCTGAAATGGAAGGCGAGATCGCCCGCCCGAACTGACCCGACATCCCCATTCGCCATGCCTCGCATCTGCCATTTCGGCGGGGCCACCTTGACCCGTCATCTTCGGATGGCGGGTCCTTTCACACCGGGATGGCGGTGGTGCGGAAGACGGTCCTCAGGGCAAAGCTGGAATGCATCTGCGCCACGCCCGGCAGGCGTGACAGATGCTGGCGGTGGATGCGGGCGAAATCGTCGGTATCCTCGACCACGATCTTCAGCAGGTAATCGGCAGTCCCCGCCATCAGGTGGCATTCCAGCACGTCGGGAATGGCGCGCACACCCTTTTCGAAGGCGTCCAATACCTCATCCGCCTGACCCGACAGTGTGATTTCGACGAAGACCGTGGTCTGGCGGCGCAGGGCGCGCGCATCCAGAAGCGCGACATAGCCCGAGATGACGCCCGCCTCCTCAAGCCGCTGCACGCGCCTGTGGCAGGCGGATGGCGACAAATGGACCCGCAAGGCCAGCTCGGCATTGCTGATTCGCCCTTCGGTCTGCAGAAGGGCAAGGATGCGGCGGTCTATTGCGTCAAGGTCGGCCATAGGCGCAGGTTCTTCGATAAGGCAGCGATATTCCAGCGGATTCTTCGCCCCGCTTCATCGTCAGCCGGACAACTTCGCAGCACCTTGCGATGGATCGCGCGCATGATGTGATCATCAAGAACTCTGGGAGGAGTGCCATGAAGATCGGATGCCCCAAGGAAATAAAGCCACAGGAATTCCGCGTCGGCCTGACCCCCGCCGCCGCAACCGAGGCTGTGGGCCGCGGCCATCAGGTGCTGGTCCAGACCGGCGCAGGCATCGGCGCGGGTTTCACCGACGAAGATTACCTGAATGCCGGTGCCGAGATCGCCGATGATGCCGCTGCCGTTTTTGATGCGGCCGATCTGATCATCAAGGTCAAGGAACCGCAGGCCGTCGAACGCAAGATGCTGCGCAAGGGCCAGATCCTGTTCACCTATCTGCATCTGGCGCCCGATGCCGATCAGACCCGCGACCTGCTGGACAGCGGCGTCACCGCCATCGCCTATGAAACCGTCACTGATGCGCGTGGCGGTCTGCCGCTGCTGGCGCCCATGTCCGAAGTCGCGGGCCGTCTGGCCCCGCAGGTCGGGTCTTGGGCGCTGCAAAAGGCCAATGGCGGACGTGGCGTGCTGATGGGCGGCGTGCCCGGCGTGCGTCCGGCGAATGTCGTCATCATCGGCGGCGGGGTCGTCGGTGCGGCTGCGGCACGTGTGGCCGTGGGCATGGGAGCGAATGTTACGGTGATGGACCGGTCGGTGCCGCGACTGTCCTATCTCGACGATGTCTTCATGGGCAAGCTGACCACGCAATTCGCCAGCGCCGCTGCGACCGAGGCTGCCATCACCACCGCCGATATGGTCATCGGCGCGGTGCTGATCCCCGGTGCGGCGGCCCCCAAGCTGGTCAGCCGCGCGCAGCTGTCGCTGATGCCTCAGGGATCGGTGCTGGTGGATGTGGCGATCGATCAGGGTGGCTGTTTCGAGACCTCGCGTGCCACGACTCATCAGGACCCGATCTACGAGGTCGATGGCGTCGTGCATTACTGCGTGGCGAACATGCCGGGCGCCGTGGCGCGCACGGCGACGCAGGCTTTGGGCAATGCGACCATGCCGCATTTGCTGGCTTTGGCCGACAAGGGCTGGCGGCAGGCCGTCACCGATGATCCGCATCTGCGGGCGGGGCTGTCCACGCATGAGGGCCAGCTGACCTCGGTTCCGGTGGGGCAGGCGCTTGGGTTGCAGGCGATCACGCCCGAAAGCCTGCTGGACCTGTGACGCAACGGGCCGCGACGCAAGTCGCGGCCCGTTGTTCGGCGGCATTCGGATCAGGCGCGGGCGGCCAGCAGATCGCGGATCTGGGCCAGCAGCTCTTCCTGACTGGGACCGGCGGGGGCTTCCTCGGCGGCGATTTCGGCGGGCGACACCTGAGCTTGCACGCGGTTGACCATGCGCACGATCAGGAAGACCACCCATGCGATGATCAGGAAGTTGATGACCGCCATCACGAACGAGCCATAGGCAAAGATCGCCGCCCCGGATTCGCGCGCGGCCTCAAGGCTGGCCCCGGCGGGCACGTCGCCCGACAGCACAATATATTTGTTGGTGAAATCGACGCCGCCGGTCAGCAGACCGATGATCGGGTTGATCAGATCGACCACCATCGAATTCACGATCGCGGTGAAGGCCGCGCCGATGATGATGCCGACCGCAAGTTCGACCACGTTGCCGCGGGCAATGAAGGTCTTGAATTCCTGAAACATGATGTCCTGTCCCTGACTGTTTGTCGCGACATGACGCCGCATGCGCAGCTTGGTGCCACGGCAAGCAAAAATCAATAATCCCATGGGATAAGGGTGTCAGTCGTCCTGGCCCAACCCCGGCGATGCCCTGTCGGTCGCCAGACGGGCGTCCGAAAAGCTGATCGGCAGACGCACCCCTGGTACCCCCTGCGGATCAATGCGCATCTGGCGGGCGATGATCTGGGGGTCGGCAAAGACATCGGCCATGTCGTTGATGGGACCGGCGGGGATACCCTGATCCTCCAGCGCGGCCAGCAGGCGGTCGCGGGTCCATGTGACGGTGACCGAGGACAGCAGTTCGGTCAGAGCCTGCCGGTTCGCGATGCGGTCGGCGTTCGTCGCATAGGCCGGCGCATCGGCCAGCGCGGGCAGTCCCAGCACGGCGCATAACCTGCGATACTGGGCGTCATTGCCCGTGGCGATGATGATCCAGCCGTCGGCGCAGTCGAAGACGGCATAGGGCACCAGGTTGGGATGCGCGTTGCCCATGCGGGTCGGCACGTCGCCGGTCGCCAGATAGTTCATCGCCTGGTTCGCCATGACCGAGGTCGCGACATCCAGCAGCGCCATGTCGATATGCTGGCCGCGTCCGCTCCGCTGCCGTTGATGCAGGGCGGCAAGGATGCCGACCGCGGCATAGACGCCGGTGAAGATGTCGGTGACCGCGACGCCGACCTTCTGCGGTTGGCCCGCGGGATCGCCGGTCACGCTCATCATGCCGGACATGCCTTGGATGATGAAGTCATAGCCCGCGCGATGGGCATAGGGGCCCGTCTGCCCGAACCCCGTAACGCTGCAATAGATCAGGCGCGGATTCAGCGCCGACAGGCTGGCGTGATCCAGACCGTATTTGGCCAGACCGCCGACCTTGAAGTTCTCGATAACGATATCGGCGTCGGCCACCAGATCGCGGACCTTGCGCTGGCCCTCGGGCGTGGTGAAATCGGCAATCACCGATTGCTTGCCGCGATTGGCCGCGTGGAAATAGGCGGCGCTTCGGTCGCCCTGATGGTCGATGAAGGGCGGCCCCCAACGGCGCGTGTCGTCGCCTTGGGGGGATTCGACCTTGATGACCTGCGCGCCCAGATCGGACAGGATCTGACCGGCCCAGGGGCCAGCCAGGATGCGCGCAAGCTCGACTACCTTCAGGCCGGCCAGAGGGGTCGTCACTGATCGGCGGCTTCGGCTTCCGCTTCGGCCAGCTTGTCGTCGATGATCTTCTTCATGCCGTCCCACGACTGGTTCGGAACGGTTTCGTCACCGATGATGAAGGTCGGCGTCGCCTGGATATCATCAGCCGTCGCATTGGCCTGGAAGGTCGCGATCAACTGTTCGACCTTGGCGGTGTCATCCCAGCAGGCGGTCATCTGGTCGTCGGTCATCCCGGCCTTCAGGCCGATCTTGCGCAGGTTCGCAGCGACTTCATCGCCCGATCCACCCGACAGCCACTTCTGCTGTTCGTCGAACAACATGTCAGCGACGGGATAGAATTTCTCACCCTCGCCGCAGCGGGCCATGATGCCTGCCCAGAGGCCCGGTTGGTCGAAATAGATGTCGCGCTGGACGAATTTGACCTTGCCGGTGTCGATGTATTCGGCCTTCAGCTCCGGATAGACGTCGCTGTGGAAATTCGCGCAATGCCCGCAGGTAAAGCTGGCATATTCGATAATGGTCAGGGGCGCGTCTTCCGACCCCAGGGCGATATCGGGCAGGGTTTCGGGGGCATCCTGTGCCATCACCGGGGCGGCAAAGGCCAGCGCAAAAACGGTCGCAGCAGAGCGGAGAAACATAGGAAGTCCTTTCGGGTCTTTCAGATCAGGTCTTGCGGGATTGTCGTTGGGCGACGTTCAGGGCCAACGTGGCCATGGCCTGCGCCAATGTGGGGTCGGTAAACTGCGCGCCAACGCGATCGGCCTGTTCGACCCGTGCGGGATCGGGGGCCTTGGCGGCTTTCGGCGCGCGGGAAAAACTGGCGTGGCCGTCGGCAAAGCCGCTGGCCGAGGTCTGTGTCAGGGTGATCCGCTGGACGGCGTTATAGCCATAGCAGGCGTTCACCTTGTCGCGCAGCATCGGCAGCTGCATTTCGACCATGGGGGCCATCGGGCCGGTGGTCAGCAAGGTCAGCGTCGCCCCGAAGGCGCCACGGCTGTGGCTGATCTTGACGGGGCGGGTGGCTGCGGCCAGCTGGGGGCCGGCGATTTCAGCCCAATGGGTCAGCAGGCGGGCGACGGCAAAGCCGCGACCCTCGGCCGCCTTCTGCACGCGGTCCGCCAGCAGCGAGGACGCCGCCTGAAAGCCGCGGCTGCGACGACGGGTCTTGGAATATGTGGATCCGGGTGCCTGTGCCATCGTTCCATGATCTGTTATCACGCCCATAGTCTTAGCCAGCCATCGGCAAGGATGAAAGCGCACCCATTCACACGAGGCCACATAATTGCGTGACAGCAAGGTGATCGCAGAGACTTTGCTCGACTGGTACGACCGCCACGCCCGCGTCTTGCCGTGGCGCGTGCCGCCGGGCGGCGCGCCCGCCGACCCCTATCGCGTGTGGTTGTCCGAGGTGATGTTGCAGCAGACGACCGTGGCTGCCGTCAAGGAATACTTCCTTCGATTTACGCGCATCTGGCCCACCGTTCACGACCTGGCCGCGGCGCCCGATGCGCAGGTGATGGGCGAATGGGCGGGGCTTGGCTATTACGCCCGCGCCCGCAACCTGCTGGCCTGCGCACGCGAGGTGGCCGAACGCGGCGCGTTTCCGACAACGCGCGAGGGTCTGCGTGAACTGCCGGGGGTGGGGCCCTATACCTCGGCGGCGATCGCATCCATCGCCTTCGACCTGCCGGAAACCGTGGTGGACGGGAATGTGGAGCGCGTGGTCTCGCGTTTGTTCGCCGTCCGCACGCCACTGCCGCGTGCCAAGCCGGAACTGACGGCGCTGGCGGAAACGCTGACGCCGCAAACCCGTCCCGGCGATTACGCACAGGCGATGATGGATCTGGGCGCGACGATCTGCACCCCGCGCAAGCCCGCCTGCGTCATCTGTCCGCTGACCGCATCCTGCGACGCCCGTGCGCAAGGCATCGCCCCCGAACTGCCCGCGAAGACCCCCAAGGCCCCCAAGCCCGAACGCACCGGCATCGCGTGGATCGCCCGCACCGGTGACAGCATCTTGCTGGAGGAACGCCCGGCCAAGGGCCTGCTGGGGGGCACGACCGGTTTCCCCTCGGCGGGGTGGGACGGGCGCGATCTGCCGCCCCCCGGCCCGGCGGATTGGCGGGCCATCGGCGAGGTGCGCCATGTCTTCACCCATTTCAGCCTGACGCTGACGGTGATGATCGGGGATCTGACCGGCAATCCCGAACGCGGACAGCTGATCCCCCTGCGACAGATCGACCGCGACGCCCTTCCGCGGCTGATGCGCAAGGTCTGGGATATGGCGCAAGGCGACATCGCCGCGTAGCATCGCAGGCATGACCGATTCACCCCCCGGAAAACTTCCCCCTGCAGCACCTTTCTGGATGTCCGCGCTGATGATCCCGCTGGTGGCCTTGGCTGCCATCAGGGGCGGCATGTGGTGGGCGCTGCTGCCGCTTTATGCGTGGTATCTGACCACGATACTGGACAGCATCCTTGGACTGAACGACGAAAACCCCGATCCGCAGACCGACACCGCGCAACTGTTCTGGCACCGCGCCATCACCATCATCTGGTTCCCGCTGCAATTCGCCGCAATCTTCGGGTCCATCTGGTATGTGCGTGCGACGGGGCATCTGACTGGCTGGGAACAGCTGGGCCTCTTCTTCGGCATCGGCGTGCTGTCGGGCAGCATCGGCATCGTCTATGCGCATGAACTGCTGCACCAGAAAACCGCGCTGGAACGTTGGCTGGGTGATCTGCTGCTGGCCAGCGTGCTTTATTCGCATTTCCGGACCGAACATCTGCTGGTGCATCACTCCTGGGTTTCGACCCCGCGTGATGCGGTATCGGCGCGCTATAACGAAGGCTTCCACCGCTTCTTTATCCGCGTCCTGTCCGATGGTCCGCGCAGCGCGTGGCGTGCCGAAACCCGCATGCTGGCCCGCGCCAAACGCAGCGCTTGGGACCGGCGAAACCCGTTCTGGCGATATGCCGCGTTGCAGGCGGGGATGCTGGCGCTGGCGCTGATCCTTGGCGGTTGGGCGGGGCTGGGGCTGTTCGCATCTCAGGCCTTCATTGCCGTCTGGCAGCTGGAGCTGACGAATTACGTCGAACACTATGGCCTGTCGCGCAAGCATCTGGGGGATGGGCGGTACGAACATATCCTGCCGCGCCACAGCTGGAACGCCAGCCACACCGGGTCGAACTGGCTGCTGATCAACCTGCAGCGTCATTCCGACCATCACTACAAGCCCGACCGCCGATTTCCGCTGTTGCAGACCTATGGCAAGGATCAGGCGCCGCAGCTGCCCTTCGGCTATCCCGCGATGACCTTCGTGGCAATGGTGCCGCCCCTGTGGCGGCGTCGGATGAACCCGCGCGTGCGTGCATGGCGCAAGCAGTTCTATCCCGAGATCACGGATTGGACCGACTATAACCGCGGCACGCTGCCGATGCCCCGGAATGCACTGTGATCACAACGTAAAACCCCCGCGACATGACGCCGCGGGGGTTTTTCGATAACGCTGAACGCGTCGTCTTACAGCGCGCCTTCGCGCTGTGCCTTTTTACGGGCCAGCTTGCGGGCACGGCGAACGGCCTCGGCCTTTTCACGGGCTTTCTTGACCGACGGCTTCTCGAAATGTTGCCGAAGCTTCATTTCACGGAAGACACCTTCGCGCTGAAGTTTTTTCTTCAGGGCGCGGAGCGCTTGCTCGACGTTGTTGTCGCGAACATTGACCTGCATGTGGTTGTCACCACCTTCCTAGGTTAGAGTTGCAAGATTGCAGGAAGCGTCCCCCTAACAGCCGTGGGCGCGTTTGTCCAGATAGGTGTGCCATGACCCAGACCGACCGCGAAGCCCTTCTTGATGCCGCCCTGATCCATGTCCCGTTCGAGGGGATGAACGACGCCGCCCTGCTGGCGGGCGCGCGCGACATCGGCATGTCGCCCGCCCTGGTGCGGGTGCATTTCCCGCAAGGCGGCGCGGGTCTGGCCGCCGCCTATCACCGCCGCGCGGATGACAAGCTGCGGGAATCGCTGGCCGAATCCCCGCCAGAAGGCCGCTTTCGTGACCGCGTGGCGCAGGCCGTCTGGCGCAGGCTGGATCTGGTCGACCCGGAACTGGTGCGCGCGGGTGCATCGACGCTGGCCCTGCCGCAGAATGCCGCGCTGGCGGCGCGCCTGGTCTGGGAAACCGCTGATGTCATCTGGACGGGCCTTGGCGATCGGTCCGACGACGTGAACTGGTACTCCAAGCGGGCGACGCTCTCGGCGGTGATCTCGGCCAGCGTGCTGTTCTGGCTGGGCGACGATTCGCCCCAGCAGACCCAGACCCGCGCCTTCATCGATCGCCGCATCGACGGGGTGATGAATTTTGAAACTATCAAGGCGCGTCTGCGTAGTCTGCCGGGGGCCGAAGGTTTGACCAAGGCCGCCTTCGGCTGGATCCGGGCACCTCGCGCGAAACCGCTGCCCGGCAAGACCCACTAAGGAGAGACCATGTTCCCTGATTCGATGACCGCGATCGAGATCGCCTCGGCCGGCGGACCCGATGTGCTGCGCAAGGTGACGCGCCCCGTGCCCGTTCCCTGCCACGACCAGATCCTGATCAAGATCGCCTATGCCGGCGTGAACCGCCCCGACTGCCTGCAGCGCGCCGGCGCCTATGCGCCGCCGCCGGGGGCGTCCGATCTGCCCGGCCTGGAAGCCTCGGGCGAGATCGTGGGCATCGGTGCAGGCGTCACCCGCTGGAAGAAGGGCGAAAAGGTCTGCGCTTTGCTGCCCGGTGGCGGCTATTCCGAATACGCCGTCTGCCACGCCGACCACGCCCTGCGCATCCCCGAGGGCCTGTCCATGAAAGAGGGCGCCTGCCTGCCGGAAACCGCCTTCACCGTCTGGTCGAACGTCGTCCAGCGCGGCCATCTGACCGGGGGCGAGCGTTTCCTGGTCCATGGCGGCACGTCGGGCATCGGCATGATGGCCATTCAGATCGCCCATGCGCTTGGCGCCCGCGTCTTTGCCACCGCAGGCAGCGCCGACAAATGCCAGGCGATCCGCGATCTGGGCGCCACGGCCATCAACTACAAGGAACAGGATTTCACCAAGGTGCTGGCCGAGGCCGGCGGGGCGGATCTGATCCTGGACATGGTGGGCGGCAGCTATATCCCGCGCAACATCAGCAGCCTGGCCAAGGACGGGCGGCTGGTGATGATCGCCTTCCTTGAAGGCCCCAAGGTCGAGCTGAACTTCGCCCATATCATGATGAACCGCCTGACCGTCACAGGATCGACCCTGCGTCCGCAATCCGACGTCGCCAAGGCCGAGATCGCCGACGAGATCCGCAAGAAGCTGTGGCCGATGATCGCGGCAGGTTCCGTGGCCGTCACCATCGACAGCGAATTCGACCTGGCCGATGCCGCCGATGCCCATCGCCGGATGGAGACCAGCGGCCACATCGGCAAGATCGTCCTGAAGGTGGCAGGCGAGGCCTGATCCTGGCCCCGAGGCCCGTCAGCGCACCTGTTCCATCAGGATACTGCGGCGGCTGCAATCGCGGCGGGCATCGGGGGCGCAATCGCGCAGCTGCAGGTCGCGGGTCAGGCAGATCCGCACCTCGGTCAGGGCGTCGTCGCGGCAGGATATGGTGATGCCGTCGCGGGACAGGTCGGGGTTCGCCTTGATGAAGGCTTCCTCGATGATCGGGGGCGGCACGCTAACGTCGCGTGACAGATCGTCGAAGACCGCAGGGATCTGGATGGACGCCAGTGCGTCTCGGGTCGCCTGATAGTAATCCGCCGCCGATAACCCCGTGCAGCGCCCGTGCTTTTGCCACTGGTGCCACGCCAGCCCGCCGGATCCCATGACATCTGCCATCATCTGGCTTTCACGCCGCGACGGGTCGCGTTCGCGGGTGTTGCAGTAATCGGGCCAGCCGTCTTCATATTGCGGCCAAAGCCCGTGAACGCTGAAGTCGCGGCCGGTGCCCGGATCGCATTCGGGGGCATCGCGGCCGTCGCCGGTGCTGGCGCACCATGACGGTTGCCAGCTTAGCGCCAGAACGTAATAGTCGAACTGCCCCGCCACGTCGCGGGCGGCCAGGGGCAGGGGTGTTAGCAGGGCCGCAAGGGCAAGGATGAATGCACGCATGGCGTCAGGTTAGCGCGGGCCGGACGTCCTTGCATCCGTCATCTGCGCGAATCCTCTTTTCTCTGCGGCCCGGAAACGCTATATCACGCGGCAATTCCCCCCCCGAGAACGTGGAATGGCGCCCGCCAAAGCCGTTTTTCCGGCGTAAGCCCCTATGTTCGGGACAGACATGCGAAGGAGACTGACATGAGCAAGCCGCTGATGGCCAAGGCCACCGCCGTCTGGCTGGTCGATAACACGACGCTGAGCTTCAAGCAGATCGGTGATTTCTGCGGTCTGCACGAGCTTGAGGTCCAAGGCATCGCCGATGGTGATGTCGCAGCCGGCGTGAAGGGCTTCGACCCCATCGCCTCGCTTCAACTGGATGCAGCCGAGATCGAACGTGCCGAGGCCAGCCCCACCTATAAACTGCGTCTGAAGCACAACCCCGCTTCGGAAGGCGAGGAAAAGCGCCGCGGCCCGCGCTATACCCCCCTGTCCAAGCGCCAGGACCGCCCCGCGGCCATCCTGTGGCTGGTCAAGTTCCACCCGGAGCTGGCCGATGCGCAGGTCGCCAAGCTGGTCGGCACGACCAAGCCGACCATCGCCTCGATCCGCGAACGGACCCACTGGAACATCCAGAACATCCAGCCGATCGACCCGGTCGCCCTGGGCCTGTGCCGTCAGACCGAACTGGACGCCGCCGTCCAGAAGGCCGCCAAGAAGCGCGCCGCCGAAGGCATCGTGATGACCGATGACGAACGTCGCAAGCTGGTCAGCACTGAAACCTCGCTGGCGATGTCGGAAGAGCCGCGGATGCCGTCGTCGATCGCCGGTCTGGAAAACTTCAGCCTCAGCCGCGACGAGGACGAAAAGCCCGAAGCGCCGCTGGATGCCGACAGCTTCTTCAACCTGCCCGACAGCAAGGATGAGGACGAGGACGACGACCGCTAAGGCGATCCGTCACACCCCGCAGATATGAAAAAGGCCGGCGCAATGCCGGCCTTTTGTCGTTTCGGGATCTGCCGCGGTCAGGTGCGGCCGCGCACCAGGCGAACGACCCAGATCAGGATGCAGGCACCGATGACGGCGATGATCAGCTGACCGATGACGCTGCCCTCGGCGCTGCTGCCGATGATCAGGTCGAACAGGAAGTTACCGACCAATGCGCCGATGATGCCGACGACGATGTTCATCAGCAGGCCCATGTCCGACTTCATGACCTTTTCGGCGATCCAGCCCGCGATAGCGCCCAAGATGATGGCGAGAATCCAGCCAATACCTTCCATGTGTAGTCCCCTTGATCCGTAATATATGGCCACCCTCTTTGGCGACCCTTCACCAGCTAAAGTCCCGACCGCGTTTTGCGTTCCCGGAAAACTGTGTGGTCGGGTCAACTTGTGGGAAATCTGTCACAGGGGCGTCACACCGACAGGCAGATGTATTTCATTTCCAGATAATCATCGAGGCCGTGATGGCTGCCCTCGCGGCCCAGCCCCGACTGCTTGACGCCGCCGAAGGGTGCCACCTCGGTCGAGATCAGGCCGGTGTTCACGCCGACGATGCCGTATTCCAGACCTTCCTGCACGCGGGTGATGCGGCCGATGTCGCGGGCATAGAAATAGGACGCCAGACCGAAGATCGTGTCGTTGGCCTTGGCGATGGCCTCTTCCTCGGTGTCGAACTTGAACAGGGGGGCCAAGGGGCCGAAGGTTTCCTCATGCGCGACCTTCATGTCGTCGGTGACGCCGGTCACGACGGTCGGCTCGTAGAACAGCCCCTCGATCTGCTTGCCGCCGGTCAGCACCTTGCCGCCCTTGTCGGTAATGTCGCGGATGTGTTCCTGCACCTTCTCGACCGCGTCCTGATTGATCAGCGGGCCGGTGGTGACGCCGTCTTCCAGCCCGTCACCGACCTTCAGCTTGTTCACCGCCGCCGCCAGCTTTTCGGCGAATGCGTCATAGACCCCGGCTTGGACATAGATGCGGTTGGCGCAAACGCAGGTCTGGCCGTTGTTGCGGAACTTCGACGCCATCGCTCCTTCAACGGCGGCATCCAGATCGGCGTCGTCGAAGACGATGAAGGGCGCGTTGCCGCCCAGCTCCATGCTGCATTTCATCACCTGATCCGCGGCCTGACGCAGCAGGATGCGGCCTACCTCGGTCGAGCCGGTAAAGGTCAGCTTGCGGACCTTGGGGTTTTCGCAGAATTCCTTGCCGACCTCGCTGGATTTCGACGAAGTGACGACCGACAGGATGCCCTTGGGCAGCCCCGCGCGTTCGCCCAGAACCGCCATGGCCAGCGCCGACAGCGGCGTTTCGCGGGCAGGGCGCGCGACGAAACCGCAGCCGACGGCCAGCGCGGGGCCGGCCTTGCGGGCGATCATGGCGTTCGGGAAGTTCCAAGGGGTGATGCTTCCCACAACGCCGATGGGCTGACGGATCACGGTCAGGCGCTTGTCGGCCTGATGGCCGGGGATGGTTTCGCCATAGACGCGCTTGGCCTCTTCGCCGAACCATTCGATGAAACCGGCACCATAGGCGATCTCGCCCTTGGCCTCGGGCAGGGGTTTGCCCTGTTCGGCGGTCATGATCATGCCGAGGTCGTTCTGGTTCTCCATCATCAGGTCGTACCAGCGACGCATCACCTGGGCGCGTTCCTTGGCGGGGCGGGCGGCCCAATCCTTCATCGCAGTCTCGGCGGCGTCGATGGCGCGGGCGACCTGATCGCGGCCCATGTCGGCGACCTTCGCGACGACGTCGCCGCGTGCGGGGTTGATGACATCGAAGGTCGCGCCATCCGGCGCATCCATCCATTCGCCCGCCACGAAGGCACGCGTTTCCAGCAACGAGGGGTCGGCAAGCAGCGTCTTGAGGTCGGTCTGGCCAGTGGTCATCGGAATATCCTTGCGCAGGGTTTGGGCAGCTGTCTGTCAGGCATAACCATCGGTGTCCCGACGCGTTCCAACTTTGGGTGAAACCGGATCAGGCTGGCATGCGTTCGGGGTGGAATCATCAGGCTTCCCTCTTGATGATCCATCACTCTCTCTGTGTGGGGGGCGGCGCATTTACCGATGCGCTGCCCTTTTCCTATTCCGGCATCTGGCACCAGCAGGATTGCAGGTCGCCTGGGGCCGGGCGGGCGGCATGGACGGCGCGGGCGATGGCGCGGGCCAGCGTGCAGGCGGCGGCATGACCCAGCACGAAGGGGATCGACGTATCATCCCCCATTCCCCGCGCCCCCGTCGAGACCGCAAAGACCAGATCGCCATCCAGCAGCGTATGGCTGGGCACCAGCGCACGGGCCATGCCGTCATGGGCAACCGTTGCCAGCCGTTGCAGCCCCGCCTTGTCCAGCGCCGCATCTGTGGCGACGATGGCGATGGTGGTGGCCTGACCCAAGGCCTTGCCGGGGATGGGCTCGGCAGCGGCGGGAAAGGTCGCGGGCAGGCCCAGCCCGCCGAATTCGGCGTCCAGCTCCCACGGGGCGGCCCAGAAATGGCGGCTGCCGTCGACATTGGCGTGACCAAGCGCGTTCACCACCACCAGCGCCCCGACCGTCACGCCGCTGTCCAGCACCGCCGAGGCCGACCCCAGCCCGCCCTTCAGCCGCCCCGTCATGGCCCCCGTGCCCGCACCGATGCTGCCAATGGCGAAGTCGGGCCCGGCCTCCTGCCATGCACGGCGGCCAAGTGCGGGATAGGGGTTTTCCTCCCAATCCTTGTCGCCGCCGTTCAGCAGGTCAAAGCAGATCGCCCCCGGCACGATGGGCACGCGCACCGGCCCGACCGCATGGCCCCGCCCTGCGCGGCGCAGGGCATCCGCCACCCCGTCGCAGGCCGCCAGCCCGAAAGCGGACCCGCCCGCCAGCACCAGCGCATCGACGGCCTGCACCAGCTTGTCGGGCGCCAGAAGGTCGGTCTCACGAGTGCCGGGGGCGCCGCCCATCACATGCACCCCCGCCGCGAAGGGCGTATCGGCGGTCAGCACCGTCACGCCGGATTTCAGACGGTCGTCCTCTGCGTGGCCGACATGCAGTCCCGGCACGTCGGTGATCAGGTTGCGCGGTCCGGGTTTCATGGTGCGGGTCATCCCTTCAGGAACTCGATCTGGCGGATGCGGACATGGCGCAGGGCCTCGACCATCATGGCGGTGGTCAGGCCAAAGACCACCAGCCCGTTCACGGCCACCAGCCCGCCCAGGATGCGCCACTCCGCGGGCATCAACACGTCACCATAACCAAGCGTGGTGAAGGTGACCAAGGTGAAATACATCGCCGGCTCGAACCCTGCGAAATGGCCCATCAGGTACAGGACCACCGCCCACAGCCAGACCGACAGCGTCACCATGGCCATCACCCCAAGCGCCGTCCCGATGACCACCACGAACAGCTTGAGCCGGTGGGGCGGCTGCACCAACCAATGGGCGGACTGCGCGAAGGCCAGTTCAAGCAGCCAGAAGGTCATGCCCGACAGGATGACGCTGGCGACCATCATCAGCGACCCGATGGCGATCTGTTCGAACATGTCTTTTTCCCTTCCACGTCCTGTCCATCTTTACACAGCCGCCCCGCAACCCTATCTGACAGCGTTATGGCGAAGGACGATGACAGCAAGAACTACAAGGTGATCGCCGAGAACCGGCGCGCACGTTTCGATTACTTCATCGAGAGCGATCTCGAGGTGGGTATCATGCTGACCGGCTCCGAGGTGAAATCCCTGCGGGTGGGCCAATCCAACATCGCCGAAAGCTATGCCTCGGTCGAGGATGGCGAATTGTGGCTGATCAACGGCTATATCGCGCCGCTGCTGCGCGCCGGCGTCTTCGGCCACGAGGCGCGTCGCCGCCGCAAGCTGCTGGTCAGCAAGCGCGAACTGGCCCGCATGTGGCAGGCCACGGGCCGTGAAGGCATGACCCTTGTTCCGCTGGTGATGTATTTCAACCATCGCGGCATGGTGAAGCTGAAGATCGGCATCGCCAAGGGCAAAAAGAACCATGACAAGCGCGAAACCAGTGCAAAGCGCGACTGGGGACGCCAGAAACAGCGGCTTCTGAAGCAAGGTTAGGCCTTGCGGCATTGCAGCGCAGGCGCTGGCCCTGTAGATCGGGGCGGCGCAGCAAGGGGGGCCGCAATGCAGGACGATCCGAAAACTCTGGTCTCGACCGACTGGCTGGCGGCGCATCTGAACGACCCCGATCTGCGGATCATCGATGCCAGCTGGCACATGCCGGATGCCGGACGCGACGCGCGGGCCGAATATGACGCGGCCCATATCCCCGCCGCCCGTTTCTTCGACATCGACGCCATCAGCGACAAGCGCAGCACCCTGCCGCATATGGCCCCGCCGGTCGAGATGTTCATCAGCCGCATGCGTGCGATGGGCATCGGCGACGGGCATCAGATGGTCATCTATGACAATTCCGACGTCCACAGCGCCTTCCGCGTCTGGTGGACCATGCGGCTGATGGGCAAGACCGATGTCGCGGTGCTGGATGGCGGTTTCGCCAAATGGCGCGCCGAAGGCCGCCCGGTCGAGGACATGCCCCCCGTCATGCGCGACCGCCACATCACCGTCCAGCGTCAGGCGGGCCTTGTGCGCGACGTGACGCAGGTGGCGGCGGCCAGCAAGCTGGGCGATCACCAGATAATCGACGCCCGCAGCCCCGACCGCTTCCGCGGCGAAACGCCTGAACCGCGCGCGGGCCTGCGTTCGGGCCATATCCCCGGATCGCGCAACCTGCCTTGGCCGCAGCTGTTCAATGTCGATGGGACAATGGTCGATACCGACACCCTGCGCGCCCGCTTCGATGCCGCCGGTGTCGATCTGACCCAGCCAGCTATCACCACCTGCGGCAGCGGTGTGACGGCGGCCATCCTGTCGATGGCGCTGGAACGGCTGGGGCATCGCAAACACTCACTCTACGACGGCAGCTGGACCGAATGGGGCAGCTTTGCCGACCTGAACATCGCAACCGGAGACGCCTAAGATGCTGTCCAACCTCAAAGCCCAAGCCCCCGACAAGATCCTGATGCTGATCGAGGAATTCAAGGCCGACACCCGACAGGGCAAGATCGACCTTGGCGTCGGCGTCTACAAGGACCCGCAGGGCGTCACGCCGGTCATGCGCGCGGTCAAGGCGGCCGAGCATCGCATCTGGGAAAGCCAGACCTCCAAGGCCTATACCAGCCTTGCCGGTGAGGCCGAGTATCGCAATTCCATGGCCCAGATGGTCTTGGGCGAAGTGCCCGCCGACCGTCTGGCATCGGTCGCCACCGTGGGCGGCACCGGTGCCATCCGTCAGGCGCTTGAGCTGGCCCGTCTGGCCAATCCCGACGTCACGGTCTTCGTGTCGAACCCGACCTGGCCGAACCACCTGTCGATCATGAAGTTCATGGGCCTGCCCTTCGTGGAATACGCCTATTTCGATGCCGAAACGCGCGGCGTCGATTTCGAGGCGATGAAGGCCGATCTGGCGAAGGCCAAGAAGGACGACATCGTTCTGCTGCACGGCTGCTGCCACAACCCGACCGGCGCCAATCTGACGCTGGAACAGTTCGAGGAAGTCGCCGCCATTCTGGAAAAATCCGGGGCGATCCCGCTGATCGATTTGGCCTATCAGGGCTTCGGCGACGGTCTGGACGCCGATGCCGCCGCGACCCGCATGATCGCCAGGCGCCTGCCGCAGGTGCTGATCGCCGCGTCCTGCAGCAAGAACTTCGGCATCTATCGCGAACGCACCGGCATCCTGATGGCGCTGACGGACAATACGACCACGCGCGACCTGACCCAAGGCTCGCTGGCCTATCTGAACCGCCAGAACTACTCCTTCCCGCCCGATCATGGTGCGCGCATCGTCAGCACCATCCTGACCGACGACGCCCTGCGCGGCGACTGGTCCGCTGAACTGGAGGATGTGCGCAACACCATGCTGGGCCTGCGCACGCAGCTGGCGTCCGAACTGCGCCAGCTGTCGGGCAGCGACCGTTTCGATTTCATCGAACATCATCGCGGCATGTTCTCACGCCTTGGCGCCACCACCGAACAGGTCGAGACGCTGAAGCGCGACGCAGGCATCTATATGGTGGGCGATTCGCGGCTGAACATCGCGGGCCTGAACACCGACACGGTGCCGGTACTGGCGCGGGCGATCATCGAAGCCGGGATCTGATCCCGCCACCAAGTTGACGCTAAAAGGGGGCCGTGCGGCCCCCTTTTTCCATGCCTAGTGGCGGGCCAGCTTGGCCTCGATATAGTCGCGCAGTTCTTCGACTTCGGTGCGGCTTTCGCGCAGGCCGTCCATCGCGGCCTCGGCCTCGGCGCGGGCACCTGCCAGCTGCGACGACAGTTCGGCCTCGCGCCGTTCCAGCAGGGCGACGGCGCTGTCGCGTTGTTCTTCGGCCTCGTGCATCTGCTGGGCCATGTGGTCCAGCTCGGTCATGTCGGCGCGCACGGGGCGCGCGATGCGATGCACCAGCCAGCTGGCGATCCATCCCAGGACGAAGGCCCCGAACAGGATCACGGCGGTCACGGCAATGAATTCGGATCGGTTCATTCGGTCTTCGCTTCGTCTTCTTGGTTCGCAGCCCGTTCGGCCACATCTTCGGGGCGCGGACCCGGACGCGGCGTATCGGCATCGGGGGTCTGCACGGGCACCCTAAGGTTTTCCTCGCGCGCGTCCAGAGACTCGAATTCCTCGCTGACGCCGATGGTCATCGGGGCCATGCCCGATTGATCGTTGCTGCGCGGCAGTTGCGGACCCTGCATCAGGGCGGGGCGGTCGGGCAGGTTCGGGCCCTGCACCTGCGGCAGGTTCGGTCCCTGCATGGGTGCGACCGGCTCGGGCGTTTCCGCGGGCTGCTGCTGACCGGTGATGCCCGCGATGGCGGCAGGGGTGACCAGCGCATCGGTGCGGACCGGGTGGGGGGACAGCAGGCGGAACTCGATCCGGCGGTTGGCCTCGCGGCCTTCCTCGGTATCATTGGTGGCGATGGGCTGGCTTTCGCCATATCCGCGCGAGGTCATATTGGTGACATCGATGCCCGCGCCCTTCATCGCGGCCACGATGGCCTGAGCGCGACCGCGCGACAGCTCGGCGTTGAAACCGTCCGAGCCTTGGGAATCGGTATGCCCGCCCGCCTCGATCTGGAATTCGGCGCATTCGGACATGGCCTGCGCCAGTCGGTCCAGCGTCGGGGCAGGGTCGCCCGCGATCGAGCTGCTGCTGGGTTCGAAGCCGATTTCGCTTTCGGACATGACGGTGTTCAGACGGGCCACGCATTCGTCGCCGTCGGGCAGGCCAAGCGCCGGATCGAGGCGGCGGTCATAGCCGATGGCCAGCGAATAGCGCGCCCCCGCCCCCAGCCGTTCCGACAGCAGGGCGGCGGCATGGTCGGTGGCACTGGGGTCGCCGGACATGCCGCTGACCTGCAGCAGATCGGGGGTCACGCGGACGCTGCCAGATTGCAGGGCGTCCATCGCCTCAAGTGCGGCAACCACGCGGACGGTCCAGCCGCCCGGCACGTTGGGGTCGCTGCGCAGCCCGCTTTGCGTCACATCGAAGCGCGAGGTGGCAAAACTGTTGACAGCCTCGCGCATCTGCTGATCGGCGATGCGGCCCTTCATCGACAGGCTGCCGGTTTCGGTCAGGGTCGCCTCGAAGATGGCGGGGCCCATGTCCTTGGGGCGGGCCTTTTCCAGCACGGCCTTCAGCGAGAACCCCTGCGGCAGTGCCTGTTCCAATTCACCCGCGGCGGTGTCGAAGCGGTCGGGGTCCACCCCGTCGGGCACGACCAGCGCCACATCCGCATCCGACAGCGTCACCTGTCCCGCGCCCAACTGACCGACGGCCATGATCGCGGCCTCGGCGGCGGTGCCCCATTCGGGCGAGGGTGCGCCAAGACCAAGCGTGCAATCGGCGCCTCTTTCCAGCCCCGCGGTGCGGGCGGCCTTGATGATACGGTCGCGGGCGGCATCGTCATCGGCGGCGCAGGCATCGAAACGCGCACCCTTGTCGTCGATGGCGAAGCGCAGCGTGAAGGGTGCGATGACCGGACGCGGGGCCGAGATGCTGGTCTGCAGCCGCACACCTTTGGGCAGGGCGTCACGCAGCGCGGCCTCCAACCGGCCCTTGTCCTCGCGGTCCTTGGCAAGAGCTGCGACGACGACCAGCCCAGGCTCGATCGAGACCTTGGCCTGATCGGTCAGTTGCGCCGCTTCGATCCCGAAATCGACCGAGGCCTGCCACAGCTCGGGCACGTCGTAATCGGCGGTTTCCAGCAGGTCGGTCACCTGATCGTCGGGGGCATCGCCCCGCAACCCGCGCAGGATGGCATCGCGGTCGGTCGCGGCGGGGACCAGCCCGATCAGCGAGATGCCCTGATCATTGCTGAGCATTTCGACCTTGAAGGCGGGGGGCGTCATCGCCTCGACCGAGGCGACGGTCATCTCATCGACGATGCGGCTGGCATCGACGGCATTGGCGGCCTGGGTCATGGCACGGAACCGCTCGACCTCGGTGGGGGCGGTGCCGGTCAGGCGGACGCGCAACCCGTTCGTCGAGACCTCGGCCCAGCCATATCCGGCGCTGCGCAGGGCCAGGCCGACGTCCTGGGCGGCACGTTCCTCGATGAAGGTCGCGGCCGCCTCGGCGCCGATCCAGCACAGGCCACCGGCCCCGCCAAGGACCAGAACGGTTGCCAATGTGGTCGAAAGTCGGCGGCGCGAGGATGCCATGCGTGAAAACCTTGGGCTGTTGCAAGCGCGCAAGGTTTAGCCCCCGCACCCCCGTGGCGCAATCACGCCAACCCGGCCACGGCAAGAAACAGCGCAAGGATCAGCCCCGCATCGCGGTTAGACCGGAACAGGCGCAGGCAGACATCCCCTTGATCGGGCTCGAATTTCTTCAGCTGCCACGCCAGATGCGCGGCGAAACCTGCCAGCCCTGCCCAAGCTATCAACAGATTGCGACCGGGAAGGGCAGTGGCCACGCCCAGCACGACGACGGCCAGAATGGCAAAGCCCGCAAGGATCCGCGGGCTGTTGTCCCCGAACAGACGCGCAGTGGATTTCACGCCGATTATGGCGTCATCTTCGGCGTCCTGATGGGCATAGATGGTGTCGTAAAAGATCGTCCAGGCGATCGCGCCCAGCCATGCGACCACGGGGGCCACATCGACGCGACCCATATGCGCGGCATAGGCCAGCATCACGCCCCAGTTGAAGGCCAGCCCCAGGAAGATCTGCGGCCACCAGGTGAACCGCTTGGCAAAGGGATAGATCGCCACCAACGCCAGCGACGCTACACCCATCCAAACCGCCGCCTTTCCAAGGGTCAGCAGGATCACCAACCCCAGCAACCCCTGCGCGGCCAGCCAGACATAGGCCCCGCGCAGCGACACCTGACCCGAGGGCAGGGGCCGCGACCGCGTCCGCGCCACCTGCGCGTCGATGTCGCGGTCGGTGATGTCGTTCCAGGTGCACCCCGCGCCGCGCATGACGAAGGCGCCGATGGCACAGGCCAGCGCGATCCACAGGTCGAACCAGCGCGGCGCATCGGCCATCATCGCCAGCCCGATCCCCCACCAGCAGGGCAACAGCAGCAGCCATGTCCCGATGGGCCGGTCGGCCCGCGACATGCGCAGCCATGGTCGCGTCCGCGGGGGGGCATATCGGTCCACCCAATTTCCCTTGGGCGCGTCGATGACGGCATCTGGCCTTTCGGTCTGGCTTTGCATAGCGTCGCACCCATCATGGCAAAAATCAGACTTTACATAGATCACCCCTTGGCTGCTGGACAACCCGTCCCGCTTGAGGCCGGACAAGCCCATTACCTGTCTGGCGTCATGCGCCAGAAGGCCGGCGACCGGATCAAGGTCTTCAATGGCCGTGATGGCGAATGGCTGGCGGAACTGGATCAGGTCGGCAAACGCGGCGGCAGCGTCATGCCGGTGGAACAGTCGGGCGACCAGCAGAACCCGCCTGATCTGTGGCTATGCTTTGCCCCCATCAAGAAGGCCCGCACCGATTTCATCGTGGAAAAAGCCGCTGAAATGGGCGCCGCCCGCATCTTGCCGGTGCAGACCGATCACACCAATTCCGAACGTATCCGGCAGGACCGCCTGCAGGCCCATGCCGTCGAGGCTGCCGAACAATGCGGCGGGACTTTCGTGCCGCAGGTCGATGATCTGACGCCGCTGTCGCGCCTGCTGGATGGCTGGGATGGGACGCGCCGGATCCTCTGGGCGGATGAGGCTCTGGCCGGGCCCGCGCAGACGCTGGCCGGGCTGGCGAGCGGCCCTTGGGCCATCCTGATCGGCCCCGAGGGCGGGTTTTCCGCCACCGAGCGCGCGCATCTGCGGTCGCTGCCTTATGTGACGCCGGTCAGCCTGGGGCCACGAATCCTGCGCGCCGATACGGCAGCGGTCGCGGCGCTGGCGCTATGGCAGGCGGCCTTGGGCGACTGGCGCTGAGCCAAGGGCCCGTATTCGACGATTCGCGGGCCTAACACGACATTTTTGTCACGCAATCAGACCCGGTCGTTGCACATATCGCATAGCGGCCTTGCCCCTTTGATGGCTACTCTTTGCGGTCTGCGCAAATTATCTACCGGTTATCCGAAAACTGCCCGATGATAGGGCAATCTGAAAACAGGTGATAAGATGACGACGATCGAAACGAACCGCAGCGTGGCTGTCGGAGGCGTGGGCAACATCGTCGCGCACATCATCTCGCTGTTCGCGTCGTGGAAAGATACCCGCGTCACGCGTCGCGAGCTGGGCCGCCTGTCCGACCGCGAGCTGGACGATATCGGTCTGTGCCGCGGCGACATCGAGCGGATTGCGCGCGGCTTCTGAAGCCACTGCCCCTTCCAGACGAACGAACCCCCGAAAGCCGAGGCTCGCGGGGGTTTTTTCATGTCTGCACGTCGGGCGGGATCAGCCGCGTGTCAGGACCAGCGTTGTCCAGTCGCCCTGATCGTCGCGGCGGTCCAGCGTAAAGCCGGTCTTGCCATAGGCCTGAACCACATCGTCGGCCTGCGTGGTCAGGATACCCGACAGGATGATCTTGCCTTGGGGCGCGACATAGCGGCCCATGTCGCCCGCCAGATCGATCAGCGGCTGCTTCAGGATATTGGCCAGCACCAGATCATAGGGCGCGGCCTGATGCAGCGTCGGGTGATCGAAGCCTGCGGCCTCCATGCAGACGACGCGGCCATCAAGACCGTTGGCGATGACATTGGCGGCGGCCGTATCGACGGCGACCGGATCGATGTCGCTGGCCAGCACAGTTACATTCCACAGACGCGCGGCGCCCATTCCCAGAACGGCGGTGCCGCAGCCGATATCGGCAATGCGGGTGGCTTGGAAACCCTCGGTCGCCAGACGGTTGACGGCCTCGAGGCAGCCCTTGGTGGTGTTGTGATGACCGGTGCCGAAGGCCATGGCGGCCTCGATCCACAGGGGCTCAACGCCTTCGGGAATGTCATCGGCGCTGTGGCTGCCGTGGACATAGAAGCGACCCGCATGCACAGGCGTCAGTTCGCGGCGCACATGGGCGACCCAATCGACCTCGGGCAGTTCCGAGATGACGAAGGGGTTGGCACCATGCGCGGCGGCCAGCAGGGCCAGCGCGATCTCATCGGGGCTTTCGGTGAAATAGGCACCGACCTCCCACCGCTCGGAGCCGTCTTCGATCTCGAAGACGCCGGTGCCGACAGGCTCGGGGGTCAGATCCTCGCAGTCCTCGGCAAGGGCTTCGGCGGCTTCGCGGCCGGGCAGGTGGGTCAGTGCGGTATATGTGGGCATCAGATCGGATCCGGATTGGGCATGGACGCCTCTACCCCCGTCCCCTTGAGGCCGCAATAACCGTCGGGGTTCTTTTCCAGGTATTGCTGATGGGCCTCATGGGCGGGCCAGAAGGGTCCGGCGGGAAGGATATCGGTGGTGATTTCGGGGAAACCCTGCACGGCCAGACGGTTGTTGTAATCCGCCTTGGCTGCCTCGGCAGCTGCCTCCTGCGCCTCCGAGAAGGTCATGATAAGGCTGCGATACTGGCTGCCCACATCGTTGCCCTGCCGTTCGCCTTGGGTGGGGTCGTGGTTTTCCCAGAACAGCTGCAGCAGGTGATCATAGCTGATCAGCGAGCTGTCATAGATGATCCGCACGACCTCGGCATGGCCGGTATCGCCGCGCTTGACCTGATCATAGGTCGGGTTCTGCACGTCGCCGCCGGCAAAGCCGACCTCGGTCAGCCAGATGCCGTTCTGTTGCCAGAACAGACGCTCGACCCCCCAATAGCAGCCCATGCCAAAGATGGCCTGATCGTATCCGGGGGGCGGATTGACGCCTAGGGGGCGGTCGAAGATCGCGTGGTTGGTCATCCTGAAAGCCTTCTTTTCAACATGTTGTCTGGATAACGCCGCCCGTGCGGTGCGGGTTCAACTGCGCGGATGCGCGGCCCTGTAAACCGCCATCAGCTGGGCATCGTCGACCCCGGTATAGACCTGCGTGGTGGACAGGCTGGCATGGCCCAATAGTTCCTGAATGGTCCGCAGATCGCCACCCGCCGACAGCAGATGCGTCGCGAAGCTGTGGCGCAGCGCATGGGGCGTGGCCGAGGCCGGCAACCCAAGCGACGCCCGCGCCTTGCGCATCGCGCCTGCCACCGCATCGCCCGCCAGCCGCTTGCCGCGCACGCCGCGGAACAGGGGCTGATCGGCGACATGGCCCCAAGGCGACAGGTCCAGATATTCCGCGATGGCTTGCCGCGCGACCGGCAGCACCGGCACCTGCCGTTCACGCCCGCCTTTGCCGCGGATGGTCAGCGCATCGCGGAAGGGCCAGTCGGCACCGTTCAGCGCTAGCGCCTCGGATATGCGCAGCCCGCTGCCCCACAGCAGGGTCAGCACGGCCGCATCGCGCGCCGCGACCCAGGGCGTCTCATGCAGTGCGACCTGCGCCAGCGTGTCCTGTGCCTGATCGGGCGTCAGAGGACGGGGCAGGGACCGCGCGTATTTCGGGCTGCGGGCCGACAGCGCGGCAGAGAGGTCGTATCCCTCGCGGTCGGACAGCCAGCGCAGGAAGCTGCGCACCGCCGATTGCCGCCGCGCCAGTGATCGCGCGCCCAGACCCCGTCCGCGTTCGGCGGCCGAAAAGGCGCGCATGTCCGACTGCCGCAGGGTGCCAAGCGAATTGGGGGTGGCCGCACCGCCGTGGTGATGGCCGATGAAATGCAGGAAGGCGATGACATCGGCCTGATAGGCGGTGATCGTGTGATCGGACCGGTCGCGGGTCGAGGCCTCGGTTTCCAGCCAGCGGGCCAGCGCATGGCTGGTGGCGGGTGCCAGCGCCAGCAGCGGTGACTGGGTCATCGTTTCAGGCGGTCCAGCAGGACCATCCGGAAGACCTGCGCGAAGAAGCGCAGCAGGTCGGTGCCATGGGCGGGCATGAAGCGGCTGGCATCGGCGCTGCCCATCAGCAGCATGGCGCGCGGCATCCCCGCGCCCAGATCCAGGGGCAGCAGCGCCTCGGATGCGATGGTGCGGCCATGCAGCGGCCGGGTCAGGACCAGCGCGGCGCGCAGGACGATGTCATCGCCACGAGGCGTGCGACGCCCGGCCTGAATGATGCTGTCGATGGCGCCTTCGGGGGTGATCAGCGTGTCTTCGGGCAGGATCAGTTCATGCGTGCCCTCGACCACCAGACGCAGCGTCTCGATGCGCAGCAGGGGGGCAGTATGGGATTGCAGGCTGCCGACCAGATCCGAAAGGTCGTCCGATTCCAGCAGGCCCAGAACGGCGCGATGCACCACCGCCATGCCCGACTGGTTGTCATAGGCAGCGGCGATGACGCTTTCATGCGTCGCCTCCAACCGGTTCAGGCGTGATTCCAGCGCATGCATGGCGCGGCCACGGATGTCGATGACATTGTCACCGGTCTCGGCCTCGTGGGTGGCGACAAGGGCGCGCATGACATCGCGGTCCGCCAGCAGGTCCTGGGGGCTGGCCAGCAGCCTGTCACGGATTTCCTGTTCCAGACCGTCGCTCATGCCGTTGCCCCTTGTCGCCGTTTCTTATGTTCAGCCGATCTTCTGACCGGTCTGCGCCCAATCGGCATTGAACTGCGCCAGACCCTTGTCGGTCAAGACGTGGTTCGCCATCGCCTTGATGACCGACGGCGGCGCGGTGATCACGTCCGCGCCGATCTTGGCGGCGTCGGTGATGTGGCTGACGCTGCGGATCGAGGCGGCCAGGATCTCGGTTTCGTAACCATAGTTGTCATAGATCTCGCGGATGTCCGCGATCAGATCCATGCCGTCCAGGTTGATGTCGTCCAGGCGGCCGATGAAGGGGCTGATGAAGGTCGCACCCGCCTTGGCGGCTAGCAGGGCCTGCGCGGCGCTGAAGCACAGCGTGACGTTGACCATATAGCCTTCGTCCGACAGGACGCGGCAGGCCTTCAGGCCGTCCCAGGTCAGCGGAACCTTGACGGTGATGTTTTCGGCGATCTTGGCAAGATGCTTGCCTTCGCGGATCATGTCGTCGGCCTTTTCAGCCACCACTTCGGCGCTGACGGGACCGTCGACCAGATCACAGATCTCTTTGGTGACTTCGGCGATGTCGCGGCCCGATTTCAGGATCAGCGAGGGGTTGGTGGTCACACCATCCACCATGCCCAGATCGTTCAGTTCCTTGATCGCAGCGACATCGGCGGTATCGACGAAGAATTTCATGTCCGGCTCCTCTTACACGGTTCAGCAAGGTCATACGACATGTGGCGCGGGGCGGAAAGGGAAACAACCCCCGCCGCAGGGCTTGCAACCGCGCGGGCGGGGCGTAGTTATCGCGGGTGATGAACGACATGCCCGCCTTTTTTGCCCCCCGCGACCGCATTGCGGTCCTGACCTGCGAACCGGTGGGGGTGTTGGACTATCTGGCCCCCGAAGGCGGGGTGCGTCACGGCCAGCTGGTGCTGGTGCCGCTTGGGCCGCGCCGTGTGCTGGGGCTGGTCTGGGGCGAAGGTCTGGGCGATTTCGATCTGGCCAAGCTGCGCCCCGTGGCCCGCGTTCTGGACGCCGAACCCTTTTCGGCGGGTTTCCTCGATTTCCTGACCCGCGCCGCCGATTACACCCTGACGCCGCTGCCCTTGATGCTGCGCATGGCGACCCGCGCCCCCGATCTGGACCAGCCGCCCGCTGCGCGTCGTGTGATCGTTCAGGGGTCGGGTCAGCCCGAACGCATGACCGAGGCGCGGGCCCGCGTGCTGCAGGTGATGGCCGATCATGGCGGGGCCAGCTTTGCCGCATCCGAACTGGCGCAGCTGGCAGGCGTCGGCTCGTCGGTTGTCAAAGGTTTGGTCACCCAAGGCGCGCTGGCCGAGATCGAGGCACCCCGAGATCTGCCCTATCCGCGTCTGGACCCGATGATGTCGGGCAAGCCCCTGGCCGCCGATCAACAGGAGGCCGCCGATGCGATGCGCGACAAGATCCGCGCCCGCAGTTATGGCACCACCCTGCTGCGCGGCGTCACGGGGTCGGGCAAGACCGAGGTCTATCTTGAGGCCGTCGCCGAATGTCTGGCCCAAGGTCGTCAGGCGCTGGTCCTGCTGCCCGAAATTGCGCTGTCGTCGGAATTTCTGGACCGGGTCGAGGCACGTTTCGGCGCCCGCCCCGGCGAATGGCACAGCGGCATCACCCGCAGCGAACGCCGCCGGTTGTGGCATATGGCCGGCAAGAATCAGGTCGGGCTGGTCGTCGGTGCCCGTTCGGCACTGTTCCTGCCCTTTGCCGATCTGGGCCTGATCGTCGTCGATGAGGAACATGACAGCAGCTACAAGCAGGAAGACGTGGTCTTTTACAGCGCCCGCGATATGGCGGTACTGCGGGCATCCATCAACAAGGCGCAGGTCGTGCTGGCATCCGCGACGCCCAGCCTTGAAAGCTGGGTGAATGCGGCCAGCGGCAAATACACCCGTCTGGACCTGCGGTCCCGCTATGGCGAGGCCGAGCTGCCGCAGATGTCCGCCATCGACCTGCGCGCCGAGGCGATGGAACCGGGCCGCTGGATTTCCCCCACGCTGGTGCGCGAGGTCGAGGCGCGGCTGGCCAAGGGCGAGCAATCACTGATGTTCCTGAACCGCCGCGGCTTTGCGCCGGTCACGGTCTGCCGCGCCTGCGGGGAACAGATCGGCTGTCACCAATGCGATGCGCGGATGGTCGAACACCGCTTCCAGAACCGCCTTGTCTGCCATCAATGCGGCGAAACGCGCCCCATCCCCGCCGCCTGCCCATCCTGTCAGGTCGAGGGCAAGCTGGCCCCCATCGGCCCCGGCGTCGAACGCATCGCCGAGGAAGTCGCCGCCCGTTTCCCCGATGCCAAGGCGACGGTCCTATCCTCGGACCTGTTTCATTCCTCGCGCGCGTTGAAAGAGGCGATCGCCCAGATCGCCGATGGCGATACCGACATCATCATCGGCACCCAGATCGTCGCCAAGGGCCACAACTTCAGCCGTCTGACGCTGGTGGGCGTCATCGACGCCGACCTTGGTCTGCAAGGGGCAGACCTGCGCGCCGCCGAACGCAGCTTTCAGCTGATGCGGCAGGTGGCGGGCCGTGCAGGGAGGCAGTCGGGGGCCGCGCCGGGGGTGGCGATGCTGCAGACCCACCAGCCCGACCACGCGGTGATCCGCGCGATCCTGTCAGGTCAGGACGAGGGCTTCTGGGACGCCGAGGCCGCGGGCCGTCAGGCAGCGGGCATGCCCCCCTTTGGCCGTCTGGCGGGGGTAATCCTGTCGCATCCCGACCTTGGTGTCGTCAGCGATTTCGCCCGCCATCTGGCATCTCTCGCCGAACCTCTGGCGCAGGCTGGCGCCGAGCTATGGGGCCCTGCGCCTGCACCCATTGCGCGGGTCAGGGGACGTCACCGGATGCGAATGTTGATCCGCGCGCCGCGTCAGGCCCCGCTGCAAAGCGCCATCGCCGATTGGCTGGCGCTGGCCAAGCCGCCGACCAACCTGCGGCTGTCGGTGGACATTGACCCGCAAAGCTTCCTGTGACGGTCAGTTCTTCAGCACGATGCAGCGCCCACCGACCCGCTTGAAGCGGTTGCAGAAGGTCGCGGCGGCATTCTTGGAATTATAGCCGATCTGCGCCGTATACACCGCGCGCGGCATGCCGTTCATCCGCTTGCGGACGTAACCGACGCTGGCGCCGTCATCCAGAATGGGACGCAATGTGCGGTTCAGGCGTGCCACCTGTTGTGCCGCGCCCGACCTGCTGGGGTGGCTGGCGACGATCACGCCCCAAGGAAAGACGCGGGGCTGGGTGTTGAATTCGCGCAGGCTGCGGTCGCCCGCCATCTTTTCGCAGGCGGGACGGAAGGCCATGTCCTTGTTCAGCGCCAGCGTCAGGTCGCCTTTGTCGGGCGGGTTGTCACGCCAGCGATGAGCCCCGAAGCCGGTGATCGATTCGACGTAATCGATGGTCTCATAGGGCAGGGTGGTCTGCTGCTGAATGAACCGCGCCGCGCGATTTTCACCGCCATTATAGGCCACGGCAGCCAGCCCGATGTTGCCGAAACGGTCGGCCAGCGTGCCCAGATACCATGCCGCCTTGTGGATGGCCTGTGCGGGGTTGAACGGATCGTCCAGCCAATAAAGATCGGCGGTGCCGGGCATGAATTGCGCGATGCCAAGCGCGCCTGCGGGGCTGACGGCAGACGGCTCGAACCGGCTTTCCTTCCACAACAGACGCGCCAGGAAATTCGGGTCCAGCCCCTGTTCGCTGGCATTCCGCTCGATCAGCTTGCAGACATCGGCGGCATAGTTGTCCTTGCGGATGCAGTCGCGCCCGTCATCGGTGCAGCGCAGATCCTCAGAGGGCTTGCGCGGGGCCAGACCAAGATATGCGTTAACGGCAGGCCGCGCCCGAACTTCGGGCGCGGCTGTGACCGTCGCGACCAAGGCCAGCGCAACGCTTAGGAAGGTTCCGATCAGTCGTGTCATCCTGAGGCCTTTGCCTGCGGCATCAGTCCTGCTTTGCTTTCTTGGCACCCGTGCCCTTGCCTTTGGCTGCCTTGGGCTTGTCAGCCTTAGGCTTGTCCGACTTGGGTTTCGCATTAGCAGGCTTTGCGTCCGCAGGCTTTTCGGCGGGCATGGCTTCGGCTTCTTCCTCGGCCTTGCGGGCGGTCTTGCGTTCGGCACGTTCGGCCTGCTTTTCCGCCTTGCGCTCGGCGTCCTTGTCGGCCTTGCGCTGAGCGCGGCGTTCCAGACGGGCCTGTTCCTTTTCCGCATCCTTCAGGGCCTTGCGCTCGGCGCGGCGGGCTTCGCGGGCGGCTTCCTTCTCGGCCGATTTCGTGGCCTCTTTTTCAGCCTTGCGGGCGGCTTGCTTGGCGGCTTTTTCGGCGTCGGACAATGACATCTGGGTGTTCCTTGTGACTGTATCTGCAGGGGCGTCGGTCACTGCGGGTGCAGGGGCGGGCGTCTTGCCCTTACGGGTCGGGACGCGATGGGGTTCGGTGCGCAGGTCGGTCTTGCGCGCCTCGGCCGATTTGCGTCCCGCCGGCTTGCGGGCGATGGCCGGAGCTCGACGCGGTGGCTTGGTCGCGGCCAAGGGTTTGCTTGGGATCAGGGACGCCGCGACCGCAGGCGCGGCCTTCTGCAGCTTGATTCCGCGCTTGCGCCGTTCAAGATCGACCCGCCGGATCGCGGCGCCCAGCAGTTGCGCGGGATTGGGGCTGTCGATCAAAGGCACGGCTTGTGCATTGTCACGGGCCAGCTGCAGCGCCTGCAACAAGGTCAGGACCGCGGCATCATCCAGCTGCGCCAATTCGGGGGCGCGACTTGGCGTGATCAGTGCCAGTTGTTCGGCATTCAGGATTTCCTGTTCGCGTCGTGCATAGTTTGGCATGGCAGAAACTCTTGAACGAACGGCTTGGACGGCTTGTCCCGACATTGCGCACAGATCGAGGGTTTTGCAATTGGAAAGACCCCGGCGCGAACCGGGGTCTTGCAGATTTGCCGAACTGCCACCTTAAGCAGGTGGGGTCGTTACTGGCCGGGGACGGCGCTTTCGACCGGCGACACGAAGGCGCTGTCATCGGCATAGGGGTCGGTGACCATTGCCGTCTGGACCGTCGCCGTCGAGGCATAGGGATCTGCCGCGGTCACGGGCGCTGTGGCGGTGGTTGCCGGCACAGTGCCCGAAACGGCGGTCATCTGCATGTCGGGCTGAACCTGCGCTGCGGGCTGGACATAGCCTTCGGGCGTTTCCGCCATCGGGCCTTCCATGCGCAGGCTGTCAGCTTCCGAACGGACGATGACCTTGGTGCCGGTCGGGATCTGTTCGAACAGGTCGATCACGTCCTGGTTGAACATCCGGATGCAGCCAGCCGAAGTCGCCTTGCCGATGGACGAGGGGTCCAGCGTACCGTGGATGCGGTAATAGGTGTCGACGCTGCCCTGATACAGATACAGCGCGCGCGAACCCAGCGGGTTCTGCATGCCGCCCGGCAGGCCGCCGGCGAACTGGGAATACAGCTCGGGCTCGGTCCGCAGCATGTTGTCGGTCGGGCGCCAGCTGGGCCAGGCCGCCTTGCGGGCGATGGTCGCGCTGCCCTCGAAGCCCTTGCCGGCGCGGCCGACGGCGACACCATAGCGCATGGCCTGACCACCGTCCTGGACGTGGTACAGCACGCGGGCATAGGGGTTGACGACGATGGTGCCAGCCGCTTCGGTGCCGTTATAGGGGACCAGCTGGCGCTGGTTGCGGTCGACCAGATAGGCAGCGCGGACGGCTGCGATCTGGATGGGGTTGCCATCGGGGCCGGTGTCGGTGCGGGCCTTGTAGATGTCGGGAACCGTCGCGGGTTGTTGCACGGCCGGAGCAGCGGTTTCCTGCGAGGGACCGCAGGCCGCCAGCCCGAGGGCCGCCGCCGCGAGAAGAGAAGCGAGGCGCATCGTTTCAATTTCCTTGTTCATCGTCGGCCGCAGGCGGCAGAGCCGGGGACCGAAGCAGCAAAAACATTCCACCACGGCAAAGGGTCGCCCCGATCCGTGATTCATCATCATTCCATGGGCACAGGGCCCTTTGCGCGTCAAGCCTTGCACGCCGACGAACAGGCCGTCGTGACCAGACACGACCTTGCCTGTTGCGCGGCGGTGTCAGCTTGATCAACTTTAACTGCCGTGGGAACAACTTGGCGTGTAGAAAGGTTTCATCCCGGCTGTGCAAATGCCTGCATGATCCGCGCAGAGAATCGCAACGCCCGCATGATCGGACCTGTCCTGCCCGGTTTCGCGGCACGCCATCCGCGCCCGATCGACCACCCGAAGGCCTGAACGTCCGACAACCCGAAAGACAGCTTGCCCGTGCCCCAAGAACCTGTCCCCGAAGATCCCCGGTCCGACCGCCCCGCCGCCACGATCCCCGCGTCCGACCCGTCGCAGAAGCGCCCCAACGGTGCCTTGGCCCCCTTGTCCTATCCCGACTTCCGCCTGTTGTGGAGCGCGACGCTGGTGTCGAACTTCGGGGGGCTGGTGCAGGCCGTGGGCGCGGCATGGCTGATGACCCAGCTGACCGACAGCGCGACGCTGATCGCGCTGGTGCAGGCGTCGAACACCCTGCCGATCATGCTGCTGGCCATCGCATCGGGGGCGCTGGCCGACATCTTCGACCGTAAGACGCTGTTGATGGCGGCGCTGTGCTTCATGACCTTCGTGTCGCTGGCCTTGGCGGCGGTTGCCTATGCGGGGGGACTGACCCCTTGGGTCCTGCTGGGCTTTACCTTCATGCTGGGGGCGGGGCAGGCGCTGTATAATCCGCCGTGGCAGGCCAGCGTCGGCGATCTGGTGGACCGCAAGGACCTGCCGGCGGCGGTCAGCCTGAATTCCGTCGGCTTCAACCTGATGCGCAGCGTGGGGCCGGCGGCGGGCGGCTTTATCGTGGCGGCATTCGGCGCGGCGGCGGCATTTGCCGTTAACGCGCTCAGCTATCTGCCGCTGCTTGGGGCGATGGCGCGCTGGAAACCGCAGCTGGCCCCCCGCGTCACCACCCCCGAGCCGTTCATCCCGGCCATGGGCGCAGGCTTGCGCTATGTCGCGTTGTCGCCGAACCTGATCCGCGTGATGCTGCGCGGCGCGCTGTTCGGCTTTGCCGCCATCGCCGTTCTGGCGCTGCTGCCGCTGGTCGCCAAAAGCCACCCCGAGGGCGGGTCGCTGCTGTTTGGCGGATTGCTGGGCTGCTATGGCGTGGGTGCCATCGGTGGCGCGGTGCTGAACCCGCGGATCCGCGCGCATATGTCGAACGAAAGCATCGTCCGCATGGCCTTTGCCGGTTTCGCCTTTGCCGCATTGGTACTGGGGCTGACCGATGCGATCTGGCTGCATGCGCTGGCGATGCTGCCCGCAGGCGCATCATGGGTGCTGGCGCTGTCGCTGTTCAACGTGACGGTGCAGCTGTCCACGCCGCGTTGGGTCGTGGCCCGCGCGCTGGCGCTGTACCAGACGGCGACCTTTGGCGGCATGGCGGCGGGGTCATGGGCCTGGGGCGGCATCGCCGGGGCGCATGGCGTGCAGCCCGCGCTGACGGCGGCAGGGCTGTTGCTGCTGATCGGCGGCGCCTTGGGCATCTGGCTGCGCGCACCGGAATTCGGCAGCCGCGATCTGGACCCCGCCAACAGGTTCCAGGAACCTGCCTTGCAGCTGGACCTGCGTGGACGGTCGGGGCCGATCATGGTGATGGTGGATTATCTGATCGACCATGACGACGTGCCGGAATTCCTGCGCCTGATGCAGCAGCGCCGGATGATCCGCCGCCGCGACGGCGCGCGCGGATGGGCCTTGCTGCGTGATCTGGAACATCCCGATCACTGGAGTGAAAGCTATCACATCGCCACTTGGGACGAATACATCCGCCACAACCTGCGCCGCACCAAAGCCGACGCCGAGGTCACGACCGAACTGCGCGCCCTGCATCGCGGCGACGGCGATCCATCCGTCCACCGCATGATCGAGCGTCACAGCGTCGGCCCCCGCGACGACGTCCCCTTGGTCGGCAAGATCGAAGTGCCCTGATACCGACGATTATCGGCTCGATTACACGTTCAGGTTGTGGCAGGCTGGCCCCATCCCCGGAGGGCCGTGATGATCCGATTTGCCATGATGCTGGCGCTGCTGCTGCCTTGGCCTGCACAGGCAGGACCTTGGCCGCGTGAGGTGGGGCAGACCTTTCTGTCGTTTTCGGGCGAGCGTAACAGGGCGGGGGTCGGCTCTGTCTCGGCCTATGCGGAATACGGGCTGACGCCCAGCACTACGTTGGGCGTCGAAATCAACCGCTCCTCGACCGAAACCGGTGCCATCCTGTGGTTGCAGCACCCGTTGGATGACGGGCAAGGCGTCAACCGCATCGCGGTGCAATCGGGCCTGGGCGTGGTCCGCAGCGGCGATGAATTCCTGCCGTTGGCGCAGGCGGCGTTGTCTTGGGGACGGGGGTTCGAGCGGTGGGGCGGCGGCTGGATGAGCGCGCAGCTTCTGGCGCGGATGACCGGCGCTCCGCATTCGGAAACAGAGACGCCGGACCCCGGCATGTCCGCGCTGTTTGACAGCATCCTGAGCGCCGAACGGGTGGTCAAGGCCGACCTGACCTTGGGTCTGCGCCCCCGCGACGGGCTGATGGTGATCAACAGCCTGTGGTTGGAGGACCGCCAGGACGATGGCTTTGCCGCCCGCCTGGCCCCCTCGCTGGTCTTTGACGCACCCGGCCCGGTCAAGATCGAACTGGGCGGGATCCAGCCCCTGTCCGGCCCCGCCGAACAGGCCGTCCGGCTGGGCACATGGCTGGAGTTCTGACGCCTAAAGCTTGTCCCGCCAGCGGTTCACCAGCGGATAGCGGCGGTCCAGCCAGAAGGCTCGGGGCGAGATCCGCGGACCGGGCGCTGCCTGATAGCGTTTCCATTCGCTGATATAGAGCAGCTTTTCCACCTGCCGCACAGTGTCGGCCTCAAAGCCCTGTTCGACCAGATCGGCCAGTGCCAGATCCTTTTCGACCAGCCCCTCCAGAATGGCGTCCAGCACTTCGTAGGGCGGCAGCGAATCCTCGTCCTTCTGGTCGGGACGCAGTTCGGCCGAAGGGGGCTTGCTGATGATGCGGGGCGGGATCACCTCGCCCTCATTGCCCAGCATCCAGTCGCGGTGGTTCTGGTTCCGCCAGCGGCAGGTCTCGAAGACGCGGGTTTTATACAGGTCTTTGATGGGGTTATAGCCCCCCGCCATATCCCCATAGATCGTGGCATAACCAACCGCGACCTCGGACTTGTTGCCGGTGGTCAGCAGCATTTCCCCGAACTTGTTCGAGATCGCCATCAACATCACACCGCGCAGGCGGGACTGGATGTTTTCCTCGGTCGTGTCGGGCTGGGTGCCCTCCATCAGATGGGCCAAGGCATTGCCCACCGCATCGCGTGCGCCCTCGATATGGACGGTATCCAGACGCGCCCCGATCCGCGTGGCGCAATCGGCGGCATCGTCCAGGCTGGTCTGCGAGGTGTATTCCGAAGGCAGCATCACGCAGCGGACATTGTCCGGCCCGATGGCATCGGCGGCGATGGTGGCGACCAACGCGCTGTCGATGCCGCCAGACATGCCCAGCACCACTTTCTTGAAGCCCGACTTGCGCAAGTAATCGCGCAGGCCAAGCGTCATGGCGAAATAATCCTGTTCCCACGCATCCGGCTGAACCGCCATGTCGCCCGCCTGTGCCAGCCAGCCGTCATCGCCACGGATGAAATCGACATGGGCGATGGCTTCTTCGAACGCGGGCAGCTGCACGACCTTCTTGCCGCCGGGGTTCAGCACGAAGCTGGCCCCGTCATACAACTGGTCATCCTGACCGCCGACCATGTTCACATAGACCAGCGGCAGGCCGGTCTCGATCACGCGGCCGACCATATGGCCCATGCGCAGGTCCAGCTTTTCGCGGTGATAGGGGCTGCCATTCGGGACGACCAGAATTTCGGCCCCCGTTTCTTCCAGCGTTTCGGCCACGTCGGGATACCAGCTGTCCTCGCAGATGGGCGACCCGATGCGAGCGGGGCCGACGGGATAGGGGCCGCTGATCGGGCCGCTGTCGAACAGGCGCAATTCGTCGAACAGCTGTTTGTGCGGCAGGTGATGTTTCAGCACGCGGGCGACCAGCGCCCCGTCGCGGAACACGAAATAGGCGTTGTACAGCTTGCCACCTTCGGCCCAAGGGCCACCGATGCCGATGGCAGGGCCGACTGTCAGCGAGGTGCCCAACTCCATCACCGCCTCGACCGCCTGCCGGGTGAAGGCGGGTTTCAGCACCAGATCTTGGGTCTGATAGCCGGTGATGAACATCTCGGGCAGGGCCAGCATGTCGGCACCGGCGTCGCGGGCCTGCTCCCAGGCATCGCGCGCCTTGGCGGCATTGCCGGGCAGATCGCCGACGGTGGCGTTCAACTGGCCGATGGTCAGGCGGAAGCGTTCGGTCATGGTCTGATCCCCGATGCGTTGGGCAATGGCTTGGGGTCGGGGATAAAGGATCGGCGCGCCAAGGAAAAGTCGGCCTTTGCGCATGGGGCGCTGCTGGGGTAAACCTTCGGGCAAAACACCATGAGGGCAGAGGCGATGAAAGCGGCAACTCGGGCGGCGACGGCAGTGGGCGCAGTGGCGCTGGCCGTGATGGGCATGACGGCGCAGGCGGGTGCCCAGGTCATCACCAAGCAATATGACGACGGGGGTGTCTATGAAGGCACCTTCCGCAACGGGTTGCAGCATGGCCAGGGCAGCTATGTCCTGCCCAATGGTTACCGTTACGAAGGCGATTGGGTCGAAGGCCAGATCATGGGTCAGGGCCGCGCCGAATTTCCCAATGGATCCGTCTACGAAGGCCAGTTCGCCCGTGGCAAGCCCGACGGTGCCGGCAAGATCACCTATGCCGATGGCGGCACATACGAAGGCGCCTGGGTCGCGGGGGAAATCACGGGCGAAGGCAAGGCCACCTATGCCAACGGGTCCGTCTATCAGGGTCAGTTCGAAAAGGGCCTGCATCATGGCAAGGGCGTGCTGCGTCAGTCGAACGGATACCGCTACGAGGGCGATTGGGTGGCGGGCGTCAAGGAAGGCCAGGGCAAGATCACCTATCCCGACGGCGCGACTTATGAAGGCGGCATGCTGGCCGGGCAGCGCGCGGGCAAGGGCAAGCTGACCATGGCCGACGGGCTGACCTATGACGGGGTCTGGGCCGCGGGTCAGATGTCGGGCAATGGCGTTCTGGTGCAATCCACCGGCGACAAATACGAAGGGGCGCTGGAAGGTGGCCGCCGTCAGGGCAAGGGTGTCGCCACCTATGCCAACGGTGATGTCTATGACGGCGAATTCGCCAATGATCGCCGCGACGGTCAGGGCACCTTCACCGGCGCGGATGGTTACGTCTATGTTGGTGAATGGTCCAAGGGTCGGATGGAGGGGCGGGGCCAGATCACCTATCCCGACGGGTCCGTCTATCTGGGACAGATGCGCGCCGACCGGCCCGACGGCAGCGGCAAGATCACCTATGCCGACGGTTCCACCTATGAAGGCCAATGGTCCGAGGGCGTGATCGAGGGCGACGGCAAGGCCAGCTATGCTAATGGCATGGTCTATGAGGGCAGCTTCCGCAACGCGCGCAACGACGGGCAGGGGCGCATGTCCTATCCCGACGGCTATGTCTATTCCGGCGCGTGGAAGGACGGCCAGCGCCACGGCGAAGGTCAGGCCACCTATCCCGACGGCACGGTCTATACCGGCAGCTTCGTCAACGGCGTCCGCGAAGGTCAGGGTCGCCTGACGACGCCCGACGGCTTCATCTATGAAGGCGGCTGGAAGGGCGGAGAGATCGACGGCGACGGCACCGCCACCTATGCCAATGGCGACAAATACGAGGGCAATTTCGCCGCCGGCAAGCGCCAGGGCGAAGGCGTCATGCGCTATGCCACCGGTCAGGTCGCATCGGGCGAATGGCAGGACAACCGGCTGGTGAAACCCGATGACGCATCCGAGGGCGAGGTTCCCGCCGAAGGCGCCGCCACGCCGGAACTGCCCACTGAAAGCACCGCGCAGCCGTGAGGGTCGCCTTCCGCCGCGCCACGCGCAACGACTTGCCCGCCATCGTGGCACTGCTAGCCGATGATGCCTTGGGGGCCGCGCGCGAGGCGTCTTCGGGCGGTGCCTATGCCGCGGCCTTCGACCGGATCGATGCCGATCCAAACCAACTGCTGGCCGTGGCGGATCACGATGGGCAGGTCATTGGCACGCTGCAGCTGACCTTTACCCAAGGGCTGTCACGCGGCGGCGCGATCCGCGGCCAGATCGAGGCCGTGCGGATTGCAGGCCATCTGCGCGGGCAAGGGATCGGGCAGCAGATGATCGAATGGGCGGTGGCGACCTGCCGGTCGCATGGCTGCGCGATGGTGCAGCTGACGACGGACAAGTCACGCCTCGATGCCCACCGGTTCTATGACCGGCTGGGGTTCGAACAATCGCATCTGGGGTACAAGATGATCCTTTGACGGATCACGCCTGATCGTCGTTTCCGAACAGCCCGCGCAGGCCCCGTGTCACCAGATTGCCGACCTTGGGGCGGGGTTGGGCGATGAAGGGCAGGGGGCGGCAGACCTCCATCGCGGCGATGCCGACGCGGGCGGTCAGGGCGCCGTTGACCAGACCCTCGCCGAAACGACGCGACAGCTTGGCAAGGATGCCACCGCCCGCGACTGTATGAACCAGATCATCCCCCGCCGCGACGGCACCCGTGGCGATCAGATGGGTCATCACCGTGCGGGCCAGCCGCCAGCCGCCGACGGCACCGGCACGCCCGCCATAGATCTCGGCCATGCGGCGGATCATCCGCAGGTTGGCGGCCAGCGCAGCGGCGACATCGGCCAGCGCCAGCGGCACCAGCGCGGTGGTGGCGGCGACGGTGCGGGCGGCGGCTTCGATCTCGCGCCGGGCCAGCTGGTCTAGGGGGGCCAGCAGTTCGGCCTCGGCCAATGTCAGCAGGGCGGTGGCGTCGAAGGTTTCCGCGCGGCGTTCGGCAAGGCGCTGGCGCTGCCATTCCATTTCGGGGCGCTTGGCATAGACGCTGACCAGCTGATCGGTGACCAGCTTGGCCTGATCAAAGCTGTCATCAGCCAGCGCCGCCCCCGCGCGCCTTTGCAACATGTCGATCTTGGCAAAGCGCCGCCACGCTCGCCATTCGCGCAGTGCCATCCCCAGACAGGCCAGCGTGAACAACCCGAACAGCGTGATCGCGATCCAGCCCAGCAAGGGATAGCTGACCATCAGCCGGCTGATGAAATCCAGCGCCGCCACGCCCAGCAGGAAGGTGAACAGCGCCACGCCTGTATTGATGAAAAACCGCGTCATCCGCGACGGCGGGCGCCCGACAAGGCGGGTCACCATCTCCATCGTGCGGGGGCGGGGCAGAGGGGCTGTCGGTTCATCTATGGCAGGTGCGTCCGCCGGGCTGGGGGCGTCGTCTTGCGGTGTTTCCAGATGCGGGGCGCGTGGCTGTTCGCGGTTGGGTTCGTCCAGCTGGATCAGGACGGGGCCGCGGGGGAGTTTGGGCTGGTCGCTCACAGGCGGTCTCCGATCAGGAATTCGGCGGCGCGGTCCAACCGGATATGGGGCGGTCCGTCGCCGGGGCGCGTGGTCAGGGGGGCGGGGGCAAAGTTCATGATCGCGTAATCGGCGTCCAGCCAGGCATCCGCCCCTGCCCGCGCCGGATGCAACAGCATCGAGGGATCTGTCGGCAGTTCGCCGGGATAAAATGCCGCCTGCCGCCCGTCCAGCAGGCGACCACGCACAACGGGCAGTTCGTCGTCGCCTTGGCGGATCATGTCCTCGGTCGTGGCGCGCAGGGCGGCGATGGCCATCGCCTCGGTCCGGGCGCCTTGGAAATCGGCGCGGTCGCGGGCGTCGCGCAGCATGGATGACAGCACGGCGGTCAGCCGGTTATGTTGGATGTGATGCAGGTGGTCGGCCTTGGTCGCGGCGAACAGGATGCGTTCCACCCGCCGCGTCCCCAGCAGCTGCGCCAGCCAGCCCGCGCGACCGGGGCGAAAGGCGGTCAGGATGTCGGCCATGGCACGGCGCATATCCTCGACCGCGCGGGGGCCTTGGTGGATGGCGCCCAGCACATCGACCAGCACGACCTGACGGTCGATGCGGGCGAAGTGGTCGCGGAAGAACGGCTTCACCACACGCGACTTATAAGCGTCGAAGCGACGGCGGAATTCGCGGCCCAGCTTACCGCCCTGCAATTCGGGCGGCAGAGGCGCGAAAGTCAGCGCGGGTGATCCGGCCATTTCGCCGGGGATCAGGAAGCGACCGGGGGTGCAATCGGACCAGCCGGCCTCGCGCGCGGCGTTCAGATGGGCGGTATAGACATCGGCCAGCTGCTGCGCCTGCGGTTCAGCAAAATGGTCGGCGGCCTGCACTTGCGACAAGGCGGCGCGGAATTCATCGGCACCGGGGCGACCGTCGATGCGGTCGAAAACCTCGGCGGACCAGGTGGCGAAGTCGCGGTCCATAAGGCGCAGGTCCAGCAGCCATTCGCCCGGATAATCGACGATATCCAGATGGATGACCCGCGGGCCGCGCAGGCTGCCGAACAGACCGCCCAATTCCATGCGCAGCGACAGGCGCAGCTGGCTGACATGACGGGTACCGTCGGGCCAATGCGGTTCGGGTCCGGTCAGGGCGGCCAGATGGCGTTCGAAATCAAAGCGCGGGATGGTGTCATCGGGCTGGGGTTGCAGCCACGCCGCCTTGATGCGCCCGTCTGCGGCAGCCCGCAGCGCCTGCATCCGGCCCCGTTCCAGCAGGTTGGCCACAAGCGAGGTGATGAAGACCGTCTTGCCTGCCCGCGACAGACCCGTCACGCCGACCCTGATGACCGGATCGCCAAGGCCCAGCCCCTCGATCACGTCGCTGCCGATGCCCATGCTGCCCCTTCCGGTTTCCTGTTCGCGGACCAACGCCCGCGCCGCAGGATAGGTCCGCGGGTCGGGAAATGTCACGGGGCCACAACGCGATTGCACGCAGGTTGCACGGGGCGGTATCACGGCGCCCATGTCACAAACCCTGCCCATCGACGAAATCCTGCCCGAACTTTGCGCCACGCTTGCCCGTGACGGACGCGCCGTGCTGGTCGCGCCCCCCGGTGCGGGCAAGACGACGCGTGTGCCTCTGGCGCTGATGGACCAGATCGCGGGCCGCATCCTGATGCTGGAACCCCGCCGTCTTGCCGCCCGCGCTGCCGCCGAACGCATGGCCGACAGTCTGGGCGAGGCGGTGGGCGGCCGCGTCGGATACCGCATCCGGGGCGAATCGGTGGCGGGCAGCCGGATCGAGGTCGTGACCGAGGGCATCCTGACCCGCATGATCCAATCCGATCCCTCGCTGGACGGCATCGGCTGCGTGATCTTCGACGAATTCCATGAACGCAGCCTGAACGCCGACTTGGGGCTGGCCCTTGTCTGGGAGGCGCGCGGCGCCCTGCGGGACGATCTGGCCGTGCTGGTCATGTCGGCCACGCTGGATGCGGGTCCGGTGGCGGCGCTGCTGGATGATGCGCCGGTCGTCACCTCGGACGGGCGGGCCTTTCCGGTCGAGACCCGCTGGCTGGACCGCCCCTTGCCGCAGGGCATCCGGCTGGTCAACGAGGCCGCCCGCCTGATCCGGACTGCCGCCGCCGAGACCGTCGAGACCGGCGGCACGATCCTTGCCTTCCTGCCGGGCGAGGGAGAGATCCGCCGCGTCATGGCCCAGCTGTCGGGCATGGATCACGATATCCTGCCGCTTTACGGCGCGCTGGACGCCAAGGCGCAGCGGGCGGCGCTGTCGGAACCGGGCCCGCGGCGGCGGATCGTGCTGGCCACCGCCATTGCAGAAACCTCGCTGACGATCCCGCAGGTGAGGGTGGTCGTGGATGCGGGTCGCGCGCGGCGGGCACGGTTCGATGCCGGCAGCGGCATGTCGCGGCTGGTCACCGAACGCGTCAGCCGGGCCGAGGCCGACCAGCGCCGGGGCCGCGCAGGTCGCGTCGCGCCGGGCATCTGTTACCGCCTGTGGGCCAAGGTCGAGGAAGGCGCGCTGCCTGCCTATGCGCCCCCCGAAATTACGGTTGCTGATCTGGCCGCCTTGGCGTTGGAACTGGCCAGCTGGGGGGCCAATGCATCCGATCTGGCCTTCCTGACCCCGCCCCCCGAAGGCGCGCTGGCCGAGGCGCGGACCCTGCTGACGGCCCTGCGGGCGCTGGGCTGTGACGGGCGCATTACCGAACACGGGCGGGCCTTGGCGCGGCTGCCGCTGCATCCGCGTCTGGCGCATATGCTGATCCTTGCGGGACGCGGGGCGGCTGATCTGGCGGCCCTGCTGTCGGACCGCGATCCCCTGCGCGGGGTGGGGGTGGACCTGTCGCTGCGCCTGACTGCCGTCCGCGATCCCAAACGGTTCCCCGATCAGGTGAACCGTCAGGCCGTCCAGCGCATCCGTGATGAATCTACCCGCCTGCGCCGCATGGTGGCGGACAAGCCCGCGCTGTCGGCGGGGGGTATGGCCTCGCTGGCCTATCCCGACCGTATCGGGCAGCGGCGCAAGGGCGATGATGCGCGGTTTGTGCTGTCGGGGGGCAAGGGTGCGGTGATCGACAATGCGGATGTGCTGGCAGGCCAGCGCCTGATCGTCGCCGTCGATCTGGATGGCGACCAGCGCGAAGCACGCATCCGCATGGCCGCCACGCTGGACGAAGCCGATCTGCGCGCCCTGCATGGCGACCGCATCGAACAGGTGCAGATCTGCGAATGGTCGCGCCGTGAGAACCGCGTCATTGCCCGCGAACAGGACCGCCTTGGCGCGCTGGTGCTGTCCGATCGTATCTGGCGCGACGCCCCCGAAGACGCCATTGCCCGCGCCGCGCTGGAAGGGTTGCGCCTGAACGGCCTGACATGGTCGCCCGCCGCCGCCCGATACCGCGCGCGGATCGAGCTGGTCGGCGGTCTGGGCGATGTCGATGATGCCAGCCTGCTGGGGGATGGTGATTGGCTGCTGCCGTGGCTGGGCCGCGTGCGCAGCCTGTCCGACCTGCGCAGCCTCGATCTGGTCGAGCCGCTGAAGGCCCGCATCGGATGGGACGGCCAGCGCCGCTTGGATCAGGCCACGCCCGCGCATTTCGTCACCCCCCTGGGCCGCAAGGTGCCCATCGACTACGACGGCGACCACCCCGAGGTGCAGCTGCGCCTGCAGGAGGTCTTCGGTGTCACCACCCATCCCGTCGTCGGCGGTCGTCCCTTGCGGATGGCGTTGCTGTCTCCGGGGGGCAAGCCGGTGCAGGTGACGATGGATTTGCCTGGCTTCTGGGGCAGCTCCTATCAGGACGTGCGCAAGGACATGCGCGGGCGCTATCCCCGCCATCCCTGGCCCGAGGATCCGACTCAGGCCGACCCCACCATGCGGGCAAAGCCGCGCGGAACGTAGGACTCAGTCGATGGGGCGGATCAGCTTCCGATCCAGCACCCGCAAGACGGTTGCCAGATCATGCCCGCGCTTCAGGATGCGCCCGTCCATGGCGATCACGGCATAGAGCCCTTGGGCATTGCGCAGCCGCGGGCGTTTCTCGATGCGGTACAGGGGATGTTCGGCGGCGCGGCGAAAGACGCTGAACACCGCAACCTCGCGCAGGAAGGACATGCCGTAGTCGCGCCATTCACCAGCCGCCACGAAGCGGCCATAGGTGGACAGGATCAGGTTAAGTTCCTTGCGGTCGAAGACGACCTGATCGGGGATCGGCTGGATTGGCGGCTGTGCGTTCATCACGCGATGGTGGCACAGCCCGCCGGGTCAGATCAACGATCAGTAGCAGCCGATCTTGTGGATGACGCCCTTGCGGTCATATTCGATGTTCAGCCGGTCGGTGCGGTAATCGGCGGTGACCATGTCGTCAGGCCCGACGACGCGGCTGCCTAGAGGCAGGCGCAGCTGGTCCAGCGCCGCGCGGTTCTGGCCCATCAGCCCCTGAAAACCCGATGCGCCGCAGAGGTCCGGCTGATTGGGCGTTTCGGGTGCAGGCTGGCAGGCGGCCAGCAGCGCCAGGGTGACAAACGACAAGGCAATTCGGGTCATGGGGATCATCCGCAATCGATGCTGGTGATGGTGCCTGCTTCGTCCAGGCGGAAGACGACACGGTTGGGAACATAGACCTGCGCCTCGATCCCGCGATATTCGACGATGCGATAGTCGCGCGTCAGCCCCAGCGTCGGGATGACGCTGGAGGGTTTGCCCACCGCATCGGCGATCTTGGCGGCCCCGCAGAGGTCGGGCTTGCGCTCGGTCAGGCCGGTGATGCCCTGCGCGGGCGTGGGCGCAGGATCCGAAACCGGGATCGGCATGGGGGTCGGGGCCATCGCCGGCTGCGCCACCGGTTGCGGCGCGCCATATCCGGTGGCGGGCGCATAGCCGGTCGTCTGGGCGTAACCCGTGGTAGGCGCATAGCCATAGCCTGCCGCCTGCCCGACACCCTGAACCGGGGTGGTGGGGGGCATCCGGGTGCAGCCCGCCAACGTGGCTGCGCCAAGGGCCAGAATGGCGGCCCGCGAAATCCAAGAATTACGGATCATGTCCTGCTGTTCCCTGCCGACCCTGTGCGGGCCCTTGTTTTGTGGCAACAATACGCCCCATCCCCCGACATGAGAACCCGCCGCGTGAATCACGTTTCGATCAGCGCAGGAATGTCACAGACCCGCGCGCGGGCAGTTCAAAGGTGGCGGCGCATCCCGGATTGCCCTAGCTTTGGGCAGCCACCCAATGCGCTGTCATCCAGGAGGAAAGCTGCCATGGCCCACAGGACCTCGTTCCGCGAATCAGTCGAGAAGATGTTCACCCACGCCGCCGGTCTGATGGACCTGTCACCGGGGCTGGAGGAGAAGATCCGCGTCTGCAACTCGACCTATACGGTCCGCTTCGGGGTGCGGCTGCGCGGCCAGATCCATACCTTCACCGGCTATCGGTCCGTGCATTCCGAACATATGGAACCGGTCAAGGGCGGCATCCGCTATTCGCTGGACGTGAACCAGGACGAGGTCGAGGCGCTGGCCGCGCTGATGACCTATAAATGCGCCTTGGTCGAGGTGCCCTTCGGCGGGTCCAAGGGCGGGTTGTGTATCGACCCCCGCGCCTGGAACGAGGACGAACTGGAGCGCATCACCCGCCGCTTCACCTATGAGCTGTCGCGCCGCAACCTGATCTCGCCCAGCCAGAACGTCCCCGCCCCCGACATGGGCACGGGTGAGCGTGAGATGGCGTGGATGGCCGATGCCTACAAGCGTCTGCACCCCGATGACATCAACGCCAAGGCCTGCGTTACCGGCAAGCCCAAGACGGCTGGCGGCATCGACGGTCGCGTCGAGGCCACGGGTCGCGGCGTGCAATACGCCCTGCGCGAATTTTTCCGCCATGACGACGTGATGAAGCGCGCGGGCGTCGAAGGTACGCTGGCCGGCAAGCGCGTCATCGTCCAGGGCTTGGGCAACGTGGGTTATCACGCGGCGCAGTTCCTCTCGGCCGAGGACAAATGCCTGATCACCTGCGTGATCGAGCGTGACGGCGCGATCGTGAACCCGCAAGGCATCAACATCGACGCCCTGCGCGGCCACATCCGCGCGACCGGCGGCGTCAAGGGCTTTGCAGGCGGCGATTATCGCGAAAACGGTCTGGCGATGCTGGAGGAGGAATGCGACATCCTGATCCCGGCCGCCGTCGAAAGCGTCATCCATTCCGACAACGCCGAACGCATCAAGACCAAGATCATCATCGAGGCCGCGAACGGTCCCGTCACCGCCAATGCCGACGCCATCCTGCGCCGCCGCGGCATCGTGATCATTCCCGACATGTATGCCAACGCCGGTGGTGTGACGGTGTCCTATTTCGAATGGGTCAAGAACCTGTCGCAGATCAGCCTTGGGCGTCTGGAACGTCGCCATGAGGAGGCCCGCGCCCGCATGCTGGTCGAGGAGCTGGAGCGTCTGTCCGCCGAGCGGGGGCTGAACTGGACCCTGTCGAAGGGCTTCAAGGAAAGCTTCCTGACCGGCGCGGACGAGCTGGAGCTGGTGCGCTCGGGGCTGGACGACACCATGCGCGAGAGCTTCAAGAAGATGAAGGAGGTCTGGATGAACAACGCCAAGGTCGATGACATGCGGACGGCGGCCTATGTCGTGTCGATCCGTCGGATTTCGAACGTGTACAATTCGCTTGGGTTGTAAGGGTGGCGGGGGGCGCTGCCCCCCATCGCTGCGCGATGTCCCCCGGGGTATTTGCGCAACCGAGAAATCTAGTCGCGCGGGGCTGCTGCGCGCTTGAGGCGGTCGTTGATGGCGGCGCCCAGCCCGTGATCGGGGATCGGCGCGACCGAAATGGGGCAGCCTTGCGCGTCGGCCTTGCGCAGCATGTCGAACAGGCGGGCGGCGGCTTGGGTCAGGTCGCCGTCGTCGGACAGGCTGAACGGTCCCGGTGTGCCGAAGGACAGATGCGTTTCGCCCGGTCGCGGATCTGCGTTCAGCCGCAGCGTCGCGTTCGGGGCATAGTGGCTGGACAGCTGGCCGGGGGCGCTTGGGGTGACCGGATCGCCGTCGTGGTGGATCAGCTTGGTGCCCAGGGCGGCCTCGATCGCTTCGGCGGGGATGCCGCCGGGGCGCAGCAGCGTGGCGCGGCCATCGATCCAGCCGACGATGGTGGATTCGACGCCGACATCGCAGGGGCCTGCGTCCAGCACCGCGGCGATGCGGCCATTCAACCCGCCGTCGTCTGACAGGACGTGATCGGCGCTGGTGGGGCTGATGCGGCCCGAAGCATTGGCGGATGGCGCCGCCAGCGGGCCGCCGAAGTCGCGCAGCAGGGCACGGGCCGCCGGATGGGCGGGGACGCGCAGGCCGATGGTCGTCAGGCCGGCCGTGACCAGCGATGTGATGCCCGCATCGGGCCGCAGCGGCAGGACCAGGGTCAGCGCGCCAGGCCAGAAGGCATCGGCCAGCACCTGCGCCTGCGGGTGCATGTCGGCGATGGTGGCGACGGTCGCGGCGTCGGGCAGATGGACGATCAGCGGATTGAAGCTGGGGCGGCCCTTGGCCTGATAGATGCGGGCGACGGCTTCTCCGTTGCGGGCGTCGGCGGCAAGGCCATAGACGGTCTCGGTCGGGATGGCGACGGTCTGGCCAGCCGCCAGCAGCGCGCTGGCGCGCGACAGGCCGTCTGCATCCGGGGTCAGTCGAAGGGTCTGCATGCGTGACGCGGGGTTTCGGTTGAGCCTGTCGGGATCGCGGCCCAAGATGCCGCTTGACCGTTCTGATAGTCGCGCCGGCTGGGGATGCCAAGGCGCAAGCGAGGAGGAACTCGATGAGCTACAAGGCACCAGTCGAACAGATCGACTTTATCCTGAACCACGTCGTGCCCTTCGGCGATCTTGCCGGAACCGAACGTTTTGCCGAAGCCACCGCCGAAACCGCCACCGCCATCCTGTCCGAGGCGGGCAAGCTGGCGTCGAACGTGCTGGCCCCTTTGAACGGGGCAGGCGACGCACATCCGGCGCGGTTGGAAAATGGTGTCGTGCGATCCTCGCCCGGGTTTGCCGACGGCTTTCGTGCCATTGCCGAAGGGGGCTGGGTCGGTGTTTCTGCTGATCCGGAATATGGTGGCATGGGCTTGCCGCAGGCGCTGAACATGGCCGTGGCCGAGATGATGTCGGGCGCCTGTCTGGCGTTGCAGCTGAACCCGCTGCTGACGCAGGGCCAAATCGAGGCGTTGGAACATCATGCCAGCGATGAATTGAAATCGACCTATCTGCCCAAGCTGATCAGCGGCGAATGGTCGGGCACGATGAACCTGACCGAACCGGGCGCGGGCAGCGATGTCGGCGCGCTGGTAACCAAGGCAGTGCCCGGAGATGACGGCAGTTATCGGATCACGGGGCAAAAGATCTATATTACCTGGGGCGACAGCGATGTGACCAGCAACGTCTGCCATCTGGTGCTGGCGCGTCTGCCGGGTGCGGCCAAGGGCACGCGGGGCATCAGCCTGTTCATGGTGCCGAAATTCCTGCCCGACGATCAGGACAATCCGGGCGTGGCCAACGATCTGAAGGTCGTCAGCCTTGAGGAAAAGCTGGGCATTCACGGCAGCCCCACCTGCGTCATGAGCTTTGAGGGCGCCAAAGGCTGGCTGGTCGGTGCCGAACACAAGGGCATGGCAGCAATGTTCACCATGATGAACTGCGCCCGTCTTGGTGTCGGCATGCAGGGCATCGGCGTAGCCGAGGCGGCGCTGCAGAAAGCCGTCGCCTATGCCATCGACCGCAACCAGATGGGGCCGATCATCCAGCACCCTGATGTGCGCCGCATGCTGGCCACCGCCCGGGCCGAGGTCTTTGCCGCCCGTTCCATCGGTCTGGCTTGCGCCACCGCCATCGACATGGCACGCGCGACCGGCGACGCCGATCAGAACGCCCGCGCGGCATTCTTGACGCCCATCGCCAAGGCCTATGGCACCGATGTCGGCATCCGCGTGTCGGACATGGGTGTGCAGGTCCATGGCGGCATGGGCTATGTCGAGGAAACGGGTGCGGCGCAGTATTTCCGCGATGTGCGCATCACCTCGATCTATGAAGGCACCAACGGCATTCAGGCGATGGATCTGGTCGGGCGCAAGCTGTCCGACGGCGGCGATGCCGCCATGCGCCTGCTGGACGAAGTGTCTGACGGTGCCAAGGCCGCACAATCTGCGCATCCCGAACTGGCGCATCAACTGTGGCAGGCTGCTGAAACCCTGCGCGAAGCGACCCAAAGCCTGCTGGACAGCGACATGCCGGTGCGTTTCGCGGGTGCGGTCGCCTATCTGTCGGCCTTCGCCAAGGTTCTGGGCGGGCATTACCACCTGCGGGCGGCATCCAAGGGGAATGCCTTGCATGTGGCGCTGGCGCAGGTGTTCATGGCGCGGGTTCTGCCCCGCTATGCCGGCGATCTGGCCGAGGCTCAGGCAGGTCTGGACGATCTGACCGCCATCAGCGATGCCGCATTGGCCGGCGATTTCGCCGCGTGATCCGCAATCCCTTCCCGGCGCCGCCTGTCGAAGGGCAGGCGGTGTCCGTCGCGCCGGGGGTTCTGTGGATGCGGCTGCCGCTGCCCATGGCGCTGGATCACGTCAATGTCTATGCGTTGGACGACGGCGATGGCTGGACCATCGTCGATACCGGCTTTGACACCAAGCGCGCCCGCGACATCTGGGCGGCGCTGCGCGACGGCCCCTTGCAGGGTGGCCGCATCAACCGCGTGATCGGCACGCATCACCACCCCGACCATGTCGGCCTGCTGGGCTGGTTCATGCAATCGGATAATGCCGACCTGATGATGAGCCGCACGGCATGGCTGACCGCGCGCATGCTGACGCTGGACGAACAGCCCGCCGCCAGCGACCAGCAGGTGGAATTCTGGCGCAAGGCCGGAATGCCCGCCGATATGCTGGAAAGACGCGCCGCCGCCCGTCCCTTCAACTTTGCCGATGTCGTGCATCCGCTGCCTGTGGGCTTTACCCGCCTGTCCGAAGGCGATGTGGTCGAATTCGGCCAGCGCCGCTGGCGGGTGGCCATGGGGCATGGGCATGCGCCCTGTCACGCCACCTTCTGGTCGCAGGATGATGATCTGGTGATCGGGGGGGACCAGCTGCTGGCCTCGATCTCGCCCAATCTGGGGGTCTATCCGACCGAACCGGCAGCCGATCCAGTGGGCGAATGGCTGGAAAGCTGTGTCCGCCTGTCGGGTCTGGCGCGCGATGAACAACTGGTGCTGGCGGGCCACAAGCTGCCCTTCACGGGGCTGCCCTTCCGCCTGCGCCAGATGACCGACAACCACCATGCCGCGCTGAACCGTCTGACCGCCGCCCTGACCGTGGCGCCGCGTACCGCCGTCGGTTGCTTTGATCTGCTGTTCAAGCGCCGCATCGGGGAAGGGGAATTCGGTCTGGCCCTGGTCGAGGCGGTGGCCCATGTGAACCACCTGCATCGTGCCGGGGTGATCGCACCACTGGGGGAAAGCGACGGTGCGACGCTCTGGGGCGTGACAGGCGCCGAAACTTCCGCTAACTCAGAAAAAAAGCCAACCTGAGGTGACGCCATGACCGAAAAACGCGACATGACCTATAGCACGCCCGGAACGATGGATATTTCCGAGCAGCAGAAAACCTTTGCGGGCTTCATCCGCGCGACCGTCTGGGTCGTCTGCCTGTCGCTGGCCGCGCTGATCTTTATGGCGCTGACGAACGCCTGATCACGATGAAAAGACGCGTTTTCCTGGCAGCCGCGCTGCCCACGGTGCTGGCTGCCTGCGGCGCCGACAATATCTGGGCCAGCGATGAACGGGTGCGGGCCGCGCGTTTCGTGTCCGACCAGCCGCCCTCGATCACGCTGTTGACCGTCATCGGCATTCCGCGTGGCGAGGGCGGGCATTCCGCCCTGCTGATCAACGGCAGCCAGCGGGTCATCTATGACCCTGCGGGCAGCTGGCGGCATCCCTACATCCCGGAACGGCACGACGTGCTCTATGGGATCACGGATAACTTCAAGAACTTCTACATCGATTACCACGCGCGTGAGACCTATTACGTGACCGAGGACACCGTCTTCGTCCCGCGTGAGGTTGCCGATATCGCCATCCGCCGCGCCGAGGAAAACGGTGCGGCCAACAAAAGCTTCTGCGCCGTGGAAACCGGCACCGTGCTGTCGGGTGTGCCGGGCTTTCAGGGGGCGCCGCGCGGGTTTTCACCGCTGAAGCTGCGCAACTGGTTCATGACGCTGCCGAACGTGCAGTCGCGCCGCAACATGGACGGCGATCCGGCCAACAATCATGACGTTCTTCTGCAGCAGAAGAACGGCAGGATCACCGGCTATCCCAGAACGTAAAGCATCGCGAACAGCGTGATGCCGCCTGCTGCAATCGACAGCAGCACGTTCTTGGTCCAGACCCCGACAGCCACCGTTGCCGCCGCCGCGGCAATGCGCGAGGGGTCGGTTTCCCCGCCCGTCGCCGCAGGCCAGACGACCAGCGGCGCCACCAGCGCAGGCAGCACGGAAACCGGCGTATAGCGCAGCATCCGCATGACCCATTCGGGCAGTTCGCGGTTGCCCAATGCGCCAAGGAAGGACCAGCGCAGCAGGAAGGTCCCGATGCCCAGGACGACGATGATCAGCCAGATCTGGAATTCCGATGCCTGCATGGTCATGCCTTTCCTTCGGTCCGGGCCTCGACGATGGCACCGGTGGCCATGCCAAGCGGTGCCGCGATCAGCAGACCCAAGCCCGAAGGCAGCCCCGCCAGCAACAGCGCCGAGGTGATGGCTACAAAGCAGGCCGCCAGATGCGCCGTCGTGCGCAGCATCGGCGCGATCATCGCAAGGAAGGTGATCGGCAGTGCGAAATCCAGCGCGATGTCGTCGGGGATCGCCTCGCCCACGGTGGCACCGGCCCATGTGGCCAGCATCCACGGCACGCACAGCACCAGCGCTCCACCCGCGAAATAGGCCAGCCGCTGCTGCAACCCAAGACGCGGATGGCGTTCGTAATGCTGGATCGACAGCGCAAAGGTCTGGTCGATCAACGCATAGGCGATCCAGGCCTTTTGCCGTCCCGTGGCATCGCGCAGCCAAGGCAGCAGCGAGGCCGAATACATCGCCATCCGCAAGTTCACGGCCAGTGCCGACAGGATGATGACGATGGTGGGCGCATTGTCGGACAAAAGCTGCACGGCGGTGAACTGCGATGCACCCGCAAGCACCAGCACCGAAAAGCCCATGACCTGCGCGACGTTCAGACCGGCTTCGGTCGCGACGACGCCGAACAGGACCGCAAATGGAATGATGACGATCAGGAAGGGCAGCGACTGCGTGATGCCATGCATGAAGGCCGCACGCGGCGTACGCGCCAGCGCCTTGGCCGAGACGGCATCGGCGGGCGTTTGCCCATGCTGGGGGCGGGGTTCGGGTGTCGGTGACATGGCGCTTCCGTCTTGTCGCTGTTCGCGGCACCTTGCTTGCATGATGCGCAACCCAAGGCAAGCTGATCGGACATCTGTTTCACCGGCCCGGATTCTGGGTCCGATCCCTGCGGATGTTCTGCCCGATGCGGCGGCACTGTGGCGCGACAGTTTTGGCGGGCGGGGTGATTGCGACCCGACGCGGGGGCTGGTGGCGCTGGACGGGCAGGGTCGGGTGACGGGGGTGATGGGCCTGCGCGACGGGCAGGGCGGCTTTCTGCGGCAGGGGGCGGGATGGCGCGGCTGGCTCTATCGACCTGCGCCGCCGACGCGCGATCTGGTCATCGACGGGATTGCGGTGATCGACCGGCGCGCGGGTCTGGGACGGGCTCTGGTGCATCATGCGCTGCTGCTGGCGGGCCAGCGCGGCTTTCCGGGGTTGCGCGCCGAGGTCCGGCAATCGAACCCCGGCGCGTTGGCTTTTTATCGGGCGTTGGGCTTTCACGCCGAATGTCGCGGGCGCTATGGCATGCCCTGGTGGGGGCAGGTTCAGGTGCTGCGCCGCGACGTGGACGCCTAGCCGAAGATACCCGAGACGCGTCCCAGCAGCATGAAGGCCCGCGCGCTGCGGCTGTCGGCCAGCACCGAGATCTGCATGTCGTCCAGTTGGGGCACGATGCGCCCGATCAGCCCGTCGAAATGGCGCAGGAAGTGATGCGCCGTGTCGCGGAAGATCTCGTCCTGCTCCAGCATGCCGACGGCGATGTCCATGGCGTCGGTGTCATGGATGCCACCAAGGGCCGCGACCGCGCTGCCGCGTTCGCCATCGGCAAAGCGGCGCCAGACTTCGGGGCGGGCAGGCTCGGGGGGCAGGGTGTCCATATAGACGTCGCGGCCCGCCAGCAGCGTCACCACATCCTGCGCCGAGCGCAAAACGCGCGAATTCGCCGGATCCTTCAGTGCCATGCGCAGGGCGTCGATAGCCTCTTGGTCGTCGGGGCCGTCGGGGAAGTTCAGCGCGCGGATCAGCGTGATGGCATCCACGGGCGGACCCGAGGGGGCATCGTTTCGGGCCACCACTGGTTCGGGAACCGAGGCGCGGGGGCGCGTCGGCAGGGGCGCCGCCGCGCTGCGTGCCGCGGGTTGGAGCGCCGCCTTGGCCGCCGGTTTGCGGTCGGCAGGGGCGGGCGTGTCGTCGCCTTCGTCCTGCGGTCCGCGCATGCGGTTCAGCCGTGCCCGCAGTTCGTCGGCCTCGGCGCGCAGGATCGCCACCTGCCGGGCCAGCGAAACGCCCAGCCAGACCAGCGCCACGGGCAGGACCACCCCTGCCGAGGCGACCAGCCGCGCGATGCCGCCGGCCGATCCTTCGCCGCCCGGCGCCAACAGCCAGAACAGCGCGACCAGAAACAGCCAGCCCCCCGTCAGCGCAAAGCCCACCGTGGTGATGCGATCGCGTGTCGCCAGGCTCGAGATGCGTGCAATCACCGACATATGTTCACTCGTACCGGATCTTGATGATTTCATAGGCACGCTGACCGCCGGGGGTCACGACCTCGACGCTGTCGCCCTCGTCCTTGCCGATCAGGGCGCGGGCCAGCGGCGACCGGACGTTCAGGCGACCGCTCTCGATGTCGGCCTCGGCTTCGCCCACGATCTGATAGGTGCGTTCCTCGTCGGTGTCCTCGTTAACCAGTTCGACGGTGGCACCGAACTTGACGCTGCCCGACAGCTTGGCGGGGTCGAAGACCTCGGCCCGCGACAGGATGCCTTCCAGCTCCTTGATGCGCCCTTCGATGAAGCCCTGCTTTTCGCGGGCCGCATGATATTCGGCGTTTTCCGACAGATCGCCATGTTCGCGCGCCTCGGCAATGGCGCGGATGATCGCGGGGCGTTCCTTGGATTTCAGGTGGCCCATCTCAAGCTCGAGCCGTTCACAGCCCTTGCGGGTCATCGGTATCTTGTCCATCGCTGCCCTGTCCTTATGGGATGCGTTTGCATGCAGGTCCTAAGGCAACGCCCCCGCCATTCGGATGGCAGGGGCGCTGAACCTTGTTCGCAAACATCGTGACCCCAAAAGCGGCACCAATGCAAGCCTGCATGGGTGTGCAGGCAGCAATCGGCCCATCGCTTCGCGGCGTCACGATTGCCCCTGTCGGCAAGCCGCGCTAATCCTGTGCTTGCCAGATTGTCAGGGAGGGCACCAGCGGATGACTGATCAGACCGGGATCGAACGCGAATCGATGGAATACGATGTCGTGATCGTGGGTGCGGGGCCTGCCGGCCTGTCCGCCGCAATCCGCCTGAAGCAGATCGACCCCGAGATTTCCGTCGTCGTTCTGGAAAAAGGTTCCGAGGTCGGGGCGCATATCCTGTCGGGTGCCGTTCTGGACCCTTCGGGCCTGTCGCGGCTGATGCCCGACTGGCAGGAAAAGGGCGCCCCCCTGAACACGCCCGTCACCGACGACAACTTCTTCGTGCTGGGCGAGGGCGGGCAGATGCGGGTCCCGAACTGGCCGATGCCGCCCCTGATGTCGAACCACGGCAATTACATCGTCAGCATGGGCAATGTCTGCCGCTGGATGGCCGAACAGGCCGAAGAACTGGGCGTCGAGATCTTCCCCGGCATGGCCGCCAGCCAGGTGGTCTGGGACGGCGACCGCGTCAAGGGCGTGGTCGCGGGCGAATTCGGTCGCAACCCCGATGGCAGCATCGGCGACGGTTACGAACCGGGCATGGAACTGCACGGCAAATACGTCTTTATCGCCGAAGGCGTGCGCGGGTCGCTGGCCAAGGACATCATGGGTCGCCTGAACCTGTCCGAGGGTCACGACCCGCAGAAATTTGGCCTTGGCATGAAGGAAATCTGGGAGGTTTCGCCCGAGAAATTCCAGAAGGGCCGTGTGATCCACACGATGGGCTGGCCGCTTGGCAAAAACGCTGGTGGCGGCAGCTTTATCTACCACATGGAAGACAATCAGGTGCTGGTCGGCTTTGTCGTCCACCTGAATTACCAGAACCCGCATCTCTATCCCTATATGGAATTCCAGCGTTTCAAGCACCATCCGATGGTCGCCGAACTGCTGGAGGGCGGCAAGCGCATCAGCTATGGCGCGCGCGCCATCAGCGAAGGCGGCTGGCAGTCGCTGCCGCAGCTGTCCTTCGACGGCGGTCTGCTGCTGGGCTGCAGCGCGGGCATGGTCAACGTGCCGCGCATCAAGGGCAACCACAACGCCATGCATTCGGGCATCGAGGCCGCCGAGGCTGCCGCCGCTGCCCTGAAGGCAGGCCGCGAAGGCGACCGGCTGGAGGATTACGACAGCGCCGTGCGTGGCGGCGTGATCGGTGCCGACCTGAAAAAGGTCCGCAACGTCAAGCCGATGTGGTCGCGCCTTGGCCTGTCGGCCAGCCTGATGCTGGGCGGGATCGACATGTGGGTGGCCAATGTCACCGGCTGGAACCCCTTTGGCACATGGAAGCATGGCAAGACCGATGCCGCCGCGACCGGCAAGGCCGCGGATTACCCCAAGATCGACTATCCGCGCCCGGACGGTAAGCTGTCCTTCGACCGCCTGACCAACGTCGCCTTCAGCTTTACCAACCACGAGGAAAGCCAGCCCTGCCACCTGAAGCTGCGCGATCCGTCGGTGCCCATCGCCGTCAACCTGCCGGAATATGCCGAACCTGCGCAGCGTTACTGCCCCGCAGGCGTCTACGAGGTGGTCGAGGATGCGGATGGTCCGCGCTTCGTCATCAACTTCCAGAACTGCGTCCACTGCAAGACCTGCGACATCAAGGATCCCAGCCAGAACATCGTCTGGACCACGCCGCAGGGTGGCGACGGGCCGAATTACCCGAACATGTGATGCACAGTTCAGGGTGGGGGCGTTGCGACGCCCCTGCCGGACAGCTAGGCTTGCGGAAACGCAAATGTGATTTCCGGAAGGCGCCTTCGTGACCCTGACCAAAATTCGCCCGGTTTCCTCGCGGCTGGCACTGATCGCGGCCCTGATGTCGATGGTTGGCGGTTTGGCGATGCCCGCATGGGCGCAGACCGAAACCCGCCCCGCCGCACGCCCCGCGCATGAGGAAACCGCCGCCAAGGCTCCGCTGACGGAAGGCCTGGCCGGTCCCTATCTGGCCGCGCGTCTGGCCACGGTGGACAATGATTTCCGCGCCGCCGCCGAATATTTCGCCAAGGCGGCAGCGCAGGATGCCTCGGACAGCTATCTGCAGGACAGCGCGCTGGTGGCAATGACCTCGGCGGGGGATGTCGACAAGGCCGTCGCCATGGCCGACAAGCTGATCGCGCAGGACAAATATACCGAACTGGTCGGGCTGGTGCATCGCGCCAAGCTGATCCGCGACGGTGAATGGGACGCGCTGATCACCTTCGTCGACGAACATCGTCAGGCCGATGTCGCGCTGCAGGACGATCTGCTGGACGGCATCATCCGGGCCTGGGCGATGCTGGGGGCAGGTCGCGCCTCGGATGCGATGCAGGCGTTCGAGGAGATGGGCAGCAACGAAAACATCCTGCCGATCGTGAACTATCATCTGGCGCTGGCCCGCGCGCTGGTCGGCGATTACGAATCCGCCAGCACGCTGATGCAGGACTCCGAGGCGAACGGCCATCTGCTGGGCATCCAGTCGCAGGTGCAGATCCTGGCCCAGCTGGACCGCCGCGACGAAGCGCTGGCCCTGCTGGACAATCTGAACGGTGCCGATCAGGAACCCCAGCTGGCCGCCCTGCGCAAACAGCTGCAGGGCGACGATCCCATCGCCTTCGACGTCGTGTCGGGACCCAAGGACGGCATCGCGCATCTGTTGCTGTCCTTTGCCTCGGCCCTGTCGGGCGGCGCCGATCCCGAACCGCTGTCGCTGATCCACGCAAGGCTGGCCGCCTGGATCGCCCCCGACAACCCCGAGGCGCATCTGATGGTCGCCCAGTTCCTGCAGGAACGCCAGCAGTTCGATCTGGCCGAGGATGAATTCGAAACCGTCCGCCGCATGGGCCAAATGCGCCCTCAGGCCGAGCTGTCGCGCATCGACGCGCTGGCGCGTGCCGACCGCACCGATGCCGCCGAAAAGGCCGCGCTGGCGCTGACCGCCGCTTATCCCGACATGGCGCCGGCATGGATCGCGCTTGGCGACGTGATGCGCCAGCAGGAAGATTACAAATCCGCCATTCCCAGCTATGACAAGGCGATGAAGCTGCTGGAGGGTGCGCCGGATCAAGCCCGCTGGTTCCCGCTCTATGCCCGCGGCATCGCGCTGGAACGCGCCGGCCTGTTCGACCGTGCCGAAGCCGACATGCTGGCCGCGCTGGAAATCCGGCCAGATCAGGCCAGCCTTTTGAACTATCTGGGCTATTCCTGGATCGACCGAAACGAAAATCTGGATCGCGCTTTGGGCATGATCGAAAAGGCAGTCAAGCTGTCGCCCGACGACGGCTATATCCAGGATTCGCTGGCCTGGGCCTATTACCGGCTTGGCCGCTACGAGGAAGCCGTCGCCCCGATGGAACTGGCTATTGGCACCATGGCATCCGATCCGGTCGTGAACGACCACTTGGGCGATATCTACTGGATGGTCGGCCGCAAGCGCGAAGCGCAGATCCAATGGAAGCGCGCCTTGTCGCTGGCCCCCGCCGGATCGGGCGAGGTCGATCTGGACCGCATCCGCGACAAGCTGGACCGTGGTCTGACCGCCGTTCTGCAGGATGAGGGCGATGACGCCGAAACCCCGGTGCCAGAAACGCCCGAACGCGACACCGACGCCTCGGAATGACCGGGCCGGAACTGCATTTGGACGCGTCGGCCAAGCTGAACCTTGCCCTGCATGTGACGGGGCGACGTGACGACGGCTATCACCTGCTGGATTCGCTGGTCTGCTTTGCGGCCGTCGGCGACCAGATCACCTTGTCGCCCGGCCCCTTGTCGCTGTCGATCGACGGACCCTTTGGCGCGGGTCTGGCGGCGAATGACGACAACCTCTGCCTGCGCGCGGCGCGGATGGCGGGGGGGCAGGCGGCGATCCGGCTGACCAAGAACCTGCCTGTCGCCTCGGGGATCGGGGGCGGTTCGGCCGACGCGGCGGCGGTCCTGCGCGGCATGGCGCGGATGGGGCACGCCCTGCCGCAGCATCCCGAAGCCCTTGGGGCCGATGTACCGGTCTGCATCGGATCGCGCACCGCCCGCATGCAGGGCGTGGGCGAGGTCGTGACTCCGCTGCCCAATCTGCCGCCGCTGCATCTGCTGCTGGTCAATCCCGGCGTGGCCATCCCCACGCCGCAGATCTTCGCCGCCATGACCCGCCGCGACAACCCGCCCCTGCCGCCGATCCCGACCTTTGCTGATACACCCGCCCTGATCGATTGGCTGCGCGGCACCCGCAACGACCTGCAGGAACCGGCGATGGCCGTCGCCCCGGTGATCGGGCAAGTGCTTCAGGCGCTGAGCGCATCAGGCGCCGCCTTCAGCCGCATGTCGGGCAGCGGCGCGACCTGCTTTGGCATCTTCGACAGCGCCGCGCAGGCCGAAACCGCCGCTGCGACCCTTGCGCGCAAAGGCTGGTGGGCGGTGCCGACCGAACTGGCATCCCCGCCCGCAGCCCGCTAGACTGCCCCGGAATTCTTGCGGAGGATCCCATGCTGCGCCTTGGCGTCAATATCGACCACGTAGCCACCATCCGGAATGCCCGGGGCACCCCTTGGCCCGATCCCATGCGCGCGGCCCGTATCGCGGAAAAAGCCGGTGCCGATGGTATCACAGCGCATCTGCGCGAAGATCGCCGCCATATCAGCGATGCCGATATCGACGCCCTGATGGCCGGGCTGGACCTGCCGCTGAACTTCGAAATGGCCGCGACCCCCGAAATGCAGCAGATCGCTCTGCGCCATCGCCCCCACGCCGTCTGTATCGTCCCCGAAAAGCGCGAGGAACGGACGACCGAGGGTGGCCTTGATGTCGCCGGAAACGAGGCGATGCTGGCCGAATTCATCGCCCCCCTGCGCGATGCAGGCTGCCGCGTATCGCTGTTCATCGGTCACGAACCCGACCAGATCCGCGCCAGCGCCCGTATCGGCGCGGCTGTGGTCGAACTGCATACCGGCGCCTATTGCGATCTGGACACCGAAGGCCGCCATGCCGAACGCGATGCCGAACTGGAGGCTTTGCGCAAGGGCGCCGAACTGGCCGACAGCCTTGGCCTCGAGGTGCATGCAGGCCACGGCCTGACCTATGACACCGTCGCCCCCATTGCCGCGATCCCCCAGATCAAAGAGCTGAATATCGGACATTTTCTGATCGCCGAATCCGTCTTCACCGGCCTTGATGGGGCGATCCGCGAAATGCACCGCCGGATGGCCGCTGCCCGTGCCTGATTTCTTGGTTGTCCAAATACCCATGATCCCACATCGGCAGCCCGCGCCATGATCCTGGGTATCGGCACCGACCTCGCGAATATCGACCGCATCCAAGGTACGCTAGACCGCTTTGGCGACCGTTTCCGCAACCGCGTCTTTACCCCTACGGAACTGGCCAAGGCCGCCCGCCGCGCCGATGAAGCCGGCACGCTTGCCAAACGTTGGGCCGCCAAGGAGGCATGCTCCAAGGCGCTTGGCACCGGGCTGGCCATGGGGATCAGCTGGCGCGACATGGCGGTGACGAACCTGCGCAGCGGGCAGCCGGTCATGGCGCTGACGGGCTGGGCGGCTGAAAAGCTGGCGGCGATGACGCCTGCGGGCCATCACGCGGTCGTGCATGTCACCCTGACCGACGATCACCCATGGGCACAGGCTTTCGTGGTCATCGAAGCCCGGCCGGGACCCGCCCAGACTTGACTTTGCCCCCCGTCGGGGATCAAGAACACGCCTGTGCAGGCAGGCTGCGCAAGTGCCAGGAAGGAACGGACACATCATGGCCGACAGTACGGTCCCGAAAAAGGACGGCATCTGGGAAACGATCAAGACCGTCTTCTGGGCGCTTGTCATCGCGGGGATCTTCCGCACGTTGTTCTTCCAGCCCTTCTGGATCCCGTCGGGCAGCATGAAGGACACGCTGCTGATCGGCGACTTCCTGTTCGTGAACAAGATGGCCTATGGCTATGCGGCCGTGTCCTGTCCCTTTGCCGCCTGCCCGATTTCGGGACGCATTCTGGGGTCCGACCCGGAACGCGGCGACGTCGTGGTCTTCCGCCACCCGACCCGCAACGTCGATTTCATCAAGCGCGTCATCGGCCTGCCCGGCGACACCATCCAGATGCGCGGCGGTCGCCTGTGGCTGAACGGCGAGGAAGTGCCCGTCACCCCCGCACCCGATTTCGTCGAGACCAAGGAACAGCAGGGCCCTCAGGGTCTGGTGCCCCGTTGCGTCAACGATCCGGTCGCCCAAGGTGACGACTGCATCAAGCAGCGCTTCACCGAAGAGTTGCCGGGCGGCGCCAGCCATTCGATCCTGAACATCGTCGATGGCTGGGTGGCCGATGACACTCCGACTTTCACCGTCCCCGAAGGCCAGTATTTCTTCATGGGCGACAACCGCGACAATTCCGAGGATTTGCGTTTCCCGCAGGAAATCGGCGGTCTGGGCTTTGTTCCCGCGGAATATCTGATCGGTCGCGCAGACCGGATCATGTTCTCGTCTGCCGGGCGTTCGCTGCTGTATTTCTGGACATGGCGTCCCGACCGCTTCTTCAAGGCGGTGGAGTGACCCCCGGCGCCGACATCCGCGCCTTCATGGACCGCTTGGGCCACGACTTTGCGCGGCCCGAACTGCTGGTGCGCGCGCTGACCCACGGCTCGATCGCCAGCGTGACGCGCCCCGACAACCAGCGTCTGGAATTTCTGGGCGACCGCGTTCTGGGGCTGGTTATGTCCGAAGCGCTGTTCTTTGCCGACGAACAGGCAAGCGAAGGCCAGATGGCTCCGCGCTACAACGCCTTGGTCAAGGGCGAGACCTGCGCCGCCATCGCCCGCCAGATCGGGCTGGGCGACGTGCTGAAGCTGGGCCGGTCGGAAATGCTGTCCGGAGGTCGCCGCAAGGATGCGCTGCTGGCCGACGGCATGGAGGCCGTGCTGGCCGCCGTCTATCTGGATGCCGGCTATGATGCCGCGCGCAAGGTCGTGTTGCGCCACTGGAAGCACCGGCTGGACAACGTCGAGGCCGACAGCCGCGACGCCAAGACCGCGCTGCAGGAATGGGCGCAATCGCAGGGCATGCCACCCCCCGTCTATGAACAGACCGAACGCAGTGGTCCCGACCACGCGCCGGTCTTCCGCATCACCGTCCGCCTGGCCGACGGGCGTCACGCCCAGGCGCAGGGCGCAGGAACCAAACGCAGCATCGAACAGGCCGCCGCACAGGCGTTGCTGGCCCGGCTGGAAGGAACAACATGACCCAGGATCTGGACCCCACCGAAACCCCTCAGGATCACGGCCCGACCCGCGCGGGTTTCATCGCCCTGATCGGCGAGCCGAATGCCGGGAAATCGACGCTGCTGAACCAGATGGTGGGGGCCAAGGTCGCCATCGTCACCCATAAGGTCCAGACCACGCGCGCGCGCATCCGCGGCATCGCCGTCAACGGCCCCGCACAGCTGGTCTTTGTCAACACGCCGGGCATCTTCCGCCCCAAGCGCCGTCTGGATCGCAGCATGGTCGCCGCCGCTTGGGGTGGTGCATCGGATGCCGACATCGTCCTGCTGCTGATCGAGGCGCATCGCGGCATGACCGAGGGCGTGCAGGCCATCATGGAACAGCTGGCGCAGGTTGCCGAACATACGCCCGTTGCGCTGGTTATCAACAAGATCGACCGCGTCAAGGCCGAGACCCTGCTGGAGCTGTCGGCCAAGCTGAACGCGGCCTTCCCCTTCGTGGAAACCTTCATGATCTCGGCTGAACGCGGCCACGGCTGTGGCGGTCTGCGCCGCTGGTTGTCGGAAACGCTGCCGCTCAGCCCGTGGCTCTACCCCGAGGATCAGATCGCCGACCTGCCCATGCGCATGATCGCCGCCGAGATCACCCGCGAAAAGCTGACCCTGCGCCTGCACGAAGAAATCCCCTATCAGCTGACGGTGGAAACCGAATCCTGGGAGGAAAAGGACGACGGCAGCGCCCGTGTCGAGCAGGTCGTCTATGTCGCCCGCCAAGGCCACAAGGGCATCGTCCTGGGCAAGGGCGGTGAAACGATCAAGGCCGTCGGTCAGGCCGCGCGGGTCGAGCTGGAAGAGTTCATGGGCCGCCGCTGCCACTTGTTCCTGCAGGTTCGCGTCCGCGAGAACTGGCTGAACGAGGCCGAGCGCTATGACGAAATCGGCCTGAATTTCCGCGACGGGAATGACTGAAGCACGACTGGCGGCGGGCATCTGGGTGTCCGCCTATCTGGCCCGTCTGGGTCTTGCCAATATCCCCGCCTATGTCACTGCGCGGGGCGATGACACTGCAGGCGCCATCGCGGTGAAATGTGCGCGGCTGGACGGGCAGGCGGACCTGTGGATGCGCGAATGGGACATGGACAGCGACACCCGCCCCTGGGTGTGCAGCCAGTCCGGCCCCGAACGCGACATCGACGCCGCCATTACCCGCCAACGGTCCCGCGACCCCGACCTTTGGGTCTTGGAAATCGAGAGCCGAGACGGCCGGACCCTGCTGGATCAGGACGGGCTGTTCTAAGTTCTGGCGCGGCTTTGCGTTGCAGAATATGCACATGCCATGAGCAGCATCCCCGATCCCCAGACCGATTCGCCCAAGGGCCTGATCTTTGCCATCGCGGCCTATGTGATCTGGGGCGTGCTGCCGATCTTCATGAAGGCGTTGTCGCATCTGCCTGCGGCGGAAATCATCGCCCATCGGGTGTTGTGGTCGCTGCCCATCGCGGCGGGTGTGTTGATCTGGCAGGGCCGCACCGCCGAAGTGCGCGCCGCGCTTCGCAGCCCTCGCCTGCTGGGGATGGCCGCGATCACGGCGGTGCTGATCTCGATCAACTGGATGATCTATGTCTGGGCGATCGCCAACGATCACGCGCTGGATGCGGCGCTTGGCTATTACATCAACCCGCTGTTCAGCGTCTTTCTGGGCGCGACCCTGCTGCGCGAACGGCTGTCGCGCGGGCAGATGGCGGCCATCGCGCTGGCGGCCTGCGCGGTCATCATCCTGACGGTCAGCGCAGGCAGCCTGCCCATCGTGGCGGTGGGCCTGACGCTCAGCTGGGGGATGTACGCCTATTGCAAAAAGAGCCTGCCGCTTGGTCCCAATCAGGGCTTCACGCTCGAGGTGCTGCTGCTGACGCCGCTGGCTGCCGGTTTCCTGATCTGGCAGGCCATGCAGGGGCAGGCGCATTTCGGGTCGGGGGCCTTCGATACGCTGATGTTGATCGGCTGCGGGCCGATCACGGCGATCCCGCTGCTGTTCTATGCAAATGGGGCCAAGCTGATCCGGTTGTCGACCATCGGCATCCTGCAATATATCGCGCCGACAATGATCTTCCTTTGCGCGGTCGTGCTGTTCCGCGAACCCTTCGACGGGGCGCGCCTGATCGCCTTCCCGATGATCTGGGCGGCGCTGGTCGTCTATACTGCGACCCTGATCGGGCAGGCCCGTCGGCGCATACGCGCTGCCGCCCCCACGGCATCGCGCATTCAATAAGCATTCCGGTCATCCGATGGCGCCAGCCTTGCAGGCGCAAGGCCGGTTTCGGTATTTTTCTGTTCAAATCGTCTGACATGTGGGTTAATGAATGATGACTTACACTCAGCCGACGGTTGAATCGCGCCCGCGTTTTGCGACCGTCCGATGACATGATCGGATCGACACCATGCCCACAACCTGGAACGTCCTCTATCTTGGCCAGCTGACCCAAATCCTTGATCCGACCGAGGGGAACAACACGTCGGAAGGCGCGTCGCTGATCCTGAACCGGGACTTTGGAACGGCGCTGCAACCGCTGTCCAAGCAGATCTTCTCGGCGCAGGCGATCGATGTCGGCGGTACCGCTGGCACGATGGACAACGACAATTCGCTGACAAATGACCGCTATGTCATCGATCTGGACAAGGATGGCGTTGGCGAGACCTATATCCACGACGCCGCGGTCTATTATAACGCGACGCTGACCTATACCGACAATACGACGACCACGATCGCGGCGCGTGTGGTGCAGATGACCAATGGCGACACCTATCTGGCGCCTTCGGTGTCTGCCGTCGATGCCGCAAGGCTCGAGGCCAAGCCCATCCAGACGCTGCGCCTGACCAGCGTCAACAACAGCACCACGGTCGCTTTCAGTCAGGATCGGCCTGTCACGAATTACGTCTGCTTTGCGGATGACGTGATGATCCAAACGGCCGATGGGCCGCGCCCCGTCCAGGACCTGCGCGTCGGCGACATGGTCCAGACGGCCGATGACGGCATTCAGCCGCTGCGGTGGGTCGGCCATGTCTCGGTCGATCTGGCGGCGATGCCGCGGATGCGTCCGGTGCGCATCAGCGCAGGCGCCTTGGGCGGGGGGCTGCCCACCGCCGATCTGCTGGTGTCGCCGCAGCATCGCGTGCTGGTGCGTTCCGCCATCGCCCAACAGATGTTCGGCACGACCGAGGTACTGGTCGCCGCCAAGCAGCTGATCGCGCTGGACGGGATCGCGCTGGCCGAGGATCTGGATCAGGTCGGCTATACCCATATCCTGTTCGATCGGCACCAGATCGTCATCTCGAACGGGGCACCGACCGAATCGCTCTATACCGGGGCCGAGGCGCTGTTGTCGGTGGGCCCCGCTGCCCGTGACGAAATCCTGGCCCTGTTCCCCGCGCTGGCCGATGACACCCATCAGGCCGCCCCCGCGCGCATGCTGGTCAAGGGTCGTTCGGGCCGCGATATGGCCACGCGCCACGCGCAGGACGGCGTCACGCTGGTCGCCTGACGCGATTTTGCAGAGCCGGTGCGCCGCGGCGTCTGGCCCTGCGACGCCACCTGTCGCAAGCTGCCCCGTGATCGGAGGCAGTGATGGAATGGCAGGCTGAAGGAACGGTGATCGCCCGGCGAACGCATGGCGAAACGGCGGTGATCATCGACGTACTGACTCGGGAACACGGCCGCCATGCGGGGGTGGTTCCGGGCGGCACGTCGCGGACGCGGGCGGCCATGCTGCAACCGGGGTCGCGGCTGTCGCTGCGCTGGCGGGCGCGCCAGGCCGATCAACTGGGCACCTTTGTCGCCGAGCCCTTGCGTCTACGGCCCGGTCTGATGGGCGATGCGCTGTCGCTAGCCGGACTGAACGCCATCTGCGCGCTGCTGGTCTTTGGCCTGCCCGAACGCGACCCCCATCCCCGGTTGGTCGAACAGACCGAGGCGCTGCTGGACCTGATCGAGGCGGGCGGCGACTGGCCCGCGCTGTATCTGGCATGGGAAATGTGCCTGTTGGATGAGATGGGCTTCGGGTTGGACCTGTCGTCCTGCGCGGTGACGGGTGCGACAACCGGATTAGCCTTCGTCAGCCCGAAATCAGGTCGCGCGGTCAGTCGGGAAGGGGCGGGGGAATGGGCGGATCGGCTGTTTCCGCTGCCTGCCATCATGGGCGGCGTGCAGACAAACCGCGATCATGGCTTGCACGAAGGGCTGACAATCACCGGCTATTTTCTGGAGAACCGCCTGGGTGCCGAACTGGTGGGTCGGCATCTGCCAGCTGCGCGGGACCGTCTGGTCAAACGGCTGGCCCGCGATCGGGGCCAGCCGCCGGTGTGATTATTCGTTGCCGCGAGCGGTCAACAGCGCGTCGGTCTGCAGGTTGGCGGGACGGCCGCTTTCGAAGATCAGCCAGGTCGGGCCTTTGATGCGCAGGACGCCGCCGTAATATTCCATTACATTGGCCTGCTGCAGCGCGTTGAAGAAGCGCTGCTCGACGGCAGCGTCCTTGCAGTCGCTGACGCCGGTGGTCTGCAGCGGTTCGAAGGCGACGGCGGGCAGCTGCGCGGTGTTCTTGGCGGCATAGCCGTTGCACGGACCGCGGCCCGAGACGCCTTCGGGACGCACGGTGATGGTGATGTTGCGCAGCGGCACGGTGCCGTTTGCGATGCCGACCAGCACGTAATCATTGGCCGGAATGCCGCCCATCGGATCGCCTTTGGGCTGCTGGGCGCAGGCGGCAAGGGTCAGCGTCGCGGCGGCAGCGGCGAAAAGGGCGGGGCGAAAGGTGAACGACATGGCGGGCTCCTTGGGAGGGAATTCGAAACTGACCTGAAATAACCTTAAACCCTGCGCCGATCCACCCTTCAGCGCGTTATCCCAAAAGACGGCGCGCGATGACCTGAGCCTGAATTTCCGCAGCCCCTTCAAAGATGTTCAGGATACGGGCGTCGCAGAGCACGCGGCTGATCTGATATTCCAGCGCAAAACCGTTGCCACCATGGATTTGCAGGGCATTGTCGGCGCTGGACCATGCGATGCGGGCACCCAGCAGCTTGGCCATGCCGGCCTCGACATCGCAACGGTGACCGTGATCTTTTTCCCACGCACTGAAATAAGTCAGCTGCCGCGCGATCATGATTTCGACAGCCATCATGGCCAGTTTATCCGCAACGCGGGGAAATTCGACCAATGGCTTGCCGAACTGCTTGCGGTCCAGCGCGTATTGCAGCCCCAGTTCCAGTGCGTTTTGGGCAACACCTATGGCGCGGGCGGCGGTCTGGATGCGGGCCAATTCGAAGGTCTGCATCAGCTGCTTGAAGCCCTGGCCAGTCTCGCCGCCCAGCAGGTTGTCGCCCGCCACGCGGAAGCCGTCAAAGGCCAGTTCGTATTCCTTCATGCCGCGATAGCCCAAGACCTCGATCTCGCCGCCGGTCATGCCGGGGGTGGGGAACGGGTCGGCATCATCGCCCGGCGTCTTTTCGGCGATGAACATCGACAGCCCGCGGTAATCGGTCGTGTCGGGGTCGGTGCGGGCCAGCAGCGTCATGATATGGGTGCGGGCGGCATGGGTGATCCATGTCTTGTTGCCCGTGACCACCCAGTCGTCGCCATCCTTGACCGCGCGGGTGCGCAGGCTGCCCAGATCGCTGCCGGTATTGGGTTCGGTAAATACGGCGGTGGGCAGGATCTCTCCGCTGGCCAGCTTGGGCAGCCAATGCGCCTTCTGCGCGTCAGTGCCGCCGCCGATGATCAGCTCGGCCGCGATTTCACTGCGGGTGCCAAGGGACCCCACACCGATATAGCCGCGCGACAGTTCTTCCGAGACCACGACCATAGCGGCCTTGGACATGCCCAAGCCCCCCTGATCTTCGGGAATGGTCAGGCCAAAGACGCCCAGTTCGGCCAGTTCGTCGATGATCTGCATCGGGATCAGCTGGTCGTCCAGATGCCACTGATGGGCATGGGGGACGACCTTGTCGTCGGTCCAGCGGCGGAACTGGTCGCGGATCATCTCAAGATCCTCATCCAGCCCTGAGGTGCCGAAGGTTGCCGCACCGGGGTTCTGCGCCATCAGGGCGGCCAGTTCCGCGCGGGCTTGCGGCGTGTTTCCCGCCATTAGCGCAGTTGCAGCATCAGACGGCGTCCAGTCGATGCCAAGATCGGACAGGCGGGCGAATTCGGTCTGGCTCATGGGGATGCCATGCGCGATCTGGGTCAGGTATTCGCCAAAGCCGATCCGGGTGATCAGGCCTTCGATCGGGCCGGAAACGCGTTCGGACCAGGCATACAGTTGTTTCAGGGATTCGACGTAAGTCGCCAGCCAAGACAGGGCGTGGGCGGCATGCTGATGGGTCTCCAGCAGTTGCGCATCCACACGGCCCGAGGGAGCGACAAGGTCGCGGACCGCGGTGGTGGCCCGCGCCAGCAATGCATCAAGCTCGGACAGGACGGTTTCGCTGTGTTGCTGCATGTCTTTCATCGCTTCACCCCTTTGCGGCACTGCAGCATGAATAGACCTTCGATTTCTGTCGCGCAACAATTTTGCGAAATATTGGACTTTAGTGATCTAATATGTCGCAACGGAATGTGGCAGTGCAGGGGCTGCAAAAGCGGCTTTTCCTTTCCACGGCTGCCAGTTAGCGTGCCGCCATGTTCGGATTGGAAATGTGGCAATTCTTGGCGGCGGTGGCGATCACCGGCTTTGCGGGTTTCGTGAAAGGCGCCGTGGGCTTTGCCATGCCGATGATCATGATCTCGGCCTTCGGGTCGATCATGACGGCACCCGTGGCGCTGGCGGCGATGATCCTGCCGACGCTGATCACCAACATCCAGCAGGCGTTTCGCGAAGGGGTCGGCCCCGCCATCGCCTCGACACGCAAGTTCCGGCTGCATATCACGATGGTGGCGCTGTTCATCTGCGTATCGGCAGGGTTCGCGGCATCCATCCCGCAATGGATGATGTATGCGCTGCTGGGCGTGCCGATCACGGCGTTCGCGCTGTGGCAGCTGTCTGGCCGTCCGCTGGTCCTGAACCTGCATCACCGCAAGCGGGCCGAGGCCGTGTCGGGCATCATCGGCGGGCTTTATGGTGGGGTCTCGGGCATCTGGGGGCCACCGCTGATCGTCTATCTGCTGTCCATCGGCACCGAGAAGCGTGAACAGGTCCGCGTGCAGGGCGTGGTCTTCCTGATCGGCGCGGTGGTGCTGACGGTGGCGCATCTGTTTTCGGGCGTGCTGAACGCGCAGACGCTGCCGCTGTCGGCGGTGCTGTGCATTCCCGCCATCATCGGCATGAAGCTGGGTTTTGCCATGCAGGACCGGCTTGATGTCACCCAATTCCGCCGCTGGACGCTGGTCCTGCTGATCCTGACCGGCCTGAACCTGATCCGCCGCGCCCTCGAAATCTGGAGCCTGTGATGACCGATGCTGCCGAACTGACCGCCCGCCTGATCCGCTGCCCCTCTGTCACGCCGGAAGAGGGCGGCGCGCTGGTCCTGCTGGGCGACATGCTGAGCGATGCCGGCTTTGAAGTTACGCGGGTCGATCGCAACGGCACCTCGAACCTCTTTGCACGGTGGGGGACCAAGGGCGCGCGCAGTTTCGGTTTCAACGGCCATACCGATGTGGTGCCTCCGGGCGATCTGGGGTCCTGGACCCATCCGCCCTTCAGCGGCCACGTCGAGGATGGCGTCATCTGGGGGCGCGGCGCGACCGACATGAAGTCGGGCGTTGCGGCATTTGTTGCCGCCGCCATCGATTTCACCCGTGAATCACCCCCCGATGGCGCGGTGATCCTGACCATCACCGGCGATGAGGAAGGCCCGTCGAAGGATGGCACCATCGCCATTCTGGACTGGATGGCCGCCAATGGCGAACGCATGGATGCCTGTATCGTGGGCGAGCCGTCGAACCCCGATGTGATGGGCGAGATGATGAAGATCGGCCGGCGCGGCTCGGCCACCTTCACCATCACCGCCAAGGGCCAGCAGGGGCATGCCGCCTATCCGCATCGCGCGAAGAACCCGCTGCATGCGCTGACGAGTTATCTGTCGGAACTGACCGCCACACCGCTGGATCAGGGGACGGATCATTTCGACCCCTCGGGGCTGCAGATCACCACCATCGATTGCGGCAATCCGGCGTCGAACGTGATCCCGGAGCGCGCCAGCGCGGTGGTGAACATCCGTTTCAACGACCTGCATACCGGCGCATCGCTGGTCGCCGATCTGTCCGAACGCGCCGCCCGCATCACTGCCGACACCGGCGTTACCCTGACCGTCGCCACCGCAATCTCAGGCGAAGCGTTTATCACCGAGCCCGGCCCCTTCGTCGATCTGGTGCGCGGCATCGTCACGCAGGAAACCAACCGCCAGCCGGTCCTGTCCACATCGGGGGGGACGTCGGACGCGCGTTTCGTCAAGGATCACTGCCCGGTTGTGGAATTCGGGCTGGTGGGCCACCATATGCATCAGGTCGATGAGCGCGTGCCCGTCGCTCAGATCCACCAGCTGAAGACCATCTATCAGCGCATCCTTGAAAGCTATTTCGCATGAGGATCGAACAGACCGACGATCTGGCCGCCTGCCACGCTCTGCGCCGCACGGTGTTCATCGAGGAACAGAACGTCCCCGAGGCCGATGAAATGGACGATCTGGACGGCGAGGCCATCCACCTGCTGGCATGGCAGGACGACGTGCCCGTCGGCACCGCCCGTCTGCTGATCCGCGGCGATATCGGCAAGATCGGCCGCGTCTGCGTTCTGCCGCAGGCCCGGGGCACGGGACTGGGCGCGCAGCTGATCCGCGCCTCGATGGATGTGCTGCGCACGCATCCCGGCGTCACCACCGCCAAGCTGGGCGCACAGACCCATGCCATCGGTTTTTACGAAAAACTTGGCTTTCAGGCGCAGGGACCGGTTTACGACGACGCGGGAATCCCGCATCGGGACATGACACGCGAACTCTGACCTGCCTGGCAGCGTTGGGGCCGAAATGACAGGTAGGACATGACCCAGATCCCAAGCAAAGAACAGATTCTGGAATGGGTCGCCGCACATCCCGAGGCCAATTCCAAACGCGACATCGCCAAGGCCTTCGGCATCAAGGGCGCGGCCCGCATCGACCTCAAGCGCCTGCTGAAGGAGCTTGAGGCCGCAGGCCAGCTTGAACGCCGCCGCCGACATTATCTGGACGCCGAAAAACTGCCACCCGTGACGGTGCTGGAGCTGCTGGCCCCCGACGGGTCGGGCGACCTGTTCGCGCGTCCGATGGAGTGGCGCAACGAAGGCCCGATGCCCCGCATCCTTTACGTCCCGCGCGAAAGCGACCCGGCCCTGGGGCGCGGCGACCGCTTCCTGGGTCGCCTGGCCCCGGTCGTGGGCGAGGAATACCAATACGAGGCCCGGCTGATCCGCCGCGTCACCGCCAGCCCCAACCGCATCACCGGCATCTTCCGCAAGGATACCGAAGGCGGCCGCATCATGCCCATCGACAAGGGCCAGGACCGCGAATGGCGCGTCCGCAGCGATGCGACCCTTGGCGCAGAAAATGGCGAATTGGTGCAGGGCGAACAGGTCGGCCCCAAGAACCGCATGGGCGTGCCTTGGGCGCGCATCATCGACCGCCTGGGTGATCCGTCGGCCCCGCGTGCGGTCAGCCTGATCGCCATCCATCAGCACGGCATCCCCGACGAATTTCCCGATGCCGTCATAAACGAAGCGGAATCCGCCAAGCCCGCCACCATGAAGGGCCGTGACGACCTGCGCGATCTGCCGCTGGTCACCATCGACCCGTCCGATGCGCGTGACCACGATGACGCTGTTGCCGCACAAGCCGAGGGTGATGGCGGTGCGACCATCTGGGTGGCCATCGCCGATGTCGCCTATTACGTCCGCACCGGCAGCGCGCTGGACCGCGAGGCATGGAACCGCGGCAACTCCAGCTATTTCCCCGATCGCGTGGTGCCGATGCTGCCCGAGGCGTTGTCCGCCGATTTGTGTTCGCTGCATGAAGGCGTGGATCGCGCCGTGATCACCGTGCGGATGCGGCTGGACGCTCAGGGCAACAAGGTCAGCCACCATTTCCAGCGCGCGATGATGAACAGCCGCGCCAGCCTGTCCTATGAACAGGCGCAGGCGGGTGCCGATGGCAATCCCGACGAACAGACTGCGCCGCTGATGGATAACGTCATCACGCCGCTTTGGCATGCCTATGGCCTGCTGAAATCCGCACGCGAACGTCGTCAGCCGCTGGAACTGGACCTGCCCGAACGCCGGATCGAACTGACACCGGATGGCCGCGTCAAGGATGTGAAATTCCGCGACCGCTTCGACGCCCACAAGCTGATCGAGGAATTCATGGTGCTGGCGAATGTCGCTGCCGCCGAGGAGTTGTCCAAACGGTCCCGCCCCCTGCTGTTCCGCGTCCACGAGGAGCCCAGCCTTGCCAAGATCGACGCCCTGCGCGAGGTCGCGCAGGCCTCGGGCTTTACGCTGGCCAAGGGGCAGGTGCTGCACACCAGCCACCTGAACCGTCTGCTGGCGCAGTCGCAGGACACCGACTTCGACGAATTGATCAACATCTCGACCCTGCGGTCGATGACGCAGGCCTATTACCACCCCGAGAATTACGGGCATTTCGGGCTGTCGCTGAAAAGCTATGCGCATTTCACCTCGCCCATTCGCCGCTATGCCGACCTGATCGTGCATCGGGCGCTGATCGCGGGGCATGGCTGGGGCAAGGACGGGCTGAACGCGGACGAAATCGAACGGCTGTCCGAAACCGCCACCCATATCAGCGAGACCGAGCGCCGTAGCATGGCCGCCGAACGCGACACGACCGACCGCTATCTAGCTGCCTATCTGTCCGAACGCGTCGGCACGGAAATGACGGGTCGCATCAATGGCGTGCAGAAGTTCGGCGCCTTTGTGCGGTTGGACGAAACAGGGGCCGACGGGTTGCTTCCGATCCGCGCCATCGGACAGGAATATTTCCACTTCGATCCCGATGGGCACACTTTAGTCGGCAGTGACACAGGGCTGGAAATCGGCGTCGGCCAGCGTGTCACCGTCAGGTTAGCCGAAGCCGTCCCCGTCACCGGCGGTCTGATGCTGGAACTGCTGGAGCTGGACGGCAAGGCGATGCCGCGCGGGCGTAGCAAGGGCCGTCGCGCCGGGCCGGGTCGCGTCTCGACCAAGGCGCGGCTGGCCGAGGTCAAGCGCGCCACCAAGCGGCGGCGCAAGAAAAGCTGACAGTGGGGGCATAGGCCCCCGCGTCCGTCAGATGTAATACAGGATCGCCCCGATCACCGCGCCGCTGATCAGCAGCTGGACCACGCAGAAACCCATGATGTCGCGCGGCTTCAGCCCGGCGATGCCCAGCATCGGCAGTGCCCAGAAGGGTTGCAGCATGTTGGTCCAGGCATCCCCCCAAGCCACGCCCATCACCACCTTGGCGACATCGGCGCCCAAAGCCTCGGCGGCGGGCAGCATCACGGGGGCCTGCACGGCCCATTGACCGCCACCCGAGGGCACGAAGATGTTGACGATGCCGGCGGAAATGAAGCTCCAGAACGGCAGGGTCGTCGCGGTCGAGATCGACACGAACCATTCCGACATGCTGGCCGCCAACCCGCTTTGCACCATGATCGCCATGATCCCCGCATAGAAGGGGAACTGGATCACGATGCCTGCGCCACCGCGGACGCCGCCGTCCAGCGCCGCCAACAGGCTGCGGGCGGACCCGTGGCAGATGATGCCAAGGAACAGGAACAGGAAGTTCACGATGTTCAGGTTCAGCGCGCCGCCGTCCAAAAAATACATCAACAGCCAAGCCAGACCCGGAACGCCGATCAGATACATCAGCAGGGGGCTGGTCTCCAACCGCTCGGCCGGGGTGGGGTTGACGGCGCGTGGGGCGGTGTCGGGGTCACGAAGTTGCGCGGGATCGACCAGCACCTGTTCGTGCTCCAGCGGCAGCATCATCCGGTTGACCAGCGGGACGACGATGAACAGCGCCACGACGATCGCCAGGTTCCAGACCGAAAAGATCGTCTGTCCGGTGGAAATCACCCCGATCTGGCTTTCGGTGAAATGCCCCGGCGTGGCGATGGTCAGTGGGATAGACCCCGACAGCCCGCCATGCCAGATCAGAAAGCCTGAATAGGCCGAGGCGACCAGCAGGCGGTAATCGACGCGGACCTGACGGGCGACCTCTTTGGCGAAGATCGCGCCGACGACCAGTCCAAAGCCCCAGTTCACCCAAGCCGCCCCCAGCGACACCAGCGTGACCAGCACGATGGCCGAGCCGCGGCTGCGTGCCAGCCCCGCGATGCGCGCCAGGATGCGGCGAACGGGGGGCGATGACGCCAGAATGAAGCCCGTCACCAGAACCAACAACATCTGCATAGCGAATTGCAGCAGTTCCCAGAAGCCGTTGCCCCACATCTGCACCAGCTCGGTGGGGCCGGTGCCTTGGGTCAGCATGGCGGCGGCGGCGGCCACCAGCGTCAGGACGATGACGAAGATGAAGGCGTCGGGCAGCCAACGCTCCATCAGGCGGCTGGCTGGCCGCGACAGTATTCTTAGCATGGGGTTCCTCCTCTTGGTGATGCGCAGGCTGCGTCACCAAGGGAGGGTTGGCAACCGCGCCCGTCAGCTTTCGCGGAAGGCGCGGTTGAAGTAATCGGCCAGCGGTTTCAGCAGATAGGCCATGGGGGTGCGGTCGCCGGTCTGGATGTAGACCTCGACCGGCATGCCGGGGACCAGCGCAAGGTCGCCCAGTTTCTCCATTTCCTCGGGGGGGATGGAAACCTCGGCGCGGTAATAGGGCGTGCGCGTCGATTCATCCAACAGTGCATCGGCGGACACGCGATCCAGACGGCCGTCGATTTCCGGCGTGGTGCGCGATGAAAACGCCGCAAAGCGCAGCACGACCGGCTGTCCGACCAGAACCTCGTCGATGTTGATGGTCTGGACGCGCGCGCCGATGACCAGCGGACGATCCTGCGGGATCAGATACAGCAGCGGGTCCGCCGGGCGGATCACCGAGCGCGGCGTCGTCACCTGCATGTTGTAGACCAGCCCCGACACAGGCGCGCGGATTTCCAGACGGCTGATCTGTTCGACCAGACTGCGCCGGCGTTCGGCCAGTTCCAGCTCGCGATAGCCAAGATCGCGCAGCTCGGTCTCGGCCTGTTCACGGCGTTCGGCAGCCAGTCGCAGGCGCTGGATTTCCAGCTCGGTCTGGCGGATCAGGGCCGAGGCGCGGTTGGCCTGCAATGATCCCAGCTCCCCGTCCATGCGCGCCGCTTCGCGCTGCAGGCCCAGCACGCGGGACGCCTGTGCCAGCCCGCGGTCCAGCAGGCTTTGTTGGTTGACCAGTTCCTTGCCGATCAGTTCGCGCTGCGTGGCGAGGGCGTCGATCTGGGCATCGATACCCGCAATTTCCGAGGTGATCTGCTCGCTCTGCTTGCTCAGCTGGTCCAGCGACTGGCGCAGGGTGTCCAGACGGGTGCGGAACAGGCTGGCCTGACCCTCGACCAGATCGGCAAGCGCCGGGTCATCCTTGGCGGCCTCGACCAGTTCCTCGGGGAAGGTGACGCTGTCGCCATCGCCACGTTCCGCTTCCAGTCGGCCACGACGCGCCAGAACCTCGAAGTACTGGCCTTCGACAATGGTGTGTTCGGTGCGCAACAGCGTGCCGTCCAGCGCCAGCAGCAGATCGCCCGCCTTGACGTCCGACCCATCCTTGACGGCGATGGTTTCGACCACGCCTCCGTCGGGATGCTGGACGATCTGGCGCTGCTGCTCGACCTCGACCTGACCCGATGCGACGACCGCCCCCGAGATCTGCGACATCACCGCCCATGCGATGAAGCCACCGACCAAAATGATGATGGACAGCAGGCCGAAGATGACGGGCGTGCGCACGGACCAGCGCTTGTCGTTGCGGTCGGTCATGCGACACCTCCGACGCGGTTGCCCGCCTGCGATTGCATGATCTGGGCCGAGTTCTTGACCATCTGCTGCAGCACCTTGTCACGCGGGCCGAAGGCACGGACGGTCCCGGCCTCGAGCACCAGTAGATTTTCACATTCGTTGATGGCGGCGGGGCGGTGGGCCATGATGATGATCGCGCCGTTCTGCGCCTTCAGCCGGCGGATCGCCTGGTTCAGCGCCTCGGACCCCTGATTGTCCAGGTTCGAATTCGGCTCGTCCAGCACCAGCATCACCGGATCGGGATAAAGCGCGCGCGCCAGCCCGATGCGCTGGATCTGGCCGCCCGACAGGCGACCCGCGGTCTGGCTGATGCGGGTGTCGTAGCCCTGCGGCAGATCCAGGATCATCTGGTGGGCGGCTGCGGCGCGGGCCGCCTGCACCACGCGTTCGGGGTCGGGTTCCTTCGCCAGTCGAGCGATGTTTTCCGCGATGGTGCCGTCAAACAGCGTCACCTGCTGCGGCAGATAGCCGATCAACCCGCCCAGCACGTCGGGATCGTATTGATCCAGCGTCGCGCCGCCAAGCCGGATAAAGCCGCCACCGACGGGCCAGGCGCCGATCAGCGCCCGCGCCAGCGTGGATTTTCCCGCGCCCGAAGGCCCGATGACCCCGACTGCGGTGCCCGGCTCAACCTTGAAGGTAATGCCGCGCAGGGTCGCGGTCTGTTCACCCGGAGGGGCGACGGCCAGATTGCGCACGTCGATGGCGGCCTCGGGGCGGGGCAGGCGGGTGCGCGCGGCCTCGGGGGGGCGGCGGGCCAGCAGTTTCCCCAGCCGTTGCCAGCCGTCCTGCGCAGCCTGAATTGCAGGCCAGCCGCCGACCAGCTGATCGACGGGTGCCAAGGCGCGTCCCATCATGATGGAACTGGCGATCATCGCCCCCGGCGTCAGTTCCTGACGCAGCACCAGCAAGGCGCCGGTCGCCAGCATCGCGCTTTGCAAGAACAGGCGGAAGCTGCGGGAAAACACCCCGAAGCCGCCCGACAGATCGCCCGCCCGGACCGTATTGTCCTGAGCGTCGCGGCGGAACTTCTGCCAGCGGTCATGAGTGGCGCCGCGCATGCCAAGGGCGCAGATCACCTCGCCCTCGTCACGATACAAGTCGGCCATGCGCTGCGCCTGCGCCGAGGCGCGTGCCGATTGCTGCAACGGCAGCTTGGTCATGCCACGGTTGGCGATGGTCGCGATGACCAGGATCAGACCGCCCGCCGTCGCCACAAGGCCCAGCAGGGGGTGGAACAGATAGATGGCGCCCAGAAACAAGGGCGCCCATGGCAGATCGAAGAACGCCAGCGTCACCGGTGACCCGATCAGCCGCTGGATCGAATCCAGATCGCGCATGCCGCTGGCAGTCGCGGCGGATTCGTCGCCGCGGACCGCCCCTTCGCGCAGCGCCGCGTTGAAGACGCGTGGCTCGATCCGGTCCTGAAAGCGGGCGGCGACGCGTTGCATCACGCGGTTGCGGATCAGGTCCACCACCCCCATCAGCAGGAACAGGAACACCACCAGTACAAACAGCGCCGTCAGCGTTTCCACCGATCGCGACGCCAATACCCGGTCATAGACCTGCAGCATGAACAGCGGTCCGGTCAGCATCAGCAGGTTCACGACGGCGGAAAAAACCGCCACGGCCATGAACAATTGCCAGCCGGTTGCACGGGCCTGCCGCAATTCGCGCAGCCCGTCATGGTTTCCAGTTCCTACCGCCATCTTAACGCCTTCGTTTCCCCGGTTTCGAAGCCGGGGCTTGCCACATTAACGTGACAACCATATCACCACCCCAAGCTTATGCCAGCCTGTCCCGAAGGCCCCTGTATCCAAGATGTCACGCGCCTGCGGGAAACCGTATCAGTGCCATGGTGACACCGAACCGTTAGGATTTCCTTTGCGCCCCCTGATCTTGACGGCGATTGCCGCGCTGACCCTGCTGTCCGGCTGTGCCGATGCACCCGTTCAGCAGGACGGAATTACCCTGAACGACCCCTATGAGGCGCAGAACCGCCGTGTTCATGCCTTCAACAAGGGGTTGGATTCCCGTGTCATCGGACCGATCGCCGATCTGGCGCGCGGCAAGGACGCCCCCGATGCCTCCAGCGCGCCTGTGGACCCCGACGCGCCCATCGGGCCGTTGCAGATGGTCATCAACGCCGGACGCAACCTGTCGCTGCCGGTCAAATCCGTGAACGGGTTGCTGCAGGGGCGGCCGGGGAACGCAGGACAGAACCTGTCGCGCTTTGCCATCAACTCGACCCTCGGGCTGGGGGGCATCTTCGATCCGGCGATGGACAGCTTTGGCATTTCCGAACGCGACACCGACTTCGGTCAGACGCTGGCCGTCTGGGGCGTCCCCGAAGGGCCCTATCTGGAACTGCCGGTGCTGGGGCCGTCAACACGGCGCGACGCCGTGGGGCAGGTGGTCGATCTGGCGATCGATCCGCTGTATCACCTGCTGCAGGGTCAGGACCGCGCCGCGGTCTTCGGGCTGCGCGTCGCCTCAAAAGCCGGTGATCGGGCGCGGTTCGGGGACACTGTGGATGGCATCCTGCAGGGAAGTGCGGATAGCTATGCGCAAACGCGGCTGATCTGGCTGATGAACCGCCGCCACGATTTGGGAGAAGAGCGTGCAGATTACGACCCCTATGACGACGCCGATGTCATCGACCCCTATGCGGACTAGGCGACGCGGCTTTCTGGGGCTGCTGGCCTGCGCAAGCGTCGGGACGGTGCTGCCCTTCCGACCCGCGCTGGCGCTGGACGCCAATGGCGCGCGGGCACTGATCGACCGGTCCTTGGGCGAGGTCTATCAGGTCATCAACTCGGGGCAGGCGCCCGCCACGATGTACCAGCAGTTCGAGGCGATCTTTGCCCGCTATGCCGATGTCGACGTCATCGCGCGGTCGGCCCTTGGGCCTGCTGCCCGCCAGACCGATGCGGCGACCTTCGCGGCCTATAAGCAGGCGTTCCAGGGATACATCGGGCGCAAATACGGCAAACGTTTCCACGAATTCATCGGGTCGCGGATCGAGGTGACCGGCGCGCGGCAGTTGAAAAGCTTCTATGCCGTTACTTCGGTCGCGCATCTGAACGGTCGCGCGCCCATGGAAGTCGAGTGGCATGTGTCGGACCGTTCGGGCAAGGATCTCTATTTCAACATCATCATCGAAGGCGTGAACATGCTGGCCAGCGAACGCGCCGAGATGGCGGCGATGCTGTCGCGCCGCAAGGGCGATGTCGCGGCGCTTGCGGCGGACCTGCAACAGGCCGGCTGACAACCCACAGGCCTGGGAATTGAAAAAGGGCACCCATCGGGGTGCCCTTTCGTCGTTTTGGTGGGTGGCCCTGTCAGTTCCCCGACAGGATGCCCTTCAAGGCCTTGCTCAGCGCATCGTCCGAACTGGCGCCGCTGCTGTCGCCAGGGGTCGCTGCCGGATTGCCGCCGCCTTCGCCCGGTGCGGTGATCGTGCGGCCACCCTGCTGCTGGCCGTTCACGCCGTTCATTACGCCTGCCAATGCGGCGGCCAGGGGATCGTCGGGCGATCCGCTGGTGACGACCTTGGGGGTGGTGCCGCCGCTGGACATGATGATGCCGCTGCCGTCCGGCGAAACCGTGGACAGGGCCAGTTCGGGCAGCCCGTCGTGGATTTCCGACATCACACCCTGCCAGATCTCGGCGGGCAGACCGCCACCGGTCACGCCGGTCAGGGGTTTGTTGTCGTCGTTGCCGATCCAGACGCCGGTCACATATTGTTCGGTGAAGCCCACGAACCACGCATCGCGATAGCTGCTGGTCGTGCCGGTCTTGCCCGCCGCCGGACGCGAGCCCAGCTTGGCGCGACCGCCGGTGCCCGAATCGATCACCTGCTGCATCATGTAGATCAGCTGACCCGCGGCGCGCTGGCTGATGACGCGTTCGCCGAAACCGCCGGTCTGGCCCATTAGCGGCTGTTCGTCGCCCTGCACGTTCAGTTCGACCAGACCGTAGGGCGCGACCGAGGTGCCGCCGTTGCGGATGCCCGCATAGGCGCCCGTCAGTTCCAGCAACGTCGCCTCGGATGCGCCAAGACCAAGCGAGGGGCTGCGGGTCAGGTTGCTGACGATGCCGAAATCATGGGCGACGCGGATGACCTCGTCGCGGCCGACGACCTCTTGCAGGCGGATGGTGGCGGTGTTCAGCGATTTCTTCAACGCCTCGGTCAGGGTGACCTGACCATAATAGCGGCGGGTATAGTTCTGGGGCGACCAGTTCTTGCCGCCCGGAATGCGAACGGTCAGCGGGCCATCCTCGATCCGGTCACTGGGCGAATAGCCCGCTTCAAGCGCAGCAGCATAGACGAAGGGTTTGAAGCTGGACCCCGTCTGACGCTTGGCCTGACTGGCGCGGTTGAAGGCGCCGTTCACCGTGGTGTCGCGCCCGCCGATCATGGCGCGCACGGCCCCGTCTGCGGACATGACCACGACGGCGGCTTCGGCGGTCGAACCGTCCTTGACCTTTTCATCGAAGATCCGCTTCAGCGCCCGTTCCGCCGCGCGTTGGATGCGCTGGTCGAATGTCGTGGTGATGGTGACGTCTTCGGTGGTTTCGCTGGTCAGGAAGCCCGGACCGGATTCCATCAGCCAGTCCGCGAAATAGCCCCCCGCACGGGCCTTGGCGGCCTGCGACAGTTCGGCGGGATTGGCGCGGGCCTGCGTCAGTTCCTGATCATCCAGATAGCCTTCTTCGTGCATCAGGCCCAGAACGGTGTCGGCGCGGCTCTGGCTGCGTGACAGGTTCGCGGTCGGTGCGTAATAACTGGGCGCGCGCAGCAGACCCGCCAGCATTGCAGCCTGCTGGGCGTTCACTTCGCTGGCGGGCCGGTTGAAGTAGCGCTGGCTGGCAGCCTCGAAGCCACGCGCACCGGCACCCAGATAGGACCGGTTCATATAGATGTTGAGGATGTCGTCCTTGCTGTACTTGGCTTCCATCGCGAAGGCATAGGGGACCTCCTTGATCTTGCGCCAGACGCCGCCCGACCGGCAGTCGGCCTCGAACTCGGCCTCATTCTTGAAGCGGGTGGGGTCGAAGGTCTCGCCCAGGCACAGCAGCTTGGCGACCTGCTGGGTGATGGTGGAACCGCCGTTGCCGTCCAGCGGCCCGCGTCCGGCGGCCAGGTTGATCTTGATGGCGCTGGCAATGCCGCGCGGGCTGACGCCGAAGTGGCGGAAGAAGCGGCGGTCCTCGGTCGAGATCACGGCCTGCTTCAGCACCGGCGCGATCTTTTCGCTGTTCACCGCACCGAATGTTTCCCCGCGCCACGCGAAGACGCGCTTGTCGCGGTCCAGCATGGTAACGCTGCCGCGCGCGCGCCCGTCGAACAGCTCGGACGCTTCGGGCAGGCTGACATAGAAATAAGCGGTAGCTGCGCCGATGATCAGGGTGACGACCATGGCCAGCCGCCACAGCGACCCCCAGACGACTCGCCAGACCAAGGTCACCAGCGCCGCGATCCAGCCAAAGATGCCGCCGCGGCGGGGTTTGCGGTTCTTGTGACGGGTGACCTTGCGCTGCTGGGTTCCGGTCTTGTCGTCCGACAGGTTGCGCTTGTCGGCAACAGGGCTTTTGCCCGTGCGGGTCGGGGTTCCGGTGGGTCTTTTCATGCCTAGGATGCCTGCGTCTTTGCCATGCCGGTTGATCCGGCCGAGATTGCGCCCAGCCTACAACATGTTTGCCATCAGGGGAATTGGGGTGACCAATCCGTGATGACGGGGGGCGGAACCATGCTGCTGCAAGCCGCGATGCTGCAAGGGACTGCTGCACAGCGTGCAGGCAGCAAGGGCGGCCCTGCGGACATAAGCTGCCTTCTTTATGGGCTTTTGCCCGATTCCGCGCCTGCATATCGGGCAGGGGCGGTTTATGCGCGATCCGACCCTGCGCCAATCTTTGCCGACGCGGTGGAATTGCACATGAAAGGGGCGATGGCAGCCGGACCGGCGGCTGCGGCACGAAGCGAGGTTTAATCACATGAACAAGACCCTTCCGCTCATCGCGACACTTGCGACGTTGGCAGCGTTCCCCGCCGCCGCGCAGGATGCCGCGGCGCCCGCGGAGGCGGCTGCCGCAGTCAGCGCGGATGTCGTCTATATCTTCAACACGCTGCTGTTCCTGATGGGCGGCTTCCTGGTCATGTGGATGGCCGCTGGCTTTGCCATGCTGGAAGCGGGCCTGGTTCGTTCCAAGAACGTGACCACGCAGCTGTTCAAGAACATCTCTCTGTTCGCCATTGCGGGCATCATGTACTGGATGATCGGCTATAACCTGATGTATCCGGCCGACTGGACGGTCAGCGGCATCGTCGGCGAGATCTTCAGCCCCAAGGGCATCGATGCCGTCGGAACCGGCAATGCCGAAGACGGATATTCGGCCGGTTCGGACTTCTTCTTCCAGCTGATGTTCTGCGCCACCACCGCATCCATCGTGTCGGGCACCCTGGCCGAGCGCGTCAAGCTGTGGCCCTTCCTGATCTTCACCGTCGTCCTGACCGGCGTGATCTATCCGATGGAAGCCAGCTGGCAGTGGGGCGGCGGCTTCCTGTCGGAAATGGGCTTCTCGGACTTCGCAGGTTCGACGCTGGTTCACGCGGCAGGCGGCTTTGCGGCCCTGGCAGGCGCGATCGTTCTGGGCGCACGTTCGGGCAAATACCGTCCCGACGGCCGCATGCAGCCGATGCCCGGTTCGAACCTGGCGCTGGCGACCCTGGGCACGTTCATCCTGTGGCTGGGTTGGTTCGGCTTCAACGGTGCATCGCAGCTGGCTATCGGCTCGGTCAATGATGCCGCCGACGTCAGCCGCATCTTCGTCAACACCAACATGGCCGCATCGGGCGGTGCCGTTGCCGCGATCATCGTGACGCAGCTGCTGTACGGCAAGATCGACCTGACCATGGTGCTGAACGGCGCGCTGGCCGGTCTGGTCGCCATCACCGCGGAACCGCTGACCCCGACCGTCTTCGCCTCGATCCTGATCGGTGGTGTCGGTGGTGCGCTGGCCGTCTTCGTGGTCCCAATGCTGGACAAGCTGAAGATCGACGATGTCGTCGGCGCCATCCCGGTCCACCTGGTCGCGGGCATCTGGGGCACGATGATCGTTCCTGCCACCAACGACGGCACCAGCTTCGTCACGCAGGCCATCGGTGTCTTCTCGGTCGGTGCCTTCGTCTTTATCGTCAGCTTCATCGTCTGGACGGTGCTGAAGGTGACCATGGGCATCCGCGTCAGCAAGGAAGCCGAGATCAGCGGGCTGGATATTTCGGAAATGGGCATGGAGGCCTATCCCGACTTCGTCCAGGCCAAGTAACCCCAAGCCATTCAAGGTCTCTTCCCGGAGAGGGGGCGGGTCGCGCAAGCGGCTCGCCCCTTCCGCGTTTCAGGGGGAGCAATGAAAAACGCCCGGACCTTTGCGGGTCCGGGCGTCGGAATTCATAAGGGATGGCTGTCAGGTGACGCGGCTGACCACGAAATCGGCCAGATCGGTCAGCATGTCGCGGATCGGATGTTCCGGCAGGGTCTGCAACGCCGTCTTGGCCTTTGCCGTCCATGCCAGCGCATCATTGCGGGCGGCATCCATCGCACCGTGGCGGGCCAGCAGGGCCAGCGCCTGTTCCAGATCGCCATCGCGCTGATCGCCCTTTTCGATGGTGCGCGACCAGAAGGCGCGTTCTTCGGCGTCAGCCTTGGCCACGGCCTTGATGACCGGCAGGGTCAGCTTGCGTTCGCGGAAATCGTCACCGACATTTTTGCCGATGGTTTCCGTCGCCCCGCCGTAGTCCAGCAGATCGTCGACGATCTGGAAGGCGATCCCAAGCGCGTCGCCGTAATCGAACAGCGCCTGCACCTGATCGGCGGGGGCATCGGCGATCACGCCGCCGACCTCGGTCGCGGCCGAAAACAGCGCCGCCGTCTTGCCGCGCACGACCTGGATATAGATGTCTTCGGTCGTCGCCAGATCCTGCGCGGCGGTCAGCTGCAACACCTCGCCCTCGGCGATGGTGGCGCTGGCATTGGCCAGGATCTCCAGCGTGCGCATGTTGCCGGGCTCGACCATCAGCTGGAAGCTGCGGGCGAACAGGTAATCCCCGACCAGCACGCTGGATTTGTTGTCCCACAGCAGGTTCGCCGTTGGACGCCCGCGGCGCTGGCTGCTTTCATCGACGACATCGTCGTGCAGCAAGGTGGCGGTGTGGATAAATTCGACCGTGGCGGCCAGATGGATGTGATAAGGCCCGCCATAGCCGACCATCTTGGCCGCAGCCAGCGTCAGCATGGGGCGCAGGCGCTTGCCGCCGGCCTCGATCAGATGGGCGGTCACCTCGGGGATGCGGGGCGCGTGGCGGCTGGCCATGCGGTCCCGGATCAGGGCGTTCACCGCCCCCATTTCATCGCTCAGCGCTTCCGACAGCCGGTCCAGCGGTTTGCGGACGTTTTCCTGCAAAGTCATGGCATAATCCCGTATCTGCGGCCCTGCATTGCCATGCCATCGACAATTTCGCAACCGCGGCTTAACGTCCCTGCCATGAAAGAGCTTTTTCGCAGCAATGATCCCGTGCGCATGTCCGCTGCCACCAGCCTGCTGGAGGCCGAGGGCATCGTCCCCTTCCAGATGGACCAGCACATGAGCGTTCTTGAAGGTTCGATCGGCATCCTGCCCGCACGTCTGATGGTGGCAGACCGCGATGAATTCGCCGCCCGCGCGATCCTGCGCGACAACGGGCTGGATGACTGACCTGCAGACGGCTTTCTTAATGCCCGACCGCCTGTCCCATGCGCGGCTTTGATTGACCGCAACGGACCCAAGCTGCACGCCGCCGATCCGGACAGGAATTGCAAAAGTCCCGTGACAAAATCGTCGTGGTGTGCTGCAATCAACAGGTTCGACGAACATAGCCAAGGAGGACGTAATGACGGTTGCTTCTCATGTCGAGGAACTTCGCAAGAAACACCAAAACCTCTCTGATGCCGTTGAAAGGGCACAGAAAAGTCCCGGCACCAAGGATCTGGAGATTTCCCAGATGAAACGCCAGAAAATGCGCATCAAGGAAGAAATTACCCGACTTGCAAACTGATCCCGTTGAACAGAAACATATTCATGACAAGGCCCGCGCAAAATGCGCGGGCCGCTTTCGTTTCAGGGTCGATCACACGAAGAACTGACCGCCATTCGCGCTGAGGGTCGAGCCGGTGATGAAGCCCGCATCCTCGGCCGCCAGAAAGACGACGGCGCGGGCGATTTCCTCGGGTTCGCCAAGACGACCGACGGGGATCTGCGGAATGATGCGTTCGTTCAGCACCTTTTCGGGGATGGCGCGGACCATCTCGGTCCCGATATAGCCGGGGCAGATGGCGTTGACGGTAATGCCCGCCCGTGCACCTTCCTGCGCCAGCGCCTTGGTAAAGCCCAGATCGCCCGCCTTGGCCGCGGAATAGTTCGCCTGGCCGGCCTGACCCTTTTGCCCGTTGATCGAGCTGATGTTGATGACGCGTCCGAACTTGCGGTCGCGCATGCCGCCCCAAACCACGTGGGTCATGTTGAAAACGCCGGTCAGGTTGGTGTCGATGACCTCTTTCCACTGCTGCGGCGTCATCTTGTGGAACATGGCGTCACGGGTGATGCCCGCGTTGTTGATCAGCACTTCGACCGGGCCAAGCTCGCTTTCGACCTGAGCGATACCAGCCGCGCAAGCGTCGTAATCTGCAACCGACCATTTGAAGGTCTTGATGCCGGTTTCATCGGTAAAGGACTTAGCAGCTTCGTCATTGCCTGCATAGTTGGCGGCAACAACATAGCCCGCGTCTTGCAAGGCCTTGCTGATGGCGGCGCCGATCCCCCGCGACCCCCCAGTAACCAAAGCGACTTTCGACATGGATATCCCCCCGTTTATTGAACCTTTGAAATATTGCTACACAGACGAAAATCGGCGCGCAAGAAAATTGCGCGCCGGATATTGGCTTAGCGTTCCAGACACATGGCGACGCCCATGCCGCCGCCGATGCACAGGGTGGCAAGACCCTTCTTGGCGTCGCGGCGCTTCATTTCGAACAGCAGGGTGTTCAGCACGCGGCACCCCGAAGCGCCGATCGGGTGACCGATGGCAATCGCGCCGCCGTTGACGTTCACGATGGACGGGTCCCAACCCATGTCCTTGTTCACGGCGCAAGCTTGGGCCGCGAAGGCTTCGTTCGCCTCGACCAGATCCAGATCACCGACCGACCAGCCGGCCTTTTCCAACGCCTTGCGGCTGGCGGGGATCGGGCCGGTGCCCATGATGGCCGGGTCCAGACCGGCGGTGGCATAAGAGGCGATGCGAGCCAGTGGGGTCAGGCCACGGCGGTTCGCTTCTTCTTCGGACATGACCATCACGGCAGCCGCGCCGTCGTTCAGGCCGGATGCGTTGGCGGCGGTCACCGTGCCGTCGCGGGTAAAGGCGGGGCGCAGTTTCTGCATCGCGTCCATGGTCGCGCCGTGGCGAATGTATTCGTCCTGATCGACGACGGTCTCTCCCTTGCGGGTTTTGACGGTATAGGCCGCGATCTCATCGGCAAAGCGTCCGGCCTTCTGCGCGGCCTCGGCCTTGTTCTGGGATGCAACGGCGAATTCATCCTGCTGGTCGCGGCTGATGGACCAGCGGTCGGCGACGTTTTCCGCCGTCTGACCCATGTGATAGTTGTTGAAGGCATCCCACAAGCCGTCGCGGATCATGGTGTCAATCATCTGCATGTCGCCCATTTTCTGGCCAGCGCGCAGATAGGCGGCGTGCGGGGCCAGCGACATGCTTTCCTGACCGCCGGCCAGCACGATGTTGGCATCGCCAAGAATGACCTGCTGGGCTGCCAGCGCCACGGCACGCAGGCCCGAACCACAGACCTGGTTGATCAGCCATGCCGAAGATTCCTGCGGCAGGCCTGCATTGATATGCGCCTGACGGGCGGGGTTCTGGCCCTGAGCCGTCGTCAGAACCTGGCCCAGGATGGTTTCGCTGATCTCGGCGGGATCGACACCGGCGCGGGCGACGACCTCTTTCAGAACGGCGGCACCCAGATCATGTGCCGGAACGTTCGCGAATGCGCCCATAAAGCTGCCGACGGGCGTGCGTGCGGCAGAGACGATGACGGCTTTGGACATGGTAGGCTCCTTCCCTAGGCGGTCGGACGGGCCGACCTTCAGGGGTCAGGATGCTGTTTCAGGACGTAACGTCAAGCACCGAAACCGCGACCCTTCTCAGCGCACCGCACGCGAGGGTGGTTTTTTCCACGGCGGCGCGATGGTCGGCGCACCGAAGTAATAGCCCTGCAGACAGTCGATCCCAAGGTCGATCAGGAAGCTGGCGTCATCGGCGGTTTCGACCAATTCGGCGACGGTGAACATGTCGAAATGATGGGCAATGGATTGCAGCGCGCGTGTCAGGATCTGGTTGTCGGGGTTGGCTGCGATGGCACGGATGAACTGTCCGTCGATCTTGATCATGTCGAAGCAGAAGTCTCGCAGATAGCGGAACGAGGTATAGCCCGCGCCGAAGTCGTCCAGCGCCAGGCTGATGCCGTATCCCTGAACCTCGGCCATGAAGTTCTGCACTTCGTTCGGCATACCCATGGCCGAGCTTTCGGTGATTTCCAGGATCAGCCGTTCGCCCACCATCGGGTCGTCGGAAATGCCGCGCCGCAGGGTGTTGATCCAGTCGGGGTATTGGATCGAACGTGCCGACATGTTGATCGACAGCCGCAGCGAGGGATCCTCAACCAGCGTCTTCAGTCCAAGCGACAGCGACAGGCAGTCGATCTTGCGGCCCAGTTCGGTGGTTTCGGCCTGGGGCATGAAATCGCGCAGCGGGACAAGGCGGCCACTGTCGTCGATGATGCGGATCAGCCCTTCGTAAAAGGCGGCGGCCTTGGTGCTTTGCGATTGCACGATCGGCTGGAACGCCAGTACGGCGCTGGCCTTTTCCACGGCGGCGGCCACGGCCGAAAGGGTGACGCGATCCTGAAGTCGGATTGCATCTTCCAGCGGCGAACTGTTGTTCTGGTATCTGTCGCTCACGGCGGGCCCCATTCTGTCTGCTCTGCTTGCAGTCTGGCCATGATGACTTAATCTGCGGTGAATCGTCAGTGTTTTCTCAACTCAGGGTTAACGGATGCTTGCTCGTTGCAGCTGGTGCGGCAGTGACCCGCTTTACGTCGATTATCACGATACCGATTGGGGCGTGCCGGAACATGACAGCCGCGCGCTGTGGGAAAAGCTGGTGCTGGACGGGTTTCAGGCGGGGCTCAGCTGGATCACGATCCTGCGCAAACGCCCGGCATTCCGGCAGGAATTCGACGGCTTCGACCCAGCCCGCGTCGCCCTGTGGGACGAGGCTCGTATCGACCGCGCGCTGACCAATCCCGGCATCGTGCGCCACCGCGGCAAGATCACCTCGACCGTCCGCAGCGCCCGCCTGTTTCTGGAAATCGACGCGGACCAAGGCTTCGCCCCTTGGTTGTGGTCGTTCGTCGGAGGCGCGCCCATCCAGAATGCGTGGCCCGACATGGCCAGCGTGCCGACCGCCACCCCCGAATCGATCGCAATGTCCAAGGCGCTGAAAAAGCGCGGCTTCAACTACTGCGGGCCGGTCATCACCTATGCCTTCATGCAGGCGACGGGGATGGTGAACGACCACATCATCCCCTGCCACCGGCATGACGCAGTCAAGGCGCTGTTAGCTGGGTGATTAGTGTCTTGGCCACATCCGAATCCCATTCGGCATCGCCCAGATAGCGCGCGACCTCGGTCCCATCACGGTCGATCAGCACGCTGACCGGCAGGCCGACGACGCCCATGTCGCGGGCGACCATCTGGCGCGGGTCCAGCAGGATCGGCAGGTTTTCGACACCGACCTCGTCGAAGAACGACCGGATCCGGGCCGGGGCGTTGCGGCCCGTGGCGATGGTCACGACCTGAAAGTCGTCACCCCCCAGTTCGGCCTGCAGCCGGTCCAGCGCGGGCATTTCCTCGCGACAGGGCGCACACCATGTGGCCCAGAAGTTCAGCAGCACGACCTGACCCTGATAATCGGCCAGAGTGTGGGTGCCGCCGTCGATGTCGGTAAATTCGGTTTCGCTGATGGGGGCGGCGTCTTCGGTCACCACCAGTTTCGGCAACCCGCCGTCCTTGGCGGCCTGCCAATCCGGGGTTTCGGCAAAGGCGGTGTTTGCACCGAAAACAAGTGCCGTATAAAGCAGGGCGGAACGCAGCATGTGACCTCCGAAGGACTGACATATGACCGACCGGCCCGACAGCACTGATGCCGCCAACAGCATGTGGGGCGGGCGCTTTGCCGCCGGACCCGATGCGATCATGGAGGCGATCAACGCCTCGATCGGTTTCGACCGACGGCTCTACGCCCAGGATATCGCGGGCAGCCGGGCCCATGCCGCCATGCTGGCAGCACAAGGCATCATCAGCGATAACGATGCCAGCGCCATCAGGGAAGGCCTGCTCACCGTCTTGTCAGAGATCGAGGGCGGAGATTTCCCCTTCAAGACCGCGCTGGAAGACATTCACATGAATGTCGAGGCCCGGTTGAAGGAAATCATCGGCGAACCTGCAGGTCGTCTGCACACGGGCCGGTCGCGCAACGATCAGGTCGCCACCGATTTCCGCCTGTGGGTCCGCGACCAATGCGACGCCGCCATCAGCGGCCTGCGCGCCCTGATCGGGTCCGCGATGACACAGGCCGAGGCTGGCGCCGATTGGGTCATGCCCGGTTTCACCCACCTTCAGACCGCGCAGCCGGTCACATGGGGGCATCACATGATGGCCTATGTCGAAATGTTCGGACGCGATCTGTCGCGGTTCCAGGATGCCCGCGCCCGCATGAACGAATCGCCCCTTGGCGCAGCGGCGCTGGCGGGCACCGGCTATCCCATCGACCGTCATGCCACCGCGCAGGCGCTTGGGTTCGACCGTCCGATGGCCAACAGCCTTGATGCCGTCAGCGACCGTGATTTCGCGTTGGAGTTCCTGTCCGCAGCCTCCATCTGCGCCGTCCACCTGTCGCGGCTGGCCGAGGAGCTGGTGATCTGGTCATCTGCCCAGTTCCGCTTTGTGTCGATGTCGGACAAATGGTCCACAGGTTCGTCGATCATGCCGCAAAAGCGCAATCCCGACGCCGCCGAACTGATCCGCGCCAAGATCGGTCGTATCCTGGGGGCGACGGTTGCGCTGTTCACGGTGATGAAGGGCCTGCCCTTGGCCTATTCCAAGGATATGCAGGAAGACAAGGAACAGGTCTTCGACGCCGCCGACCACCTGATGCTGGCCCTGGCTGCCATGTCGGGGATGCTGTCGGATCTGACCGCGAATACCGCCAATCTGGAAGCCGCCGCAGCGACCGGCTTTTCCACCGCCACCGATCTGGCCGACTGGCTGGTGCGCGAATTGGGCCTTCCGTTCCGCGATGCCCATCACGTCACCGGATCGCTGGTCGCCATGGCCGAAGACAAGGGCATCGATCTGCCCGACCTGACGCTGGCGGACATGCAATCGGTTCATGGTGACATCACGCAGGATGTGTTCAGCGTGCTGGGCGTCCACAACTCGGTCGCCTCGCGCCAAAGCTATGGCGGGACCGCGCCTGATCAGGTGCGCGCCCAGATCGCCCGTTGGAAGGAGAAACTGGCATGATGATCCGTCTGTCCCTGTTGGCCGTTCTGGCGCTGGCCGCCTGCGGTGTCGATGGCGCGCCGGAACGTCCCGCGCAAAAGCCCGCCAAAAGCGGCGTGACCATCAGCGGCGATGCCCGCGTCGGCGTCTCGGCGCAGCTGTAATGGATCATTTCCAGTATCAGAACGGCGAATTGCACGCCGAAGACGTCCCGCTGTCGCGCATCGCGGATCAGGTCGGATCGCCCGTCTATGTCTATTCCGCGGCCACGCTGGCTCGCCATTTCGGCCTGTTCCGGCAGGCGCTGGAATGGACCGACCATCTGGTCTGCTTTGCGGTCAAGTCGAACAGCAATCTGGCCGTGCTCAAGCTGATGGGCGATCTGGGCGCGGGCATGGATGTCGTGTCGGGCGGCGAATACCTGCGCGCCAAGGCGGCGGGCGTGCCGGGCGACCGCATCGTCTTTTCCGGCGTCGGCAAGACCGAGGACGAAATGGCCTTGGCCATCCGCGGCGGCATCCGCCAGTTCAATGTCGAATCCGAACCGGAAATGCGCGTGTTGTCGCGTGTGGCCCATGGTCTGGGCGTGACCGTGCCCATCGCCATCCGGGTCAATCCCGATGTCGATGCCAAGACCCATGAGAAGATCGCCACTGGCAAGTCGGAAAACAAGTTCGGCATTCCGATCGCCCGTGCGCGCGAGGTCTATGCCGAGGCGGCGACCCTGCCGGGGCTTCAGGTCGTCGGCGTCGATGTGCATATCGGCAGCCAGCTGACCGATCTGGAGCCTTTCCGCGCCGCCTATCTGAAGGTGGCCGAACTGACCCGCACGCTGCGCGAGGACGGGCATACGATCACCCGCCTTGATCTGGGGGGCGGCCTGGGCATTCCCTATCGCCGCGACAACAACGCCCCGCCCTTGCCGTTGGAATACGGTCAGGTCATCCGCGAGACCGTCGGCGATCTGGGCTGCGAGATCGAGATCGAACCGGGTCGCAACATCGTCGGCAATGCGGGCGTGCTGCTGTCCAAGGTCATCTATGTCAAGAATGGCGAGGATCGCGACTTCCTGATCGTCGATGCGGCCATGAACGACCTGCTGCGCCCTGCGATGTATGGCGCACATCATGACATCGTGCCGGTTGTCGAACCTGCCGTGGCGGCATCCGTCCAGCTCTATGACGTGGTGGGTCCGGTCTGCGAATCGGGCGACACCTTCCAGAAGGGCGCGCAGCTGCCCGAAATGGCGGCGGACGATCTGATCGCCTTCCGCTCGGCGGGGGCTTACGGGGCGGTGATGGCTTCCGAATATAATTCCCGCCCGCTGGTCCCCGAGGTGCTGGTCAGCGGGGATCACTTCGCCGTCATCCGCGCACGTCCGACGTTTGAGGAAATGCTGGCCCGGGATAGCATCCCGGAATGGCTTTGATCGGGCGTCAGAACGAAACCGAACTGCCGGAGGCTGATGGCCCCCGGGCCAAGGGCGCTATTCCGGCAGACATCGGCAGATCCGTGACCCGCGCGCTGACATTGACGCGGTGGGGCATGGCATGGGAGCGCATGGCCGCTGCCTTCTGGCCCTTGGCTGCATTGCTGGCGCTTGGATTTGCCGCGCTGGCCCTTGGCGCGGCGCAGATCATGCCGCTTGCCGTCCTGCCATGGATCGCCGGGATCTGGCTGGCGGCGATCATCGCCGCGGCGGTGATGGGCGGTATCCGTGCGCGACGTCTGGGCCCCCGCGATGCGCTGCTGCGGCTGGACCGCAGCCTGCCCGGACGCCCGCTGACCGCCCTGTCCGACCGCGCGGCCATCGGCGGCGAGGGGGCGCTGTGGCAGGCCCATCTGGCACAGATGCGGCAGGCGGCGCGATCCGCGCGTGCCGTGCCCCCCGACGCCCAGCTGGCACGCCGTGATCCGCTGGCCCTGCGGCTGGTCGCGCTGGTGGCGCTGGTCATGGCGCTGATCTTCGGCGGCACGGGGCAGCTGGGGCAGGGGATCGGCGCGATCGCCGCTACCGTTGCCCCGCGCATGGCCCCGCAACAGACCACCGAGACCGCCCCCGCGTGGGAAGGATGGGCCGAGCCGCCCGCCTATACCCGCCGCCCGACCATCTATCTGAACGCCCTGCGCGCGGACGCGCTGGAACTGCCCAAGGGCAGCCTCGTGCAGTTGCGTCTTTATGGCGACGACCAGCCGCTGGAACAGGACATCGGCCCGCTGCAGGGCGACGATCCGCAGGCGGTGGTGATCCGCGCCGAGGCCTCGGGGTTTTTGCAGGTCGCGGACCGGCGTTTCGACATCACGGTCCTGCCCGATCTGCCGCCCAGCATCGCGCCGGGGCAGGCAGCCTCGCGTCGTGCGGACGGGCGGATGATGCAGGATTTCACCGCCAGCGACGACCACGGGCTGGCCAGTGCGCAGGCGGTGATCGCGCTGGATATGGGCCGCGTGGACCGTCGCTTTGGTCTGGCCGTCGACCCGGATCCACGTGATCCGATCCGGCTGGACCTGCCGCTGCCCTCGCGCGATCGCCGCGATGTCTCGGGGCAGCTGGTGCAGGACCTGTCCCGCCATCCTTGGGCGAACCTGCCGGTCATGCTGACACTGCGGGCGCAGGACGGGATCGATCAGACGGGCCAGTCGGACCCGCAGGCGACCCCGCTGCCGGGGCGGCGTTTCTTCAACCCGCTGGCGGCATCGCTGATCGAGATGCGCCGCGATCTGCTGTGGGCGCGCGCCAATGCCCCCCGCAGCGCGGAAATCCTGCGCGCCCTGACCTGGCAGCCCGAAGGCTTCGTCGAAGACGAGCTGTACGACGAATTGCGCGGCGCCGTCGGGTTGCTGGAGGGGGCGGAGTTCTCGGTCCAGACCCGCGACCGCCTTGCCGAGGCCCTGTGGGAGGCTGCCGTCCAGCTTGAGGATGGCGGGCTGTCGGATGCGCTGCAGGCCATGCGCGACGCGCAGGAAAAGCTGTCCGAGGCCATCCGCAACGGCGCCAGCCCCGATGAAATCCAGCAGCTGATGGACCAGCTGCGCGACGCGACGCAGGATTACACCCGCATGCTGGCCGAGCAGAGCGAGGCACCCGAAGCCGACAGCCCCGACCAGCAGCAGGAACAGGGCCAGCAGATCACCGGCGACCAGATCCAGCAGATGATGGAGGAAATCCAGCGCCTGATGAACGAAGGCCGCATGGCCGAGGCCGAGCAGCTGCTGGAACAGTTCAACCGCATGATGGAAAACCTGCAGGTGCGGCAGTCCAAGGGTCAGCAGGGTGAAGGATCGCAGGGCAGCCAGCCGATGAACCGGCTGGCCGACACCCTGCGCGACCAGCAGCAGCTGTCCGACGAAGCCTTCCGCGAGGCGCAGCGCCAGTTCCGCGAAGGTCAGCCGGGCGATACCGGCGAGTTGGCCGACCGCCAGCAGGCCCTGCGCGACGATCTGGACCGCCAGCGCGAATTGCTGCCCGGTCAGGGCTCGGAACGCGGCGATCAGGCCCGCGACCGCCTGGACGATGCCGGTCGCGCCATGGAGGAGGCCGAGCAGGCCCTGCGCGATGGCGACACCGGCACCGCCATGCAGCGGCAGGCCGATGCCATCCAGTCGATGCGCGACGGCATGCAATCCATGGGCGATATGCTGGCCGAACAGGGTCAGCAGGGCCAGCGTGGTGAACAGGGGCAGCAGGGTCAGACCGGCGGTGCGGATGGCAGCGGTCAGGCCGGCGGCGATCCGGGGACCGACCCGCTTGGCCGCCAGCAGCCGACCGGCACCAACCAGATCACCGGAGAGGGCGTTGACGGCCCGGGCCAGAACCCCGCTGCGCGTGCCAAGGACCTGCTGGATGAAATCCGTCGCAGGATGGGCGATCCGGGGCGCTCGGCTGCGGAACTGGACTATCTGGACCGGCTTGGGGACCAGTTCTAGGGCGCTTGGTTCCGCACCTTATCGCGGGATCAGCGTGGCCGACAGCCATTGGCGGGCCTGATCGACCTCGGCCCGCATACCACTTAGCTGATCGGCCAGCGGCAACCCCTTGGCGGCCATCATCGGGGTCGCCAGATACAGCGCCAACAGGGCCGCCGTCACCAGCATCGAGATGCCGAACCCCGTCCCATACCCCCGCGCCGCGCGGGACTGCGGGGCGGTTTCGGGCAGAATGTCACTGGTGGGGACGGTTCGGGGCTTTACTGCAGGCTTGGGCGTTGGTTCGGAACGCTGTGAGGCGGGCTTCGGGGTGGGCTGTGGGGAAGGGCTGCGGTGCGGCAGATGCCGGATGACCGTCGGCGTGGTGGAACGCCGCGCTCCGTTGTCGTCGGATTTCTGCGCGGGCAGGGTCACCGTGGTCGCGGGCCAGTCGTTTTCGGCCATGGGGCTGTCCGAGACTGCGGGGCGGGGGGCATCGGGGTCCTCCTCGGCGGCGCGCAGGCGGCGTTCGTGTTCGACCTCGTCGCGCAGGATGTCCAGCACGTCGGGCGACAGCCGCTTGCTGGCGGGACGCAGCGGCGCGGGGGCCTCATCCCGATCGCCGGGCAGATGGGCGGTGAAATCCGCAAGGTCCAGCGGACGTGACGGGTCCTTGGGACGCTGCGCCTGCCAGACACGTTCGCAGCGGCTGCATTCGACTTCGCGGCCGGCTGCGGGGATCGCATCCTGCGGGACGACATATTCCGCGCCGCACCCCGGACAGTTCAACCTAAATTCAGCCATGCCACCCTCGCAATCGTCTTGTGGCTGTTCTATCAAGCGCAGGTCCGGCTTCCAAGACGCGCCGGATGCAAATGCTCCGCGAAAGACGGGCTGAAACGGAAAAGAGGTGGCGCTTGATCGAGATGCGGGATGTCGGGTTCGGCTATCACGGCAGGGCCGAACTGTTGTCGGGGATGACGCTCAGTCTGCAGCCGGGCATGTTCCACTTCCTGACGGGGCCGTCGGGGTCGGGCAAGACGACGCTGCTGCGTCTGTGCTATGCCGATCTGCTGCCGACGGCGGGACAGATGACGGCCTTCGGCCATGAGATGCGCGATCTGTCGCGCGACGATATTTCAGACCTGCGCCGCCGCGTGGGCGTGGTCCATCAGGAGCCCCAGTTTCTGGACCATCTGCCGGTGGCCGAAAACGTCGCCCTGCCGCTGAGCGTGGCGCATGAACCCGTGGACATGGACGCCCTGCGCGACCTTCTGGGCTGGGTTCAGCTGTCGCAGCACGCACGCGCGCTGCCGCCGTCGCTGTCGGGGGGCGAACGTCAACGCGCGGCGCTGGCGCGGGCGGTGATCCTGTCGCCGGACCTGATCCTGGCGGATGAACCGACCGGCAACCTAGATTGGGACATGTCCATGCGCCTGATGCAGTTGCTGATCGAGTTGAACAAATCGGGCAAGACCGTGCTGGTCGCGACCCACGACCTGAACCTGATCCGCGCCACCAAGGCGCAGGTGACGGCGCGGGTGCTGCGCATTTCGGGCGGGAACCTTCAGCTGGCGGGGGCCGATCTGTGAAACGGAGCAAATCTTTGGCACTGAACCTGATCACCCTTGGCAGAAGCCTGCTGCGTGACGAAGGTGGCAAGGGCGACCGCATCGTGCCGCCGACGGGCTTTACCGCGCAGCTGACGTTGTTCTCGGCGGGCGCGATGGCGTTTCTGGCGGTCTTTGCGCTGGCGCTGGCGCTGGCGACGGGGCGGCTGGCAGATCATTGGTCCACCCAGCTTGCGGGCTCGGTCACGGTACGCATCAGCGCGCCGGCCGATCAGCAGGACGGGCAGGTCCAATCGGCGCTGCAACTGCTGCGCACCACCCCCGGCACGGGCGAACCGCGCCAGCTGCCGCAAGACGAGTTGGCCAAGCTGCTGGAACCCTGGTTCGGCCCCGACATGCCGGTCGATGCCCTGCCGGTGCCGGCCCTGATCGACCTGCCCATCCAAGGCGACGATTTCGACGCCCAAGGGCTGCGCCTGCGCCTCGAGGCCGAAGTGCCGGGCGCCATTCTTGACGATCACACCGAATGGCGCCGCCCGCTGGTGTCGGCGGCCAAGCGGCTGCGGATGCTGGGGATCGTGTCGCTGCTGTTGATCACCGCGGCTTCGGCGGCCATGATCACGCTGGCGGCCAAGGCGGCATTGGCTGCCAATGGCCAGGTCATCCGCGTCCTGCGCCTGATCGGGGCGCGCGATCTGACCATCGCCACCGCCTTCGTGCGCCGCTTTACCCGCCGTGCCGCCATCGGTTCGGCCATCGGGACGGTGCTGGGCGTGGGCGCGGTCTCGATCCTGCCCGACGCCAGCGCGGCAGGCGGGTTTTTGACCGGCCTCGGCTTTCAGGGCTGGGACTGGCTGATGCCGCTGTCCATCCCGCTGATCTCGGCTGCGGTGGGCTTTCTTGCCACCCGTTGGGCGGCGCTGAACATGTTGGAGGCCGTCCGTTGACCGACCGCGCCGTTCCCGCGCCCCTTGGGGCCTGGCAATACGTCCAGAACGTCCTTTATTACCTGCATGTCGCGCTGGCAACGCTGGTGATCGGGCTGATCGGCCTGCCGCAGATGCGCCACGGGCGTGCGGGGGCAAACCGGGTGGCGACGCGCTGGATCGGCTATATGATCTGGGCGGCCAAGCTGCATCTGGGGCTGACCTGCGAAATCCGCGGCACGCCGCCCACCGGCGATTGCATCATCGCGGCCAAACACCAAAGCTTCTGGGACATCCTGGTCATTGCCCATGCCGTCCCGCGCCGCGCCTTCATCATGAAACGAGAGGTCATGCGCGTGCCCGTCATGGGCTGGTACGCATGGAAGGTCGGCTGCATTCCGATCGACCGTGGCAAGGGCCGCGACGCAATGGGCGTGATGTCAACCGAGGTCAAGCGCCGCATGGCCGATGACGGCGTCGGCCAGCTGATCATCTATCCCGAAGGCACGCGCACCCTGCCGGGGCAGCGCAAGCCCTATAAGCACGGCGTCGCTTCGCTGCGGGCGGGGACCGGGCTGCCGGTCGTGCCGGTCGCGGTGAATGCCGGCATGTTCTGGCCGCGCAGTGGCTGGGGCATCCGCCGCGGTCGTGCGGTGGTCGAATTTCTGCCCGCGATCACGGCGGACCAGCCGCAGGCGGGTCTGATGAAGCAGCTGGAAAGCCGGATCGAGACCGCCTCGGACCGTCTGATGGCCGAGGCCGGGTTGCCCGTTCCGGCATCGACGGACGGCACCGATGATGCCGCCCGCCCCTGATCAGCGCAACTCGTAGTATTTCGGGATATGCGGCCCTGCCGGGGGCAGCCCGATGTCGCGCCGCATATGCGGGCTGAGGTGATAGGCGTCGGGCGGCCTCGGTCTTTTCCGCCGCCTGATCAGCAGCGCCCGGAACAGGGCGAATGTCACCGCCGTCGCACCGTGACGGGCGATCAGGCGGTGCAGGGCGGGACGCAGGGCAGGGGCCTGCGGCGTCATCTGGGCAATCATCATTGCAGTCCTTTCGACAGCGGACATGGCTGTGCCATGACCGGGATGCGGGGTGTTGAAGGGTGGGATCAGCCCATGCGGACAGGCCGCGTGAAAGCGGTCGGTCAGGTCAGGGCATCGTTTGGATTTGCCTGTTCAGGCGGTCAGTAGCGGCTTTGTCGCGACTGCTGGCCATCACGCAGGGATTGGGCGGCTGTGGTGATATTGGTCATACGTGCGGCCCCTCCTTTATCGGTACGTGATACGGGCAAGGCGGAAGCTGCCCGATTCGCTGCAGTTCGCGCAAGTCTGCAAATGCCGACAGCCGCCCATGACAGGCGGCTGTGGCGGATTGGTCACAAAGGCGTGTGGATCAGGCGGCCAGCGAATGGGCACCCATGGCCCGGAATTTCTGGCGGCGATCGGCGATCAGATCGGCGGGGGATTTATCCGCCAGATCGGCCAGCATGGCGGCGATTTCCGCGCCGACCTTGGTGATCGCGTCTTCGGGCAGGCGCTGCGCACCGCCCATCGGTTCGGCGATGATGCGGTCGATGACGCCCAGCTTCTTCAGGTCCTGTGCGGTCAGGCGCAGGGCTTCGGCTGCGTCGCGCATCTTGTCACTGTCCTTCCACAGGATCGAGGCGCAGCCCTCGGGCGAGATCACCGAATAGATCGAGTGCTCCAGCATCGCGATCCGGTTCGCCGTCGCAAAGGCCACGGCCCCGCCCGATCCGCCTTCGCCGATGACGACGCTGACCAGCGGCACGCCGATCTCAAGGCACTTCATCGTGCAGCGGGCGATCGCCTCGGATTGGCCGCGTTCCTCGGCGCCCTTGCCGGGATAGGCGCCGGGCGTGTCCACCAGCGTGATGACCGGCAGGCCGAAGCGATGCGCCATGTCCATCAGGCGGATCGCCTTGCGGTATCCCTCGGGGCGCGCCATGCCGAAGTTGTGGTGGATGCGCGACTTAGTGTCATTGCCCTTTTCATGGCCGATCACCACGCAGGGCGCGTCGTTGAAGCGCGCCAAACCACCCATGACCGCATGGTCGTCGCCAAAGGCCCGGTCGCCTGCCAGCGGGGTGTAATCGGTGAACAGCGCGTTGATGTACTGGCTGCAATGGGGCCGGTCGGGATGACGCGCGACCTGGGTTTTGCGCCAGGGCGTCAGGTTGCGATACATCTCTTTCAGAAGATCGCCGGCTTTCTTGTCAAGCGCGGCGGCCTCTTTCTCGACGTCGACGGCACCATCGCCCTTGCGGGCCATCGTGCGAAGTTCCTCGGCCTTGCCCTCGATGTCGGCAAGCGGCTTTTCGAAATCCAGATAGACCATGGGTGATGCTCCGGGCGTTCGGTTTTGGGCTGTATATGCGGGGTCGCGGGTGGTTGCAACGCGGCCCTATTGAAGATCGGCAAAGGCATCCTGCAGCCGCCGGACTGCCTGTTCCACCAGCGCGCGGGGCGTGGCGATGTTGAAGCGCAGGTAATCCTGCCCGCCCGCACCGAAGGTCGCGCCGTGATTGGCGGCGATCCGCGCGCCCTTCTGCACGCGGGCGGTGAATTCATCGGGCGCCATGCCGGTCCCCGAACAATCGACCCATGACAGATAGGTGGCCTGCAGCGGCATCGACCTGAGCCCCGGAATGGCATCGATGCCCGCGTCGAAGATCCGGCGGTTGCCGTCCAGATATTCGACCAGCGCATCGACCCAGGCCGCCCCTTCGGGTGAATAGGCGGCCGCGACCATATCCATGCCAAAGATCCCCGGCGATATTCCCGCCGCCGCCAGCGCCCCCTTGAAGCGCGCCCGCAGGTCGTCATCGGCGATGATCGCATTGCCGATATGGGCGCCCGCGATGTTGAAGGTCTTGGTCGCCGCCGTCAGCGTGATCAGCCGGTCGCTGATATCGGGGGCGACGGTGGCCATCATCTGGTGGCGCGGACTGCCCGGCATGACCAGATCGCAGTGGATGTCGTCTGACACCAGAATCAGATCGTGGCGCAGGCAGAAATCGGCGACCTGGCGCAGTTCTTGGGCGGTCCAGACGCGGCCGCCGGGGTTATGCGGCGAACAGAGGATCAGCAGCTTTTCGTGGCCCTTCAGCATGGGTTCCCACGCGTCCCAGTCCATCCGGTACTGCCCGTCGTGCAGCGCCAGCGGCAATTCCACCAGATCGCGATCTTGGGCGCGGATGATGCGGGCAAAGGCGTGATAGACCGGCGACATCACGATCACCCCGTCGCCCTTGGCCGTGAAGGCGTTCAGCGCCATGCCCACCGCGTTCACCAGACCCGCGCAGGTCAGAACCCAACCCGGCTGGATCTGCCAGCCGTGGCGGTTCTGCATCCACCAGCAGATCGCGTCCAGATAGGGGCGATGCGCGCCGGGATAGCCATAGATCCCGTGATCGGCCACCCGCTGGACCGCATCCTGCACGGCCTGTGGCGGGCGGAAATCCATATCGGCCACCCACATCGCCAGCCCGTCATCGGGGTCCACGCCGTAAGCCGCCTGCATGTCGTCCCACTTGCTGCAATGCGTTCCCTTGCGGTCGATGATCTGGTCGAAATCGGGCTGGCTCATGAGGTCCTCGTGATTTTCGCGTTCCGCCCTGCATACGCCTGTTGTTGCTTATGGTGAAGTCATGCCCTAAATCGCGGGACATGAGCCTGAGACCCATCCTGATCCATCCCGATCCCCGCCTGAAAAAGGTGGCGGAACCGATCGCGCGCATCACGCCCGAGATCGAGACATTGGCCGCCGACATGCTGGCCACTATGTATGACGCGCCCGGCATCGGTCTGGCCGCGCCGCAGATCGGCATAGGCGCCCGCATCTTCGTGATGGACGCCACCCGCGACCCCGAGGCCGAACCCGCGCCCGTGGTCATGGTCAACCCGCAGATCACCTGGACCTCCGAGGCGCTGAACACCTATGATGAAGGGTGTCTGTCGATCCCGGATCAATATGCCGATGTGACCCGCCCCGCCGAACTGCGGATGGAATGGCTGGGGCTGGACGGCAAGACCCATGAACAGGACTTCGACGGCCTTTGGGCCACCTGCGCCCAGCACGAGCTGGACCATCTGGACGGCATCCTGTTCATCGACCATCTTTCCGCCATCAAGCGCCAGATGATCACGCGCAAGATGGTCAAGTTCAAGCGAGAGCAGGCCCGTGGCTGACAGGCACCTCCCCGCAGCGCCGATCCCCCCTGTCCTGACAGGCGATCTGGCAGCGGGGAAGGTACGCGGGATCCTGCGGTACCCCGATCCGGTGCTGTTCACCCGCTGCGACGCCGCGGGATATCTGCCCCAGTCCGAACTGCGCGACATGGCCGCCGATCTGTTGGCGACCATGTATGACGCCAACGGGCGTGGCCTTGCCGCCCCGCAGATCGGCATATCGCGGCGCATTTTCGTCATGGACGCCGGTTGGAAAGACGGCCAGCCCGACCCGCTGGTCATGCTGGACCCCGAAATCGTCTGGCGTTCCGCCGAAACCGGCGCCGATGTCGAAGCCTGCCTTTCCATCCCCGACCAGCCTGTGTCGGTGACGCGACCGCTTGCCATCACCATCGGCTGGTATGATCTGCAGGGCCGCCACCAGACACGACCGATGTCCGGCGCCGCCGCCCGCATCGCCCAGCACGAGGCCGACCATCTGGACGGCCGCCTGATCCTGAAGGACATTCCCCCCGCATGACCGTTCGCCCGTTTCTGCCCTATACCGATCCCCGCCTGCACCGCGCCGCCGAAGCCGTCGCTGACATCACCGACGACATCCGCGCGATCTGGACCGACATGATCGACACGATGAACGCGATGCCGGGCGTGGGGCTGGCCGCGCCGCAGATCGGCGTGATGCTGCGCCTTGCGGTGGTGGATGCGTCCGAAGCGCGCGGTCAGGCCATCCGCATGGCCAACCCCGAGATCCTGCATGTCAGCGGGAAGTTCCGCGAACATGACGAAGCCAGCCCCAACCTGCCCGGCGTCCACGCCACGATCAGCCGCCCCCGCGCCCTGACCGTGCGTTTCCTGAACGACCAGGGCGAGGTCGAGGACCGCGATTTCGTCAACCTCTGGGCCACCAGCGTCCAACATCAGATCGACCACCTGAACGGCAAGATGTATGTTGATCATCTGACGCCGCTGCGCCGCAAGATGCTGGTGCAGAAATCGGCCAAACTGGCCCGTCGCTGATCCAACAACAGAAAGGCTTTCGCCATGCGCGTGATCTTCATGGGAACGCCCGACTTTTCGGTGCCGGCACTGCGTGCCATCGCGGACCGCCATCAGGTGGTCGCCGTCTATACCCAGCCCCCGCGCGCGGCGGGCCGTGGGCAAAAGCCGCGCCTGTCGCCGGTGCATCAGGCGGCGCTGGAACTGGGACTGGAGGTGTTGCATCCCGAAAAGCTGCGCGATCCCGCCGATCAGGCCCGCTTTGCCGCGCATCAGGCGGATGTGGCCGTTGTCGTCGCCTATGGGCTGATCCTGCCACAGGTGGTGCTGGATGCGCCGCGGCTCGGCTGCGTGAACATCCACGCCTCGCTTCTGCCGCGCTGGCGCGGAGCCGCGCCGATCCACCGTGCGATCCTGGCAGGCGACGCAGCCTCGGGCGTGGCGATCATGCAGATGGAGGCAGGGCTGGATACCGGGCCGGTTCTTGCGGAAACGCGCACGCCCATCGGCCCGCAGGAGACGACGGCCGACCTGCATGACCGTCTGTCGGACCTGGGCGCGACTTTGATCCTCGATGTGCTGGACCGGTTGCCCTTGGCGGCCACACCCCAGCCCGAGGACGGCATCACCTATGCCGCCAAGATCGACAAATCCGAGGCGCGCATCGACTGGACCCAGCCCGCAGCGCAGGTCGATCGCCAGATCCGTGGGTTGTCACCCTTCCCGGGCGCCTGGTGCGACATCGAGGGCGAACGCGTCAAGCTGCTGCGCAGTCGGCTGGTACATGCGTCTGGCGAGCCTGGTCAGGTCCTGCCCGATTTCACCATCGCCTGCGGCGAGGGGGCCATTCAGGTGCTGACGGCGCAAAGGTCGGGGAAAAAGCCGATGGCGGCGGGTGATCTACTGCGCGGCTGGCAACTGCCCGCGCGGATCTACTAGGACCGCATCGCGGTCCTTCGCCGCCTGGCGCGGTGGGAGCATGGCCCCCGCCCGCAGGGGGCGAATGCGGTCGCGGGACGCAAAAGCCCCGCGATCACCTCAGATGGCGCCGTGGCAGTGCTTGAACTTGTTGCCCGACCCACAAGGGCAGAGGTCGTTCCGCGACGGGTTGCCCCATGTCGAGGGATCGTTCTCGTCAAAGCCCTCGACGGCAGGCAGTGGCGTTTCGGGGCTGGCATTGCTGACGTCATCGTCGCCATGCTCCATCGTCATGTCGTCCTGCGCAGCCTTCTGCTGGGCCGTCATCTGGTTCAGCATCTCCTGGCGTTCCTCGTCCGTCAGCGGACGGATCTGCGCCAGCCGCTGCGTGACGTCGAAGCGCAGCCCGTCAAGCAGAGCCTCGAACAGCTGGAAGGCCTCGGTCTTGTATTCCGACAGCGGGTCGCGCTGTGCATACCCGCGGAAGCCCACAACCGAGCGTAGGTGGTCAAGCGTCATCAGATGCTCGCGCCATTTTTGGTCGATCATCTGCAACAGGACCTGCTTTTCGATCTGGGCCATGTTCTCGGGACCGAAGCCAGCGGTCTTTTCCGCCATATAGGTGTCGGTCGCCTGAACGATACGCTCGTGCATCGTTTCCTGATCGACGCCTTCCTCGGCTGCCCATTCGGTGATCGGCAGGTTCATGTTCAGCCGTTCGCGGACGGCCGTCTTCAGGCCCTCGGCGTTCCACTGGTCGGCATAGCTGCGCGCCGGCATGAAGTCCTCGACCAGATCGTCGATGACCTGATGGCGCATATCGGCGGTGATCTCACCGACCTCTTCGCTGTCCATGATCTCGCGGCGCTGGCTGAAGATCGCCTTGCGCTGGTCGTTCATCACGTCATCGAATTTCAGCAGCTGCTTGCGGATGTCGAAGTTGCGACCCTCGACCTTGGCCTGGGCGCGTTCCAGCGACTTGTTGACCCAAGGGTGAACGATCGCTTCGCCTTCCTTCATCCCAAGCGAGGACAGCACCTTGTCCAGACGCTCGGACCCGAAAATGCGCATCAGGTCGTCGTCCAGCGACAGGAAGAACAGCGAACGTCCGGGGTCGCCCTGGCGGCCCGAGCGACCGCGCAGCTGGTTGTCGATGCGGCGGCTTTCGTGGCGTTCGGTGCCCAGCACGAACAACCCGCCGGCGGCCAGAACCGCCTCTTTTTCGGCAGCATGTTCGGCTTCGATACGGGCGCGCAATTCGTCGGGATGGGCCTCGGGGTCAGCGCCAAGCGCTTCCATCACCTTCATCTCGACGTTGCCGCCCAGCTGGATGTCGGTGCCGCGACCGGCCATGTTGGTGGCGATGGTGACGACGCCACGCTTGCCGGCATCGGCGACGATCTGCGCTTCGGCCTCGTGCTGGCGGGCGTTCAGCACGTTGTGCGGGACACCGTCCTTTTTCAGCAATTCGGAAAACATCTCGGATTTTTCGATGCTGGTGGTGCCGACCAGGGTGGGCTGGCCCTTGGCGTGGGCTTCCTTGATCGCCTCGATCACGGCGCCGTATTTCTCGGCGGCGGTGCGATAGACGCGGTCATGTTCGTCGATCCGCGCGATGCCGCGGTTGGTCGGAACCTCGACCACGCCCAGCTTGTAGATCTCGGCGAATTCCTCGGCCTCGGTCGAGGCGGTGCCGGTCATGCCCGACAGACGGTCGTAAAGGCGGAAGTAGTTCTGGAAGGTGACGCTGGCCAGCGTGACGTTCTCGGGTTGGATCTCGACGCCTTCCTTGGCTTCGATCGCCTGATGCAAGCCGTCCGACAGGCGGCGGCCCTTCATCATGCGCCCGGTGAATTCGTCGATCAGCGCGACCTCGCCGTCGCGGATCATGTAGTGCTGGTCCTTCAGGAACAGCTTGTGCGCGCGCAGGGCCTGGTTGGCGTGGTGGACGATGGTGGTCGATTCCGGATCGTACAGCGTCTGGCCCTCGGGCAGGACGCCATCGGCGGACAGGCGCTGTTCCAGAAACTCGTTGCCCTCTTCGGTAAAGGTCGCATTGCGGGCTTTTTCGTCCAGCTTGTAATGTTCCTCGGTCAGCAGGGGAACATAGCCGTCCAGCACCCGATACAGGTCCGACCGATCCTGCGAGGGGCCGGAAATAATCAGCGGCGTACGGGCCTCGTCGATCAGGATGCTGTCGACCTCATCGACGATGGCGAAGTTGTGGCCGCGCTGGACCATCTCGGCCACGCTGCCCTTCATATTATCGCGCAGATAGTCGAAGCCCAGCTCGTTGTTGGTCGCATAAGTGACGTCGGCGGCATAGGCTTCGCGCTTTTCGTCCTCGGGCTGGAAGGGGACGACGACGCCGCAGGTCAGGCCCAGCTGGGCAAAGACCTTGGACATCCATTCCGCATCGCGCTTGGCCAGATAATCGTTGACCGTGACGACATGGACGCCCTTGCCCGACAGCGCGTTCAGATAGGCCGGGAAGGTGGCGACAAGGGTTTTGCCCTCGCCGGTCTTCATTTCGGCGATGTTGCCCTGATGCAGGAAGATCCCGCCCATCAGCTGCACGTCGAAGGCCCGCAGGCCAAGGGCGCGGCGCGCACCTTCGCGGCAGTTGGCGAACGCCTCGGGCAGGATGGCGTCAAGGCTTTCGCCCTTTGCCACGCGTGCCTGGAATTCATGTGTCTTGTCGATCAGCTGCTGATCGTCCAGTGCCTTGAAGTCTTCCTCAAGTGCGTTGATGCGCGCCACCAGCGGGCGCGTCCCTTTGACCATGCGGTCATTGGGAGTCCCAAAAACCATCTTTGCCAGATTTCCGATGCCGAGCATGTTACCTTCGCAATCACGTTGTTGGGAAAGACGAGTGACCGCGGCCCACTTGCCCGCACCGACCGCGTTGACGTATCAGGGGCCAGAACGAACGCGGCGGCGGTGCCTTCCACGGAGTTGCTTTGGGATGTAGGCCCCGCCTGCCTGACTGTCAATGTTGGCCCGGTCCCAACGGGGGACCTGTGCCATGATGTGCAAAGGAATTCCCATGTTCAAACCGACCCTGCTGGCCGTCGCCCTTGTCGCGGCGCCGATGCTGACTGCCCCCGCCGCATGGGCGCAGGACCAGAACGCCGATACGGTCGTCGCGACCGTCAGCGGTCAGGACATCACCCTTGGCCAGATGATCGTCATGAAGCAGTCGGTTCAGGACCCCAATATGGCGAACCTGCCCGATCAGGCGCTGTGGGACATGATGCTGGACCAGCTGATCCGCCAGACCGCCGTGGCCGCATCCGGAACCGAAACCGCGCTGGTGCGTGCGCAGGTCGAACTGCAGCGCCGCAACGCCATGGCCACCGCTGCCGTCACCGACATCGCGGAAGCCGAACTGTCGGATGACGAACTGCAGGCGGCCTATGACAAGATGTTCGCCGAAACCGGCGAAACCAAGGAATTCAGCGCCGCCCACATTCTGGTGGAAACCAAGGAAGAGGCCGAGAAGATCAAGGCCGAGCTGGATGGCGGTGCCGATTTCGGCGAGATGGCCGAAAAGAACTCGACCGGACCGTCCGGCCCCAACAAGGGTGATCTGGGCTGGTTCGCCGCCGATCAGATGGTCGCGCCCTTCAGCGAAGCCGTCGCCGGCATGGAAAAAGGCGCCGTGTCCGACCCGGTGGAAACCGAATTCGGCTGGCACCTGATCAAGCTGAACGACACCCGCATGCGCGAAGCCCCCAAGCTGGAAGAAGTGCGTGACCAGCTGGCCCAGATGATCCGCCGCGACAAGGTCGAGGCCGAGATCGAGCGTCTGGTCGGTGAAGCCGACATCAAGAAGACCGAAGGCGTCGATCCCGCGCTGCTGAACAACACCGACCTGCTGGAGGCCGAATAATGGGCAAGGCCGGTCTTCCGGTCTCGCCTCTGGCGCCCGCCGGTTTTCCCGACCTGCCGGTGATCGCGGGCGTCGAATTCGCCAGCGCCGCCGCGGGGGTGAAATACCAAGGCCGCACCGACGTGACGCTGATCCGCGTCGCGCCGGGGGCCTCGGTCGCGGGTGCCTTCACGCGGTCGTCCACACGGGCGGCCTGCGTGCTGGACTGCCAGACCAAGCTGGCCGCCGCCGAGGATGACGGCGCGGGTGCCGCGATCATCGTCAATTCCGGCAATGCGAACGCCTTCACCGGCGCGCGCGGGCAGGAATTGGTCGATGCGGTGACGGGTGCGGTGGCACAGGCGCTGGATCTGCCGATCGGGCGGGTGTTTTCGTCCTCGACCGGTGTGATCGGCGAACCGCTGCCCCATGACCGGATCGTGTCCGTGGTCGGCGATCTGGCCGCAGGGCTGGACAAGGGCGGGGTGGCCGATGCCGCCCGCGCCATCATGACGACCGACACCTTCCCCAAGGGCGCATTCGCCAGCTTTGCTGGGCAGGGTGGCCAGATCAACATCACCGGGATCGCCAAGGGTTCCGGGATGATCGCGCCGGATATGGCGACAATGCTGGTCTATATCTTCACCGATGCCGCCATCCCCGCGCCGCTGCTGCAGCGCGTGTTGACGGGCGGTCTGGATACGACCTTCAACGCGATCACCGTGGACAGCGACACCTCGACCTCGGATGCGCTGATTCTGGCCGCAACGGGTCGCAGCGCGGCTGAACCGATCAGCGATCTGGAAAGCGAGGATGGCCGCGCCTTCACCGCCGCCCTTCATGGCGTGATGCGCGAACTGGCGCATCTGGTCGTGCGCGACGGCGAGGGCGCCACCAAATTCGTCGAGATCGCCGTGACCGGTGCCGTCGATGATGCCGATGCCCATAAGATCGGCATGGCCATTGCCAATTCACCCTTGGTCAAGACGGCCATCGCGGGTCAGGACGCCAATTGGGGCCGCATCGTGGCTGCCATCGGAAAATCCGGCGCGCAGGCCGACCGCGACCGGCTGCGCATCAGCTTTGGCGATATGGTGCTGGCCGAGAACGGCTGGCGTGCGCCCGACTATGACGAAGCGGCCGCCAGTGCCTATATGCAGAACGCCGAATTGCGGATCGGTGTCAACATGGGGCTGGGGCAGGGCGCGCGGACCGTTTGGACCTGCGATCTGACCCACGGCTATATCGACATCAATGCGGACTACCGGTCGTGAAGACGGTTCTGGTCTCGGCTGTTGCCCTGATCGACCCCGACGGGCGCGTGCTTCTGGCACAGCGCCCGCCGGGCAAACCCATGGCGGGCCTCTGGGAATTTCCCGGCGGCAAGGTCGAGCAGGGCGAAACCCCCGAAGCCGCCCTGATCCGAGAGCTGGACGAGGAGCTGGGCATCCAGACATGGAACAGCTGTCTGGCGCCGCTGACCTTTGCCAGCCACAGCTATGACGATTTCCATCTGCTGATGCCGGTCTTTGCCTGCCGCCGCTGGCAGGGGGTCGTGCAGCCGCGCGAAGGACAGTCGCTGGCTTGGGTCCGGTCGAACAAATTGCGCGATTACCCTATGCCCGCCGCCGATATTCCCCTGATCCCGGCACTGCAGATGTGGATTTAATGACATATGTCTCTACGTAAGGTTTGCCAAACTGCCTAAAAAAGTCTTAGATGACCATGTTGTGTACGCTTTTTTAACCATTTCATGACTACTCTGAGAACTGGGAGCACAAGAGGTATTGACATGATTCGCACTATTTCGGTTGGAAGCTACATCTCGATCCAGGGTCTTTTCGAAGGCTCGACCGCAGGCGGCAACATTCTGGTCCGGGTGGGAAACCGGACCTATGAAGGCAAGCCCGTCAGCAACTAAGCGTCTCCGGCGCAAGAGGAGCGCTGCGCCGTAGAAGACCACAAGGAAAGGGGTGACCGAAAGGTCGCCCTTTTTTTCATGTCCGCAGGTACGGGATTGTACGACGGTCCAACGCAAAAGGGCGGCCCGTTGCGGGGCCGCCCTTTCGTGTTTCCGACGTGCGGCCCTTACAGGGTGCGCTCGACCTCTTCGCGTTCGAAGATCTCGATGACGTCGCCGGGGCGGACGTCTTCGTAGTTCTCGAAGGCCATGCCGCATTCCTGACCGGATTGCACTTCCTTGACCTCGTCCTTGAAGCGCTTCAGCGTCTTCAGCGTGCCTTCGTGGATCACCACGTTGTCACGCAGCAGGCGCACACCAGCCGAACGGCGGGCGATACCTTCGGTAACCAGGCAACCGGCGACCTTGCCGATACCGGTGACCTTGAAGACTTCCTTGATCGACGCATAGCCGATGAAGTTTTCGCGGACTTCGGCAGACAGCAGACCCGATGCGGCAGCTTTGATGTCGTCCACCAGATCGTAGATGATCGAGTAATAGCGGATCTCGACACCCTTCTGGTTGGCGGCGTTACGTGCCGGCGAATTCGCACGGACGTTGAAGCCGATGACCGGGGCGCCCGACGCTTCGGCCAGGCCGATGTCGGATTCGGTGATCGCACCCACACCATAGTGCAGCACGCGGACGCGAACCTCGTCGTTGCCGACCTTTTCCAGCGCCTGGACGATGGCTTCGGCCGAGCCCTGCACGTCGGCCTTCACGACCACCGGCAGTTCCGCGACGTTCACATCGGCCTTCGCCTTGGCCATCAGCTGTTCCAGGGTCGTGGCGGAACCGGCTGCGGCGCGCTTGTCCTTGGACTGCTGGTGGCGGAATTCGGCGATCTCGCGGGCTTGCGCTTCGGTGTCGACGACGTTCAGCACGTCACCGGCCTCGGGCGTGCCGTTCAGACCCAGAACCTCGACCGGAACCGAGGGACCGGCTTCTTCGACGCGCTCGCCCTTGTCATTGATCAGGGCGCGAACCTTGCCCCACTGTTCGCCGACGACGAAGATGTCGCCGCGCTTCAGCGTGCCATGCTGGACCAGAACGGTCGCAACGGGGCCGCGACCCACGTCCAGCTGTGCTTCGATCACGGCACCTTGGGCGTCCCGGTTCGGGTTCGCCTTCAGTTCCAGGATCTCGGCCTGCAGGGCGATGGCTTCCAGCAGGGTGTCGATGCCGAGACCGGTCTTGGCCGAAACTTCGACGTCCTGCACGTCACCGGACATGGCCTCGACGACGACTTCGTGCTGCAGCAGGTCCGTGCGGACCTTGTTCACGTCGGCGGCAGGCTTGTCGACCTTGTTGATCGCCACAATCATCGGGACACCGGCGGCCTTGGCGTGATTGATCGCCTCGATCGTCTGCGGCATCACGGCGTCATCGGCGGCAACCACTAGAACGACGATGTCGGTCACATGCGCACCACGGGCACGCATTGAGGTGAAGGCCGCGTGGCCCGGCGTGTCCAGGAAGGACAGCACCGCACCGCTTTCGGTCGTCACCTGATAGGCGCCGATATGCTGGGTGATGCCACCGGCTTCGCCCGACACGACGTTCGCCTTGCGGATCACGTCCAGCAGCGAGGTCTTGCCGTGGTTGACGTGGCCCATGATCGTGATGATCGGGGGACGCGACTTCAGATCGGCTTCGTTGTCGTCGATGGTGTTGATGACCTGCTCGACGTCGGCATCGCTGACGCGCACGGCCTTGTGGCCAAATTCCTCGATCACCAGTTCGGCGGTTTCGGCGTCGATCGCCTGGTTCATCGAGACCATCATGCCCATCTTCATCAGCGTCTTGACGACGTCTGCGGCACGTTCGGTCATCCGGTTGGCCAATTCCTGCACGACGATCGTCTCGGGCAGTTTGACTTCACGGAACTGCTTTTCGGCACGCTGGTGTCCACCCATCGCCTTCTGACGGGTCTTTTCCTGCTTGCGCTTCATCGCGGCCATGCTGCGCTGACGACCACCTTCGCCGTTCAGCGCCTGGTTCAGCGACAGCTTGCCTGAGCGACGGTTGTCGTCGCGGGCGTTTTTGTTGTTCTTGTCGCGATCGACCTTTTCACGATCGGTCTTGCGCGGCGCATTGGTGGACACGCCCTTGGTCTCGGCGCGCGAAGCTGCGGCCTCGATCGAGGCCTGATCCGGTGCTGCCGGTTTGGCGGCTGCGATCGGCTTGGCGCGATCCTGCTTGGGGGCGTCCTTGCGCTTGGCTTCTTCAGCGGCTTCGCGTGCAACGCGGGCCTCTTCTTCGGCCTTGGCCTTGATGGCCTCTTCGCGCTGACGCTCTTCCTCGGCTTTCGCCTCGATCTCGGCGCGGCGGCGGGCGCGGTCGTCTTCGCGCTGTTTGTCCAGTGCTGCACGTTCGGCAGCATCGCTGGCCTCACGGGCTTTGGCTGCGGAAAGCGCCTTCAGGCGGCGTTCCAGTTCGACATCGGAAATGCCTGCCGGGCGCTTGGAGGGGTCACCTGCCATGCGCGCCGTCAGCGGATTCTTAGCCTTGTCGGCAGCGGTCTGCGCCGGGCTGGATTTCGGGGCCACGACGCGCTTGCGCTTGGTTTCAACGACCACGCTTTTCGTACGGCCATGGCTGAAGCTCTGCTTGACCTGACCCGAGCGGCCAGCGCCACCAAGTCCCAAGGGCTTTTTATCGTCTTTATCGCTCATCTGCGTCTTATTCCTTCCCGACAGCCGTATTGCCGTCGTCATGCCCGCGCAGACCCGTCAGTCTGCCGGCTTCCAAGATCACCTTGTCCGTCAGGCCACCCGCCGCAAGCGCGCCGTGTATGACATGATCACGCCCAAAGGACAAACCCAATTCTGAGGCCGTCAGGCAGCCGAACCAGCGTCCGCCGGTGGGCGTCCACAGCTTACCCTTGCCGCGTTCCGACCCGTCGCTGGCCTGCAGCAGCACCTTCGCGCGCCCTTCGGCCAGCCAGCCCTTAACCTTTTCGAAACCGGCGACGGCGCGCCCCGACTTGCGGGTCATCGACACCAGTTCGACCAGACGACGGGCAACACCCGCCTCGGTCAGCGCACCCAGATCGTCGGGTGCGGAAACGGGGGCACGGGCGGCGCGGGAAAACAGCCCCTTCGCCGCCGCCTTGTCGATCGCCGCGCGATCGGCCGTGACCCAGATACCCCGTCCGGGCAGCTTTTCGGCCAAATCGGGAACGACCTGACCTTCGGGCCCGATCACGAAACGGATCAGGCCACGTTTGGGTTGCGTATCGCCAGTGACGATACATTTGCGTTCCGGATCGGTCCGGTCCTTGTCACGTCCACCACGGCTCAAGCTGTGCACAGTACCGGGGCGATCAGGCCCCGGCCTCCTCGTCATCGTTGTCATCTGCGTCGGAATCGACGTCATCGGCATCTTCTTCCAGCTCGGCCGGATCGACCCAGCCCAGAAGCACGCGCGCGGTCATGACCATGCCCTGCGCTTCTTCCAGCGAGATTTCGAAAGGCTCGAGCAGGCCTTCGTCCTTGACGCGCTGTCCGTTCACGGTCGTCCAGCCACCGGCCAGTTCCCAATCGGCGCAAGTGGCAAAGTCTTCCAGCGTCTTGATGCCGTCCTTTGCCAGCGCTTCTATCATCTGGGGCGTCAGGCCGTCGAATTCAACAAGGCTGTCCTCGACGCCCAATTCGCGGGCGCGGTCCATGGCAGCCTTGTTCTTGGCTTCCAGAACGTCGCGGGCACGGGCCTGCAGTTCCGATGCAGTGCCTTCGTCCACGCCGTCGATGGTCAGCAATTCCTCGCTGTCGACGAATGCGACTTCTTCCAGATTGGTGAAGCCTTCGGCAACCAGCAGCTGGGCGAAGAATTCGTCCAGATCCAGCGCTTCCATGAACAGGGCGGTGCGGGTGTTGAATTCGGCCTGACGACGCTTGGATTCCTCTTCATCCGTCAGGATGTCGATGTCCAGACCGGTCAGCTGGCTTGCCAGACGCACGTTCTGACCGCGGCGGCCGATGGCCAGCGACAGCTGTTCGTCGGGAACCACGACCTCGATCTTGTTGGCTTCCTCGTCGAAGACGACCTTGCTGACCTCGGCGGGCTGCAGGGCGTTGACCAGGAAGGTGGCCTGATCCTCGTTCCACGGGATGATGTCGATCTTTTCGCCCTGAAGCTCACCCACGACGGCCTGAACGCGGCTGCCGCGCATACCGACACAGGCGCCGACCGGGTCGATCGAGCCGTCATAGCTGATCACCGCGATCTTGGCGCGCGAACCCGGATCACGGGCCACGGCCTTGATCTCGATCACGCCGTCATAGATCTCCGGCACTTCCATCTTGAACAGTTCGGCCATGAACTGCGGATCGGTGCGCGACAGGAAGATCTGCGGGCCGCGGGTCTCGCGGCGGACATCCTTGACGAAGGCACGGATACGGTCGTTCGGGCGATAGCTTTCGCGGCCGATCTTTTCGTTGCGGCGCAGGATCGCCTCGCCACGGCCGACATCGACGATGATGTTGCCGTATTCCTCGCGCTTGACCACACCGTTGATGATGGTGCCGGCGCGATCCTTGAATTCCTCGTACTGGCGGTCACGTTCGGCTTCGCGCACGCGCTGCAGGATGACCTGCTTGGCGGATTGCGCGGCGATGCGGCCCAGTTCGACCGGGGGAACCTGATCGATGATCTCGTCGCCGACCTTGGGATCGTCCAGATAGGGACGCGCCTGTTCGACGGTGACTTCGGCCTGATAATTCTCGACCATGTCGTCTTCGACCACGGTGCGAACGCGGGTGAAGCTGGCGTTGCCGGTCTTGCGGTCGATGGACACGCGGATGTCCATTTCCGCGCCGTAACGCGACTTGGCGGCACGCGCCAGGCTGTCTTCCATCGCTTCGATGACCAGCTCGGGCTCGATCATCTTTTCGCGGGCGACGGCTTCGGCCGTCTGCAACAGTTCAAGCTGGTTGGCAGATGTAATCGCCATCAACTCACTCCTTGATAGCGGCGCCGTCGGCACCTTCGTTGTCGTCGGTTTCGATCTCGTCGAAGGCGGTTTCGTCCAGGTTGTCGATCTCGACCCCGGCTTCCTTCTTCTGACGCAGCATTTCCTTGATCAGCTCGTCGGTCAGGACCAGCTTGGCATCGGCCAGCAGATCGAACTCCAGACCGATGGTCTGGGTCGCGCCCTGGTCTTCGATGTTGATCAGAACTTCGGTGCCCTCGGTTCCGGCCAGCAGACCCTTGAAGCGCTTGCGGCCGTCGATGGGCTGGTTCAGGTCCAGACGCGCCTCATAGCCCTCGAAGGATTCGAAATCCTTCATGCGGGTCAGGGGGCGGTCGATCCCGGGCGAGGACACTTCGAGGTGATAGTTCTCCTCGATCGGGTCCTGCACATCCAGCGTTGCGCTGACGGCGGTCGAGATCTCGGCGCAGTCATCGACGTTGATGCCGCCTTCGGGGCGGTCTGCCATGATCTGCAACGTGGCGGTCTTGCCACCCTGCAGGCGCACGCGCACCAATTCGAAGCCCAGATCTTCGATCACGGGCGTGATGATTTCGGCCAGGCGACGGTCAATGGCCGTCTTGGCGATCAGGTCGTTCGACATGGGATCCTTTCGGACATGAAAAAGGGGCCGTCAGCGGGCCCCATGCGGAAGTTCCGGTGGGCAGGGTTTGGACCCCTGCACCGCTGTTGTAAGGCCATATAGCCCCAACCCCCGCCGATTGCAAGCTGCCTTAGTGTGCCCCCGCATTCGGGTTGTCGCGCCAGACGCGCCAGTTCAGCGCCGCCGCTACGCAAAGCCACGCCAGATAGGGCAGCAGCATCAGCCCCGACCGCCAGTCGATCATCCAGAACTGCACGACCATTCCCGCGACCACGACCCACAGCACGGCCATGACGCCCATCGCCAGCGCCATGCGACGCGCACCAAAGAACGTCGGCGTCCACAGCGTGTTCAACGCGATCTGCGCCGCCCAGAGCGCCAGTGCCAGCCCCGCACCCGGCAGCAGCGCCACCCGTGCGGCGGCAATCGCCGACAACAGATAGATCGTGCTCCATGCGACGGGGAAGGCCCATTTCGGCGGCGTGAAGGAGGGTTTGCGCAACCCGTCGTACCAGCTGCCGGGGCGGAAGATGATGCCCGTGGCGGCAGCGGCGGCGCTGGCGATCATGAAGATCAGGAAAAGGTTCAGGCTCATGTGCGGGATGTCCGGTTCTTGATGCGGTCCTCGTCGCGGATGGTGTCCATGACGGTGACCAGTTCGGCGGTGATGCGGGGTTCCGACAGCGCATGCCCGGATGCGGGAACAAAGCGCAGCTGGCAACCCTGCCAGCCCTGCGCCAGCGCATAGGCGCTGGACGGCGGGCAGACCATGTCATAGCGGCCTTGAACGATGACGGCGGGCAGATGCTCGATCAAGTGGCGGTCGCGCAGCAGCTGGCCTTCGTCCAGAAAGCACTTGTTGGTGAAGAAGTAGTTTTCCAGCCGTGCAAAGGCCCGTGCATATTCCGGCGGCGCAAACCCCGACGCCGACGACTGCAAGCCAGCCAGCGCGTTTTCCCACATCAGCCATGGCTGGGCAAAGCGCGTCTGGCGACCGGTGTCGTCATCGAACAGGCGCCGGTGATAGGCGCCTATCATGTCGCTGCGCTCGGCCTGCGGGATGGGTTCCTGAAACTGATCCCACAGCTCGGGGAAGAATCGCGCCGCCCCGCCGCCATAGAACCAGTCCAGTTCCGACTGCATCCCCAGGAACACGCCGCGCAGGATCAGGCCGGTGCAGTGATCGGGATGGGCCTGCGCATAGGCCAGGGCCAGCGTCGCGCCCCAGCTGCCACCGAACAGCAGCCATTGGTCGATGCCCAACTGATCGCGGATCAGCGCGATGTCGTCGATCAGATGGCGGGTGGTGTTCGCCTGCACCGATGCGGTGGGGCGCGACCGCCCGCAGCCGCGCTGATCGAACAGCACGATGCGGAAATGGTCGGGATCGAAGAAGCGCCGCATGAAGGGGCTGCATCCGCCGCCCGGCCCGCCATGCAGCACGATGACGGGGCGGCCTTGGGGATTGCCGCATTCCTCGACATAGAGGGTATGGCCATCGCCTACGTCGAACATGTGGCGCGCATAGGGTTCGACCGCCGGGTGAAGGCGGCCATGTGACGCGGAGATTTGTCCTGCCAATCGGTCCATGGTGATACTATAAGCCCTGTTAAGCTCGCCTGCCAGAAGGACCACCGAAAATGACCAGCATCGACCCCGCCGAAATCGCCAAATTCGAGGCGATGGCCGCCGAATGGTGGGACCCCAATGGCAAGTTCCGCCCGCTGCACCTGATGAACCCGCTGCGGCTGGATTACATCGCCGAACAGATCGGCATCGAATTCGGCCGCGACCGGACCGGGTCCGCGCCCTTCGCGGGGCTGCGCGTGCTGGATATTGGCTGCGGCGGCGGTCTTGTGGCCGAACCGATGGCGCGTCTGGGGGCGACCGTCACGGGGGCAGATGCCACGCAGGTCAACATCGACGTGGCCCAGACCCATGCCGACCAGCAGGGGCTGGACATCGACTATCGCGCCACCACCGCCGAAGCGATGGCCGATGCCGGAGAGGTCTTCGACGTCGTTCTGGCGCTTGAGATCATCGAACATGTCGCCGACCCCAAGGCCTTCGTTGCCACCTGTCAGCGGCTGGTGCGTCCGGGGGGGCTGCTGATCGTCTCGACCCTGAACCGGACGGTGCGCAGTTTTGGCGCGGCGATTCTGGGGGCGGAATGGATCCTGCGCTGGTTGCCGCGCGGCACGCACGACTGGCAGCGGTTCATCACGCCGGACGAGCTGACCGCCATGGCGGGGGCCGCCGATCTGGACACGGTTGACCGGCGCGGCATGGTCTTCAACCCGATCACTCATGGCTGGCGGCTGTCGGATCGCGACATGTCGGTGAATTACATCCTGACGGCGCGAAAAGCCTAATCGCTGCCTTCCAGCTGGACGCGCATCTCGCGCAGGACGGGCAGGGCGCTGCGCACACGCTCGGCCCCGATCTTGCGCACGACACCCGCGATCAGCGGCATGAAGGCGGCCAGCGCATTGTCGCGCGCCGCCCGACCCGCCGGGCTGAGCGAGACAAACTTGCGCCGCGCATCGTCCCAATCGGGGCGGATATGCACATGCCCTGCCCATTCCAGCCGTGCCAGCGTATTGGTCATCGCCCCGCGCGTGACATGAAAGGCGCGGGCCAGTTGGGCGGGGGTGCGTTCCTCGTTCACATGGGCCAAGAGGTTCAGCACCGAAAAATGCGAGATCTGCATCCCCCCCGGCAGCGCCTTGCTGATCAGGTTGCGCGACAACTGTTCGGCGATCAACACCTCGGCGAACAGGCTGGCGGCCAGTCGGTCGGTGGAAAGATCAGTGTCGGGCGCGCGTGTCGTCATCGGGTTCCGGGGCCGCGAAGGGCCGATCATGGGTCAGGGACGGGATGGAAGACCGTGCCCTGTTAACAGCCGTAAGGTCAAGGGAAACAACGGATATACCCGGCGTCACACCCGCGTCCGAAAGCACCTTGCCCCACGGGTCCACGACCAGACTGTGCCCGTGGCTGCGGCGCGCAGGGCGGTCGGGACTGTGCGGCGCGGGATGGGTGCCGCATTGCGCAGGCGCCAAGACGAAGCATCCCGTCTCGATCGCGCGGGCGCGCAGCAGGGTTTCCCAATGCGCATCCCCCGTGACCGGGTTGAAGGCCGAGGGCACGGTCAGGATGCGCGCCCCCGCCTGCGCCAACTGTCGGTACAGATGCGGAAAGCGCAGGTCATAGCAGATGGTCATGCCAATGGGCACGCCCGCCGCTTGCGCCAGCACCGCCCTGTCGCCGGGGCGATAGGCGGCGCTTTCGCGATAGGCTTCGGTTTCGCTGATGGTCACGTCGAACATATGCAGCTTGTCGTAACGCGCGACGATGTCCCCTTGCGGGTCGATCAGCAGGCTGCGGTTGGCAAAGCGTCCATCCGCATCATCGGTCGCCAGCGCCAGCGACCCGATCAGCAGCCAGATGCCCAGATCGCGGGCCTCGGACCGCAGGGCGGACAGCGTGGCGTCCTGACCTTCGGGGCGCAGGGTGCGGCGTTGCCAGTCGCGGTCGGGCGACAGCAGGTTCGTGGCCTCGGGCGTCAGGACCAGCTGCGCGCCCTGGGCGGCAGCCTGCCGGATCAGCGGGATGGTCTGTTCCAGATTGGTCAGCGGTGCGTCGCCGACCGTCAGCTGGACCAGCCCCACGGTCAGCGACGCGGGGGACATCAGGCGGCGCCCTTCAGCATCGGCTCCAGCTTGCCGGCGCGGTCCAGCGCAAACAGCTCGTCGCAGCCGCCGACATGGGTGTCGCCGATGAAGATCTGCGGGACGCTGCGCTTGCCCCCGGCGCGCTTGGTCATCGCGTCACGCTTCGAGGCATCGGCGCCGACGTCGGTTTCGTCGAATTTCGCGCCTTTCTGATCCAGCAGCGCCTTGGCGCGGATGCAGAAGGGGCAGGTGCGGGTGGTATAGATCTGGATTTTAGGCTGTGACATGTCGGTCCTTTCGCGTGGTTCCGACCCTATCTAGTGATCCTTGACCGCCCGTGCCAGCACCGCAACCGAAACTGGTCCCGATCCCGCCTGCAGCAGCGCCATCGCGGCGGTGGTGATCGTCGCCCCCGAGGCCATGACATCATCGACCAGCAACACCGGCCGCCCCTGCAGCGAGGCGACGCGGCGCGGGTGAACGGCCAGTGCATCGGCCATGTTTGCAAAACGGTCCAGCGCCCCGCGGTGGTCCTGCGCGGGGGTATGTCGGGTGCGGACCAGCAGGTCGGGTTGATGGGCCAGCCCCAGATCACGAGCCAGACGGGCGCTGACATGGGCCGATTGGTTGTACTTGCGCTTCATCAGGCGGCGCAGGTGCAGGGGGATGGGGCAGACGACCTGATCCTGCATCACCAATGGACGCGCGGCGCGGGCCAGCCAGCCCGCCATCGCCGGCGCAAGGTCCAACCGGTCGCCATGCTTCAACGCCAGCACCAGCTTGCGCGCCGTCCCGTCATAGACCATCGCCGCCCGCCCCCGCGACCAGGGCCGCACGGCGGTCAGGCAATCGTCGCAGACCAGCACCTGTTCGACGCCCGTGCCGTCATCGGGCAGGGGCACCCCGCAGCAATCGCACATCGCGCCGGTGATGAATTGCGCATCCATCCAGCAGCTGGCGCAAAGGTGAACGGCGCCCGCGCCGCCATCCGCAACGCCCGCGCCGCAGGACAGGCATTGCGGCGGATAAAGCACGTGTAGCGCGACTTTCATCGCCCCCGAAAGCACCCTATGTTCCAATCCCATGAAGATCCCTCAAGATACCACGCGCCCCGCCCTGACCGACACGGATGCCCTGCTGCGCCAGCGTGACCGCGCGCGGCGTGCGGGGTTTGTCAACCTGTTCCACCAGATCGCCGCCGATGAGATCGACGATAGGCTGATCGAGGTTAACAGAACCTTTACGGCCCCCGCGCTTGTGACCGGTTTCCCCGAAATCTGGGGGGCGCGTTTTCCGCAGGCGCATGTCGTGGCCGATGATCCGGTGATCGACCTGCAACCCGGCGCGCATGATCTGGTGATCCACGCCATGTCGCTGCATTGGGCCGAAGACCCGATCGGCCAGATCGCCCAATGCCGCCGCGCCCTGCGCGAGGACGGGCTGTTCATCGGCGTCTGCTTCGGCAACCAGACCCTGGCCGAGCTGCGCGCCGCCCTTGCCCAAGCGGAATCCGAAATCACCGGTGGTCTGTCGCCCCGCGTGCTGCCCATGGGCGAGATCCGCGACATGGGCGGCTTGCTGCAACGCGCGGGGCTGGCGCTGCCGGTGGCGGACCTGCTGTCACAGCGGGCCAGCTATCGCGATCTGATGCATCTGGGTCGCGACCTGCGCGCCATGGGCGAAGGCAATGCCATGGCCGCCCGCCTGCGCCGCCCGACCCGCCGCGATGTCATCGGCCGTGCCGCCGCCATTCTTGCCGCCCATCATCCCGACCGCGACGATCCGTCCCGTATCAACGTCGGCTTCGATCTGGTCTTTCTGACCGGATGGGCGCCTTCGGACAGTCAGCCCAAGCCCCTGCGTCCGGGCAGCGCCAAGACCGCGCTTTCCGACGCCTTGAATGCAATCAGGAAACAGAACCCATGACGCCAGCCCACGCGCCTGCCGACCACCCCAAGATCAAACCCGCCAAGACCGGCATCCTGATTGCCAATCTGGGCACGCCCGACGGATACGACTATTGGCCGATGCGCCGTTATCTGAACGAGTTCCTGTCGGACAAGCGCGTGGTCGATCTGCCCAGTTGGAAATGGCAGCCGCTGTTGCAGGGGATCATCCTGACCTTCCGCCCCAAAAGCTCGGGTAAGAACTACAAGCTGATCTGGAACCACGAGGCGAATGAAAGCCCGCTGATGACGATCACCAAGGCGCAGACCAATGCCCTGCGCGATGCCGCCCATGCCGAATGGGGCGATCAGGTGATGGTCGAATTCTGCATGCGCTATGGCAACCCGTTGACCCAGGACGTGCTGCAGAAGATGGTCGATGCCGGATGCCGCCGCATCGTGTTCCTGCCGCTTTATCCGCAATATGCGGGGCCGACCTCGGCCACGGCCAACGATCAGCTGTTCCGCGCGCTGATGGAACAGACATGGCAGCCGGCTGTGCGCACCTGCGAGCCCTATGTCGGCCGCCCCGATTACATCAAGGCGCTGGCCGACAGCGTGCGCCGCGCGCTGGATGGCAAGGTGCCGAAGAAGCTGGTGGCATCCTATCACGGCATGCCCAAACGCTATCTGATGCAGGGCGACCCCTATCACTGCCAGTGCCAGAAGACGTCCCGCCTGCTGCGCGAGGAACTGGGCTGGCCCGAAGGCATCATCGACACCACCTTCCAATCGGTCTTCGGCCGCGAGGAATGGCTGAAGCCTTATACCGTGGAACATGTCGCGGAACTGGCGAAACAGGGACATACCGACATCGCCGTCATCTCGCCCGCGTTCTCATCCGATTGCATTGAGACGCTTGAGGAAATCAACGGCGAGATCCGCGAAGCCTTCGAGGAAGCCGGCGGCCATGAATTCCAATACATCCCCTGCCTGAACGATGATCCGGCGCATATTCAGGTCATGCTGAATGTGATCCGCGACAATATCGGCGGCTGGGTCGAACCGGACGCATAAGGGAAAGGGGGCCGCGCTGGCCCCCTTTTTTTACATCACCAGAACCTGCGTGCCGACCTTGGCCAGCCCGAACAGCTGGGCGATATGTTCGTTATACAGACCGATGCAGCCGTTCGACGACTTGCGCCCGATCTTGCGCGTGTCATGCGTGCCATGGATGCGGTAATACTGCCACGACAGCCACAGCGCATGCGTCCCAAGCGGGTTGTCGGGTCCGGCGGGGACGAAATCGGGCCATTCGGGGTTGCTGGCCTTCATAGAGGGCGTGGGCGACCAGGTGGGGCCGTCGACCTTCTTGATGATCTCGGTCCGGCCCTTGCGGGTCAGTTCGGCGCTGACCGGAATGGACGAGGGATAGACGTGATAGGTGGTCCCGTCCTCGGACCAGTAATGCACGGCGCGCGATGTCAGGTCGCACAGGATCGCGCCATTGGTCAGATTGTCGAAATGCGGGCGCCAGTCCTGCATCCGGAAGCTGGAGATATTGTGCTGCGGGCCGGTGTTGCCGGTCGGCGCATCCTGCGCAAATGCGGGCATTGCCAGGCTGGCGGCGGCGATGCCCAGAAAGGCCCGGCGGTTGAAGTTGAAACGCGTGCTCATCTGCTCATGTCCTCGGGGTTCGGATCACCGCTCTTGAGAGGCGGGCTTTGATGGGGAAATCATATCCCCTGCGCCACGGGGCGGCAAATCAAACCGGCGATGGCAAACGACGCTTCGACCGAATTCCGGTCTCACGCAGAGTTGCGTTTGAACAGCAAGGCCCGCTTCGTTAGACCAAGACCAGATCACACAGAGGGAGCCGCCACGTTGAGGAATATCAGGTCGATTGGGGTTCTTGCCGTTCTTGCGTTGACAGCATGCGCGCCGCGCTACCTGGAACAGCAGCCCATGCCCGTCCCCCAAGACATGCCCGTTCAGGCCCCCGCGGCGGTCGATGACAACGCCGCGATTGCGGGGCGAGTGTTGCAGCAGATCAACACCCTGCGCGGAAATCTGGGGCAGCCGGCGCTGACGCCTAGCACCCAGCTGGATGCCGCCGCGCTGGCGCATTCGCGCGACATGTCGGCACAGAATTGGGCCTGGCACTGGGGGTCCGACGGATCCTCGCCGCTGGATCGCGTGCGGCGTCAGGGTTTCAACGGCACGCTGGTCGGCGAGAACATCTCGGAAAGCTATGAGAACGAGATCGAAACCCTGACCGCATGGATGGGCACACGCGACACCCGCGACGTGATCATGGACCCTTCGGCGACGCTGCTTGGCTTTTCCTGGTACAAAGAGCCTTCGGGCAAGCTGTGGTGGACGCTGCTGACGGGATCGCAGTGACATGACAAAGCCTCGATCGTTGTCGATCGGGGCCGTTTCATGCCTGCGCGTCGGTTATGGTCTTACGGATAGATGACGACTTGGGTGCCGGGGCGGATGATGGCATAGATTTCCTCGATCTCTTCGTCGGAGACCGAGATACAGCCCGCCGTCCAGTCGCGCTGACGGGGGAACATGTTATTTCCGTCCGGGCCGCGACCGTGGATGAAGATATCGCCACCGGGCTGACGTCCATGCGCCGCGGCAAAAGCGCGGTCCTGTGCGTTGGGATAGGATACGCCCACGGACAGGTGATAGGCGCTGCGCGGGTTGAAGCGGTCAACGAAATAGACGCCCTCGGGGGTCTTGCCGTCGCCTTCGAACTGCTTGTGACCGACCGGGACGTTGCCCAGACTGATGTCATATGATTTCACGACGGTGCTGCCGCTGAACAGATGCATGCGGCGCTGACCCTTGTTGATCTGCACCTGCGTCACAGGCGGTCCGAAATAGCGCACGAATTTCGGCTTTTCGTCCTGCGGCTTGCCACAGGCGGCCAGCACGGCCAACATCGAAATCGTGAACGCCCGACGGGTCGTTTTGCTCATCACTGCCTCTGACGGTTTCTTGTTATATGGGTTCGGAATATCACATCTAGCGCAAGGCTGACTAGCAAAGCGTTAATGCAGCGACCATTTCGACGTGAGGTGAGAAGCGGAACTGGTCCACCACCCACAACCGGTCCAGATGGTATCCCGCGTCGATCAGAATCCGCAAATCCTTGGCGAAATTCACCGGGTCGCAGGCCACCTGCGCCACAATGGGCACACGTGCGGCGGCGATCTGACGCATCTGCGCCTCGGCCCCGTTGCGCGGCGGGTCAATCACGATTGCGTCAAATTCCGCCAGTTCGTCGGGCAGCAGGGGGCGGCGTGCGATGTCGCGCACCTGCGTGGTGACCCGGTTCAGACCGCTGGTCTGACGCCATGCCGAATCAAGGGCCTGAAGGGGCGCGGCCAGACCTTCGACGGCATGGACCTGGGCGGTTTCCGCTAAGGGCAGGGAAAAGGTCCCGCAGCCCGCGAACAGGTCCAGCACGCGGGCGGCATCGCCCACCGTGGCGCGGACGGCGGACAGCAGCGCGGCCTCGCCCTCGGCTGTGGCCTGCAGGAAAGCGCCGGGGGGCGGCACGACCTGCGCGCGGCCCATCTGCAATTGGGCGGGGCGGCGGGTGATGGTCTGGCCGTCCCAATCCAGCCGCGCAAGATCGCCTTCGCGCGCAAGGGTCGCCATGGTCTGCAACAGTTCGGGGTCCATCGGCTTGCCGCCGCGCACGGCCACATCCAGACCGGCAGGACCGTGGATGACCGTAAAGGTCAGTTCCGCCTGCCGCGACGCACCGGCCACGGTGATGCGGCGCAGCAAGGGCAGGGCAGCGGTGATCTGCGGGCGCATGACGTAGCATTCGGCCAGATCCACGATGACCCCCGATGCGCGGGCATGAAAGCCGACCAGCGCGCCCTTCTTGGTCCGCTTGCCCGACAGCACCGCCCGTCGCCGCGATTTCACCGGCGAGACATGCACCTGCGGCACCGGCGCCTGAATGCCCTGGGCCGCCAGCGCGGTTTCGACCACCTGCTGCTTCCATGCCGTCGTGAAGCCGTCGCTGGCATGCATCAGCGAACAGCCCCCGCAGGCGCGGAAATGCGTGCAAATCGGACGCACCCGCTGATCCGAAGGGGTGACGATGCGCGGCGCCGCGATGCGGCCATCTTCGGGTGTGCCCTCGATCAATTCGCCCGGCAGGGTCAGAGCCGCCAAGGCGCGTTCGTCGCCACGCACGGCCACGCCATCGCCCTTGCGTCCAAGCCGTTCGATCGTCCAGGTGGTCATTCCGCAGCCTCATCCGTTCCAAGGAAGCCGCCGGACTGGCGCATCCAGTATCGTGAATACGTGCCGCCCATGGCCAGCAATGCATCATGCGTGCCCTGTTCGACGATGCGTCCATCCTCGATCACAAGAATGCGGTCAAGTTCCACGATGGTGGACAGCCGGTGCGCGATGGCCAGAACGGTCTTGCCATCCATGGCGCGGGTCAGGGCGTCCTGAACCTGCGCCTCGATCTCGCTGTCCAAGGCACTGGTGGCTTCGTCCAGCACCAGAATGGGAGCGTCTTTAAGGAAAGCACGGGCAAGCGCGATCCGCTGACGCTGGCCACCCGACAGCTTGACGCCCCGTTCGCCCAAATGCGCGTCATAGCCGGTGCGCCCTGCATGATCCTGCAGCGTCAGGATAAAGTCGTGCGCCTCGGCAGCCTTGGCGGCCGATATGATCTGATCCTGTGTCGCGCTTGGCATGCCATACAGGATGTTGTCGCGGGCCGAGCGGTTGAACATGGCCGTTTCCTGCGTGACCATGGCAATCTGTCGGCGCAGGCTTTCCTGCGTGACGTCGCGCAGATCATGTCCATCCAACCGGACCGCGCCCTTTTCGACGTCGTAAAGCCGCAGCAGCAGCGCCACCAAGGTGGATTTCCCCGCCCCCGAGGCGCCCACGATTCCGACCTTTTCACCTGCCGCGATCGACAGGTTCAGATCATCAATGCCGCCCGCCTCTCGGCCATAGGCAAAGCGCACGTGGTCGAACTGGATGCGGCCCTGAACGCGGTCCAGCGTGACGGCATCGGGGGCGTCGGTCAGCCCGTGCGGCGGCGACAGGGTGCGCATGCCGTCCTCGACTTCGCCGATATTGCCCCACATGCCCATCAGCGACATGCTGACCCAACCGGTCATCTGCGACAGCCGCATCGCAATGGCGCCCGATGCGGCCACATCGCCCACGGTCGCCGCCCCCTGACGCCACAGCAGGATGCTGCCGCCCACCAGAATCACCGGCAGCACGCCTGCCACGATCATCAGCGACAGGCGGAACCACGTGCTGACGACGCCGAAATCCAGAGCGCGTTCGCGAAAACCGGCCATGGCACCAAGGGCGACCTGATCTTCGTGGCGGTCATGGGCGAACAGCTTGACGGTCTTGATATTGGTGATGGTATCGACGACCTGCCCCGTGACATTGGCCCGGGCCGAGGCACGCGCCCCCGATTTCGCCCGGATGCGCGGCAGGAAGAACCGGATCAGTGCGAAATAGGCGACCAGCCAGACCAGCAGCGCCACCGCACCCCAGCCGTCCACCGCCAAGAGGAACGCCGCCGATCCGATGACCGAGGCCAGCGCGAAGGCCACCACGTTCACCAGTTCGGTCGCGACATCCGTTACGGCGCGGGCGGTCTGCATCTGTTTCTGGGCAAGCCTGCCCGCGAAATCATTGTCGAAGAAATCGATCGCATGCCCCATGGTCCAGCGATGCAGGCGCGACAGCACCAAGGGCAGCACGTTCGGCCCGATGATGACGTTGGAACTGGCTGTGGACAGCCCGAAGATCGCCGGGCGCAGGATCAGGAAGAAGCCCGCGAAAATCGCCACCAATCCCCAGTTGTCGGCCCAGAAAGTGCCCGGCGCACTGCCGGTGACCGCATCGACGACCATCCCCAGCAGCATCGCCGACACTACATCCGCCGCTCCGCCCATGGATGAGGTCAGCGCGGCAAAGCCGAGCCCCTTCCATGCGCCCGACAGGCACCAGCGAAAGAAGGCCATCAGGCTGGCGGGGGGGGCGCCCTCGGCGGGGCGAAAGGCGTCGACCATGCGACCGAAACGGGCGTGCAGGCTCATGTGGGCTCTTTTCCGGCCAGATTGGCCATGTCGATCAGGGCAGGGGCGGGCAGTGCGAACCCCGAGGCGATCCATGCGGCCTCGGCTGTTTTCAGGGCGCGACCGAGTGCCGGGCCGTGCAGGTCGGGCAGATCGGCGGCCCGCAGGGGAAAGCTGGCATTGGCGGCCTGATGGACCTGATCGCGCCAATCGGGCGGCAGAACCTTGCCATCGGCCGCCATCAACAGCGCATGGTCCAGACCGATGTCGGCACCCAACCGATAGGCGGCGCGGTCCAGCGACCAGTTGTCCCGCCGCGCCATTTGCAGGGCGGCTTGGGTTTTGGTTTCAGCCTTTGACAGCCGCAAGGCATCGGCGGGATCAGGGTGCAGCGCCGCCAGCCGACGCGACCAGCACGGCGGCATGTCGCCTTCCTGCGCCAGCAGCGCCTCAAGCGCGACGGGATCGGCACCCGGCAACAGCAGGTCCAGAACGCCCGTCTGCGCCATCAGCGCGACCGAGGGCGCGGGGTTCGGTGCTGCCAGCAGCTTGCGCATTTCCGCGCCGATGCGTTCATGGGCGATGCCGGTCAGCCCGTCCCGATGCGCGGCGCAGGCGGCCACGGCGTCAGGGTCGGCATGCTGGCCGTAACGCGCAAAGAATCGGAAGAAGCGCAGGATACGAAGGTAGTCTTCGCGGATGCGCTGGCCGGGGTCGCCGACAAAGCGCAGGCGGCGCGCAACCAGATCGGCCAATCCGCCCATTGGGTCGATGACCTGCCCATCCGCATCGGCATAAAGCGCGTTCATGGTGAAATCGCGGCGGGCGGCGTCTTGGGCCATGTCATCCGTGAAGGCAACAACGGCATGGCGACCGTCGGTTTCGACATCGCGGCGGAAGGTCGTGACCTCATACCCGCGACCGTCGTGGACCAGCGTCACGGTACCATGGTCGATGCCCGTCGGTACGGCCCGCAGGCCTGCCGCCTTGGCAAGCGCCATGACGCTTTCAGGCGTGGCATCGGTGGCGATGTCGATGTCATCGACCGGTTGACCCAGCAGGGCGTTGCGGACGACACCGCCGACCAGAAATGCCCGTGCACCCTGCGCCTGCAGGGTCTGCATCACATGTATCAGCCTCGGATCGGCCATTATCTGCGCGGGCAGTTGCATCAATTCCTGATCCCCTGCGCAAGGTTCAACAGGATGCGTGCCGTCGCCCCCCACAAATAATACGGGCCGAAGGGGGCCGCGTGAAAGCTGCGCCAACCACCACGCCAGCGTCGGCTTTCGATGCGGTAGCTGGCAGGATCGGCGATATGGCGGAAGGGCAGGGTGAAAACCTCCTGCACCTCGCCTTCTTCGGGAATGGGGGTGAAGGGGCCGTCGATGATGGCGATGACGGGGGTGATCTGGAACCCGGTCACTGTGCGATGGGGCGGCAGGCAGCCCAGCACGCGGGCCTGCGCGGGGGCAAGGCCGACTTCTTCTTGCGCTTCGCGCAGGGCCGCCGCCACGGCATCGGTATCGCCGGGGTCAACCTTGCCGCCGGGCAGGGCGATCTGACCCGGATGGTGGCGCAATCCGGACGCGCGCTTGGTCAAGACCAGCCGACCGTCATCGGCATGAAAGGCGGCCAGAACTCCGGCGGGGCGCAGCGGGGTATCGGGTGGCGCCACGCCGGGGTTCAGGTCAAAGTCCGAACTTGCCCCCGCCGCTGTCTGCAGCGCCAGGGACAGGCATTTTTCGGACCATTCGACGCTCACTCGGCGGCCTTGTCCTTGGGCGGCAAAGGATTGCCCTCGGCGTCGATCTGCGCCTCGAATCCAAGGCTGCGCGGGTCAAAGACGTAATGCGCGCCGCAGAACTGGCAATCGGCAGTGACCGTGCCTTCGTCGGTCGTCATATGCGTGATGTCCTTGGCGGAATAGATCGCCAAGGTATCGCGCACGCGGTCGGCAGTGCAGGAGCAGCCGAATTTCACCGGCTGAGGTTCATGCACACGGGGCGTTTCCTCGTGGAACAGGCGCAGCAGCAGGTCGGTCGGGCCGACGGTCGGTCCGATCAGCTCCAGCGTCTCGACCGTGTCCAGCAGGATGTTGGCACGGTTCCAGTTTTCCGATTCGGCACCTTGCAGAATGTCGGCGGCCTCGATCAGGCCCCCTTCGCCGCTGCCGCCCTCCGAGGCGTTCATCTGCTGGGCAGGCAGGGTCTGCAGCATGACGCCACCGGCCCGCCAACCAGCGGCCTGACCACTGGATTGCGACAGACCCGAGGCCAGCTGGAACCGCGTCGGCAGCTGTTCGGATTGCGCGAAATAGGTCTGCGCACAGGCCGAGAGCGACCCACCCGCCAAGGGGGTGATGCCCTGATAGGGGGTGCTGCCCGCACCTTGGTCGATCAGAATGGCGAAATAGCCTTCGCCGATCTGTTCGAATGCAGGGCTGTTGTCCAGACGGTCGGCATCAAAGCTGGCCCAGGCCCGGATACGTGCGGGCTGGCCGTCGGATTCAGGCGCGAAATAGTCGGCGGCGATGGTGCGGACGGCGCCATTGCCACGGACCTGCAGGCTCAGCTTCCAGCGCAGCTTGACGGTCGGACCGATCAGCGCGGCCAGCAAGGCGACCTCGGCCACCAGCGCGCTGACGACGGGCGGATAGTCGTGGCGCGTCAGCACATGGTCCAGCACCCCGTCAAGGCGCGCGACACGCCCCCGGATATCCGAGCGGTCCAACTGGAATGGCAAAATCGTGTCGTCCCAGGCTATCTGGTTGATGTCGTTCATCATTGATCCTTGAAGTGGCAGCGGCGCCGCCCATGGCGGGCCCGGTTGCGCCCAATATAGGGGTTTTTGCGCCGATCCCAAGGGGGCGACTTTCGCCTGCACCCGTTGCACGATATCAGCAACAGGCAACAGACAGGTGAACGATGATTCCGCGTTTCGGAAAGCCGCCCATTCCCGGCATCCGCTATCGCCGCCGCCCCGGCGCCTATGGCGTTCTGGTCCGCGACGGGCTGATGCTGCTGACCTTCCAACGCGCGCCGGTGCCGGAATACCAGCTGCCGGGCGGGGGCGTGGATGCGGGCGAATCGGCCATCGCAGCCCTGCACCGGGAGGTGTTCGAGGAAACCGGCTGGGGCATCGGATCACCCCGCCATCTGTGCGATTACCGGCGTTTCTGCTGGATGCCTGATTACAATTTTCACGCTGAAAAGCTGTGTTCAATCTGGCAGGGGCGACCGACATTGCAGCGCGGCCAACCATCCGAGCCCGGCCACAGCGCACATTGGGTCACGCCCGCGCGCGCGCTGGATCTGCTGGTCGATCCCGGATCGCGCCACGCAGTGCGCATGTGGTTGGCGCTGGGCGGGCGTTGCTAGCGCGACTTGCGGGGCAAACGCACCAGCTGCGCGTCTTCGCGGATTTCCAGCAGGACGGCGGAAATGTCGTCCTGACGTTCGCCCCGGCAGTATTCCGACACTGACCAGGCCATGGATTCCAAGAAGGGATGCCCCTTGAGGAAGGCGTTGGTGCGCAGGATCGCCTCCAGCCCCTCGTTTCCCAGCTGCTGGCCGTTGGGGGTCGTGGCTTCGGTCAGCCCATCCGAGGCGATCAGCAGGCGGTCGCCGGGGGAAAGCTGCACCTCGATCTCGTCGAAGACCGGGTTCTCGAAGACGCCGACGGGCATGCCGCCCTGACCCAGATGCGTGATGGTGCCATCGGCGCGTTGCAGAACCGGATGGGGATGGCCTGCCTGCACCATGGTCAGCGAACCCGTGCTGTGGTTCAGCTCGGCAAAGATCATGGTGAAATAGCTGTCGGTGTTCATCTCCTCCAGCATCATGTTGTTGAAGAAGCGGGCCAGCGCGCTGGGGCCGACAGCCTCGCCCCCGGTCTGGGCGCCGCGCAGGGCCACGTTCTGATCCGATGACCCCGACAAATGTACCGACAGCTGCGCCGTCAGCAGCGCGGCCGTTACGCCATGCCCCGACACGTCCAGCGCATAGATGCCGACGCGTTCGCTGTTGATCGGGAAAAAGCCCACTAGATCGCCGCCGATGTGTCCGGCGGGGCGCAGCAGCAGGCTGATCTCAGCCTTGCCGAAGCGGCCTGATCTTTCGCGCACCAGCCCCTGTTGCAGCTTGCGCGCCTCGCGCAGGTCGCGTTCGATCGCGGCCTGGGTTTCGTTCAGCTGGTCCAGCGCCTGTTGCAGCTGGGTGTTGCTGGCACGCAGTTCCTTTTCGATGCGCAGAATGCGTTCGGCGGCGGCGATGCGGGCCAGCAATTCCTGCGCGACGACCGGCATCGACAGGAAATCATCGACCCCCGCCTGCAGGCCCGCGTCCAGCGCCCGCTGATCGCCCGTTGTGGTCAGCAATACGAAATATCCGTATGACGACCGTTCCAGCTTGCGGAACGCCTGACAGAATTCCAGGCCCGACATGCCGGGCAGTTCCCAATCCGACAGGATCAGGTCCGGAGTCAGGTCCAGACACAGCCGCAATGCGTTTTCACCGGAATCGGTCTGGACGACGGTATAGCCGCGACTTTCCAGAACCGAGGCCACCCGCAGGCGATGGTCGGAATTGTCATCCACCAGCAGTGCCAGCCGATGCATCGTGTGCTGGCTGTCATCCTGAGGAGTAATGGGGAGATTCGCGGCTTTCATGTGCCATGTCTAGCGCCCCGGTCGTAAACAGGCGGTAAAGACGGGCGGCGATCCACGCTTAACTTTTGGCATCCCGCCCCCAAGGATAAGGGGCGGGTGTTCTTACACCAGAAATTCCGACAGGATCTGGTCATTGGTGATGTCGCGATAGGCAAAGCCGCCCTGTTCCAGCCGCACCATCAGCGACGACAGATTGGCCGGCTGCGAGGTCTCGATCCCGATCAGCACCGAACCGAAGTTCCGCGCCGACTTTTTGAGGTACTCGAACCGCGCGATGTCGTCATCCGGCCCCAGCATTTCCAGGAAATCGCGCAGGGCACCCGGACGCTGCGGCATGCGCAGGATGAAGTATTTCTTCACGCCCTGATAGCGTTGGGCACGTTCCTTGACCTCGGGCAGGCGTTCGAAATCGAAGTTTCCGCCGGAACAGACGCAAACAACGGTCTTGCCAGTCAGATCGCCCAGATCCTCCAGCACATCGACGGCCAGGGCGCCTGCGGGTTCCAGAACGACGCCCTCGGTGTTCAGCATCTCCAGCATGGTGCGGCAGATGCGGTCCTCGGGGGCCAGATGGACGTCGTCGGGGGAAAAGCGTGACAGGGCCTCGAAGGGCAGGGCGCCGATGCGGGCGACGGCCGCGCCATCGACGAAGCTGTCCACGGCGGGCAAAGCCACCGGCGCACCCTGACGCAGCGCCGCCTGCAGGCTGGCCCCGCCAAGCGGTTCGGCAAAGGCAAAGCGCGTGGCAGGGGCCTCGGTCTTCAGATAGGTCGTGACACCGGCGGACAGACCGCCGCCGCCCACGGGCAGGACGACCAGATCGGGCGCGCGGCCCAACTGGGCCATCATTTCCAACGCGACGGTTGCCTGACCCTCGATCACGTCGGGGGCGTCGAAGGGCGACAGGAATTGTGCGCCCTGTTCGGCGCAGAAGGTTTGGGCCGCGGCCAGCGTCTGGTCGAAGTAATCGCCGGTCAGCACCACCTTGATGGCATCGCCGCCGAAGATCTTGGTCTTGTCGATCTTTTGCTGGGGCGTGGTCACGGGCATGAAGATCGTGCCGCGCGCGCCGAAATGGCGGCAGGCGAAGGCCACGCCCTGCGCGTGATTGCCCGCGCTGGCGCAGACGAAATGGCCGGGGCCATCGTCAATCAGCTTGCGCATGGCATTGAACGCGCCGCGCAGCTTGTAGCTGCGGACAGGCGTCAGATCTTCGCGCTTGAGCCAAATGTCGGCGCCGTATTTGGCGGACAGGTGGTCGTTGCGCTGCAACGGGGTAGGCTCGAACAGGTCGCGAAGCGCGGCCTCGGCCAGACGGACGGAGGCGACAAAGTTTTCCATGCCTTCGCCAATGCCGCGAATGCGCCCGATTGGCAAGGGTTCAGCGCAGATCGCGCCCTTCGACGAAATAACCCCACATCGTGGTCAGAACCGACAGCGCCAGCAATGCGGCCGCCCATGAGACCACCACGCCGGACACAAGCGTCGCCGTGACCGACCCCGTTCCCGATATCACCGCCGCTGGCAACAGCGACATTGCCGCCTGCGCGACCATGGCAAGGGCCGCCAGCAGCAGGAAGCTGCCCACATGGCCCCGCGTCGCGCGCCATGCGGTCCTGATCGGGCGAACCGATCGCAGTGCGGCCCCCGGCAGGGCGACGCTCAGCCGCAGGACCATGGCATTCGCCAGCACATAGAACAGGATCACCAGCATGAAGGGCAGCCACAGCGTGCCGCCCATCTGCGACACCTGCGCGAACGACATGCCGATCAGGGCTGACGCAATCACGACGGGCGGGATAAAGGCCAGCGCGATCAGGATGGCGGTCCCCAGATAAGACAGCATCTGCCATCCCCGCTCAGGCGCGACCAGCCGCGGCGCATCGTCCAACAGCACATGCCGGTGCCACGACACGGCCAGCGCCATGAACAGCAACGCCGCAATCAGCACCAAGGGCAAGGTCATCGCCGTATTGCCGGCCTGTAATGTGCGGCCTTGTCCTGCAAACCCAGCAAGCTGCGATGCCAATATGACCAGAAGATAGGGAAGCGACATGCGCGCGACAGCAAGACGTGCGCCAAGAAGCATCAGCACCGAATGGCGAAGAAGTCGAAAAGCCAGCATGGAAATGCCCTTATTGAATGCTGTTGGACCCTAATCGGCGTCAAACCCTTGTGACAACGGCCGGAACGCCGTATTCCCTGCGAAAATTCGATGAAGGGTTAACCGCATGACCGACGCGCCGAAAAAAGTCGTCCTTGCCTACTCGGGTGGGCTGGACACCTCGATCATCCTGAAATGGCTGCAGACCGAATACGGCTGCGAGGTCATCACCTTCACCGCCGATCTGGGGCAGGGTGAGGAACTGGAACCGGCCCGCGCTAAGGCGGAACTGCTGGGCATCCCGTCCGAGAACATCCACATCGAGGATCTGCGCGAAGAATTCGTCCGCGATTTCGTCTTCCCGATGTTCCGCGCCAATGCGCTGTACGAAGGGCTCTATCTGCTGGGCACCTCGATCGCGCGGCCGCTGATTTCCAAGCGGTTGGTCGAGCTGGCGCAAAAGCATGGTGCCGATGCCGTGGCACATGGCGCGACGGGCAAGGGCAACGATCAGGTCCGGTTCGAGCTGTCGGCCTATGCGCTGGATCCGGCCATCAAGGTCATCGCGCCCTGGCGTGAATGGGACCTGTCCAGCCGCACCAAGCTGATCGAGTTCGCCGAAGCGAACCAGATCCCGATTGCCAAGGACAAGCGCGGCGAAGCGCCCTTCAGCGTCGATGCCAACATGCTGCACACCAGCAGCGAAGGTAAGGCACTGGAAGATCCCGCCGAAGCCGCGCCCGAATATGTTTATCAGCGCACCGTGAACCCGGAAGACGCGCCCGATACCCCCGAATTCATCGAAGTCACCTTCGAAAAGGGCGATGCGGTTGCGATCAATGGCGAAGCGATGTCGCCCGCCACGATCCTGACCAAGCTGAACGAGTTGGGCGGCGCCCATGGCATCGGTCGTCTGGACTTCGTTGAAAACCGTTTCGTCGGCATGAAATCGCGCGGCATCTATGAAACCCCCGGCGGCACCGTCCTGCTGGAGGCGCATCGTGGCATCGAACAGATCACGCTGGACAGCGGCGCAGGCCACCTGAAGGACAGTCTGATGCCCCGCTATGCCGAGCTGATCTACAACGGCTTCTGGTTCAGCCCCGAGCGCGAGATGCTGCAGGCGGCCATCGACAAGTCGCAGGAACATGTCACCGGCACCGTCCGTCTGAAGCTGTACAAAGGTCTGGCGACCTGCGTGGGCCGCTGGTCGGACCACTCGCTCTATTCCGAAGCCCATGTGACCTTCGAAGACGACGCCGGTGCCTATGACCAGAAAGACGCGGCAGGCTTTATCAAGCTGAATGCCCTGCGCCTGAAGCTGATCGCTAACCGCAACGCCCGCGTCGCGAAATGACCGCCCGGGCCGCCCGCATTGCCATCGTCACCGTCAGCGACCGCGCGTCTGCTGGCGTCTATGAGGACAAGGGCGGCCCCGGTGCCGAAAGCTGGCTGCGCGACACCATCACGTCCCCGATGGAGATCGCGCGCCATATCATCCCCGACGGTCGTGCCGAGGTCGCCGACAAGCTGCGCGAACTGGCCGATGGCGGGGCCGACCTGATCCTTGTGACTGGTGGCACCGGCCCCGCCCCGCGCGACCTGACCCCCGAGGCTGTGTCCGACATCGCCGACAAGGAACTGCCCGGCTTTGGCGAGGAAATGCGCCGCGCCAGTCTGGCCGAGGTTCCGACCGCCATCCTGTCGCGCCAGACTGCCGTGACGCGGGGGGCGGCGCTGATCATCACCATCCCCGGCAAGCCATCTGCCATCGCGACCTGCCTGAATGCAGTCTTTGCCGCCGTGCCCTATTGTCTGGACCTGATGGGTGCCGCGCGGATCGAGACCGACCCCGCCCGCATCAAGGCGTTCCGCCCCAAGGCAAAGTAACGCCGCCGATCCTGGCCCCTGCCGTTGAACAGCGCTGTTTCAGATCATAATCACGGGTGGTGACCTGTATTATGGATTGGAAACATTATGAAAACCGCGTTTCTTGCATCTGCCGCCCTGTGCCTGTCCGTGGGTCTGGCCTTTGCCGAACAGCCTGATGACGCCCGGCTGAATGCGGCGATCGGTTATTTCAACACGATCTGCGTGGGGCCGGGGGGCGATCTGAAAGCCTCGATCAAGGCGCTGTCGGATTCCAGCGACTTCGGGGATGGCAAGATCACCGATGCCGGATCGCTGACCTATGGCAGCTTCACGGGGCCGGACCGGATCAACGCCTCGGTCAAGATGGGCTTTGACGACATCATGGATCATTGCACCATCATCGTGAAAGACAGCGATAGGGCGATGGCGACCGCCCATGCCATCGCCCTGCGTCTGGCCGATGGTGATGCGGAACGGCTGTTGGGGCAGGACGGCTTCGGCGACTATCCCGATGGCGGATATGTGGTGGAACTGGATGGCGGCTCGGCCATGGTTGCGCCCTTGGGGACGGGCGTGTCGGCTGAGATCGTCCACATCAACTTCTTCCCGGGCGTTTAACCGCCGAACATTCGCAAGGCCAAGGGCGCGATGATCGCTGTCAGCACCGCGTTCAGCCCCATGCCGATGCCGGAAAACGCGCCCGCGGTCTGGTTGACCTGAAAGGCCCGTGCCGTGCCGATGCCGTGGGCCGCGACCCCGATGGCAAAGCCGCGCGCGCGCCAGTCGCGGATGCGCATCGCGTTCAGCAAAGGCGTCACGATGATAGCCCCGAAAATGCCGGTCAGCAGGACCAGCGCGGCGGTCAGGGTGGGCTGGCCGCCAATGCGTTCGGCAATGCCGATGGCCACCGGCGCGGTGGTGGATTTCGGTGCCAGCGATGCCAGCACCGATCCGGTGATGCCGAAAGCCCGCGCGATCAGCAGTGCCGAAACCACCGCCGTGATCGACCCCGCCAGCAGCCCCGCCAGCATCGGCAGGGCGGCTTTGCGCACCCGCGGCAGGTTGTCGTAAAGCGGCAGGCCCAGTGCCACGGTTGCAGGCCCCAGCATGAAGTGGACGAATTGCGCGCCTTCGAAATAGGTGGCGTAGTCGGTGCCTGTGCCGATCAGCAGCAGCGCCAGCAGGATCACCGCGACCAGCACCGGATTGGCCCAGCTTTTGCGGTTCGCCGCGCGAAAACAGGCGTCGCCGATCAGATAGGCGACCAGCGTCGCCGTCAGCCAGACCAGCGGGCCTTGCGCCAGATAGGACCAGATCAGCAGCGGATCACTCATGCCCCTGATCCCTTAATGCGTCGGGTTCCTCGGATCCGGTCAGGCGGGCGACCCATGTGAAGGCCAGCGCCCCCGCCGCGATCGCCAGCAGGGTTGATGCCATCAGCGCCACCGCGATGCCCAACCCGTCGCTACGCAGCGATTGCCAATGCGCGATGATCCCCACGCCGGCGGGCACGAAAAACAGCGACAGATGCGACAGCAGCCCTGATGTCGTGGGCCGGATGCGGTCCGCCACGGCAGGACGCAGGATGCAGGTCGTGACCAGCAGCAGCATGCCCACCACCGGCCCCGGCAGGGGCATGTCGGCGATGCGGGAAATGACCTCTCCGGCAAGCTGGAAGCCAAGGATGATTGCAAGCGTCTGTATCATGTGGCCGAACTTATCGCGCGCCATGCCGCCGCGCCAGCGGACAGTTGGCATGGCGGGGTTGCGTGCGGTGCATCTAGTGGATATTTGCCGCCTCTCCGCGATATCTTGCGGTGGCATTGACTTGAAGGTGCCATGCAGGAACAATCGTCCATCGCCATTCCTAAGACGGACCCGACCCTTGCGCTTTGACCGCCTGCGATTGAACGGCTTCAAAAGCTTCGTGGACCCGACCGATCTGGTCATCCGCGAAGGTCTGACGGGTGTGGTCGGTCCCAATGGCTGCGGCAAGTCCAACCTTCTGGAGGCGCTGCGCTGGGTGATGGGTGAAAACCGCCCCTCGGCCATGCGCGGCGGCGGGATGGAGGATGTGATCTTTGCCGGCACCACGCGTCGCAGCGCCCGCGCCCATGCCGAGGTGTCGCTGACCATCGACAACCGCGACCGGCTGGCGCCTGCGGGCTTCAACGACGACGACCAGTTCGACATCACCCGCCGCATCACCCGCGACGCGGGCAGTGCCTATAAGATCGCGGGCAAGGATGTGCGGGCGCGCGACGTGCAGATGCTGTTTGCCGATGCCTCGACGGGGGCGCACAGCCCCGCGCTGGTGCGTCAGGGCCAGATCAGCGAATTGATCAACGCCAAGCCCAAGAACCGCCGCCGCATTCTGGAAGAGGCTGCCGGGATCTCGGGTCTTTACCAGAGGCGGCACGAGGCCGAGCTGAAGCTGAACGGCGCGGAACTGAACCTGTCGCGCGTCGATGATACGCTGGACAGCCTGTCCACGCAGGCGGCATCGCTGGCCCGTCAGGCACGTGCCGCTGCGAAATACCGTGAAATCGGCGCGGCGCTGCGCTTGGCCGAAGGCGTGTTGCTGTACCGCCGCTGGGCCGAGGCCGAAGCCGCACGCACCGCCGCCGCCGAAGCCCTGTCCCTTGCCGTCCAGCAGGCGGCGCAGGCCGAAGCCGCAGCCGAGGAAGCCGAGGCCCGCCGGTTGGAAGCCGATGACGCCCTGCCGCCCCTGCGCGAGGAGGAGCAGGTCGCCGCCGCCATCCTGTCCCGCATCACCGCCGAACGCGAAGCACTGGACGAGGCCGAGGCCCGCGCCGATGCCGCCATTGCCGCCCTGACGGCCCGCATCGCCCAGCTGGATCGCGACATCGACCGCGAGGAAGGGCTGAACCGCGATGCCGGTGAGGTCGTCGAAAAGCTGGCCGCCGAACGCGATCAGCTGGGCGCCGCGGGGCAGGGCCATGACGACCGGCTGGAGGCCGCGACCGCCATGGCCGATGAGGCCAGCGAAACCCTGCGCGATCTGGAAGGCCGCTTGGCCGAGCTGACCGACGAATCGGCCCGTCTTGCGGCCCGCCACCAATCCGCGGAACGGCTGGCCGCCGATCTGCGCGCCATGTTCGACCGCGCCGACCGCGCCGCGACCGAGGCGACTCAGGCGACCGAACAGGCCACCGCCGCAGGGGCCGCCGCGCAGGCCGCCCTCGAACAGGCCGATGCCGCGCAGGATCAGGCCCGCGCCCGCGTGGATGCCGCCGAAGACGCGCTGGCGCATGCCGAGGCCACCCGCGGTGATCTGGAAACCCGCGAAGCCGCCGCCCGCGCCGCCCGTGCGCAGGCCGAGGGCGAGGCCGCCGCGCTGGCCGCCGAGATGACCGCCCTGCGCCGTCTGGTCGAACGCGGCCAGTCGGATGGGCAGGCTCTGCTGGATCAGGTGCAGGTGGCGCGGGGGTATGAGACCGCCTTCGGTGCCGCGCTTGGCGATGATCTGCGCGCAGGGGTTTCGGCCGATGGCTCGGGCTGGCACGCGCTGCCGGGGTGGGACGCGCCGCAACCCTTGCCCGCGCAGGTGAAGCCGCTGGCGCCGCAAGTATCCGGCCCCGATGTGCTGGCCCGCCGTCTGTCGCAGACCGGTCTGGTGGTCGATGCCCGCACGGGCGCCGCGCTGCAACGCGATCTGCACCCCGGTCAGCGACTGGTCACGCCCGAGGGCGATCTGTTCCGTTGGGACGGCCTCTGCGTGATGGCGGGCGAGGCGTCGTCGCAGGCGGCGCTGCACCTGCAGAAGGTCAATGAACTGGCCGAGATCACCAGCCAGTCCGAACAGGCCCAAGCCCGCGCCGATACCGCGATCGAGGCGCATGAGGAAGCCAAGGCCGTCCTTGCCGATGCCGCCGCCACCGAAAGATCCGCCCGCGATGCCCGGCGCGAGGCCGAGCGCCTGCTGTCGGATGCCGCGCGTGCCTCGACCCGCGCCGAATCCGATCTGGCCATGGCAGGCAGCCGCGCCGAGGCTGCGCGCGCCGAACTGGCCCGCCATCAGGCCGATGCCGCCGCCACCCGCACACGTCTGGATGACGCGCAGGCCCAGCTGGATGCGTTGCCCGATCGCGCAGATGCCGCCACTGCCGTCGAACATGCCCGCACCAGCGTCGAGGCCGCGCGCATCGCCACCATGACCCGCCGCGCAGGGCTGGATGAATTGCGTCGCGACGAGGAAGCCCGTCTGAAGCGGATCGCGGCCATCGACCGTGAAACCACGGGCTGGCGTCAGCGTCTGGAACAGGCGGGCGCCCGCGCGGCCGAACTGGCCACGCGCCGCGACGGGGCGCAGGACGAACTGGCCGGTGCGCAGGCCCAGCCCGCGCTGCTGGCCGAACGCCGCGATGCCCTGACCGAGCGTGAGGCGCAGGCCCAGACCCGCCTGACCCGCGCTCGCGACGCGCTGGCCGCCGCCGATGAGGCCGCCCGCGCCGCCGCCCATGCCGAACGCGACACCGCGCGTCTGGCCTCCGAGGCCCGCGAGGCCCGCGCCGCCATGGATGCCCGCGCCGAGGCCGCCACCGCCGCCGAAACCGCCGCCCGCGACCGCATTCTGGAAGAAACCGAACAAACCCCCGCGGACCTGCTGGCCAGCCTTGGCGATGTGGATCCCAAGGCCCCCGCCGACGCGCTGGAACATCAGATCACCCGCTTGCGCACGCAGCGCGACGCCCTTGGTGCCGTCAACCTGCGTGCCGAGGAGGACAAGCGCGAGTTGGAATCCGAGCGCGACCAGCTGGCCGCCCAGAAGGCCGACCTTGAGGAAGCCATTCGCAAGCTGCGCGCCGGCATCGGCAGCCTGAACCGCGAGGGTCGCGAACGCCTGCTGGCGGCCTTCGAGACCGTGAACGCCAATTTCGCCACGCTGTTCACCGCCCTCTTTGGCGGGGGCGAGGCGCGTCTGGTGCTGGTCGAATCCGACGACCCGCTGGATGCGGGCCTCGAAATCATGTGCCAGCCGCCCGGCAAGCGCCTGTCGACGCTGTCGCTGTTGTCGGGGGGCGAACAGACGCTGACGGCGATGGCGCTGATCTTTGCCGTGTTTCTGGCAAACCCCGCCCCGATCTGCGTGCTGGACGAGGTCGACGCGCCGCTGGACGACGCCAATGTCAGCCGCTTCTGCGACCTGCTGGACGAGATGACCCGCCGCACCGACACGCGGTTCCTGATCATCACCCACCATGCGGTGACGATGGCGCGGATGGACCGCCTCTTCGGCGTCACCATGGTCGAACAGGGCGTCAGCCAACTGGTCAGCGTGGATCTGAAACGCGCCGAGGCTCTGGTCGCCTGAGGATTGCCTTGCTAGGGTCCGGCCAACGCCAACCCAAGCGAGGATATCATGAGCGTCGAACAGACCCTGGCCGACAAAGGCATCACCCTTCCCGAAGCCCCCATGCCCGCCGCGAATTACGTCCCCTTCGTGCAGACCGGCAACCTGGTCTTCATCTCGGGTCAGATCAGCGCGGACGAAAACGGCTTGATCACCGGCAAGCTGGGTGACAGCACCAGCGTCGAGGATGGCGCCGCAGCCGCCCGCCGCTGCGGTCTGGCCCTGATCGCGCAGCTGAAGGCCGCCATCGGCGATCTGGACCGCGTGGCCCGCGTGGTGAAGCTGACGGGCTTCGTCAATTCGACCCCCGATTTCACCGACCAGCCCAAGGTCATTAACGGCTGTTCCGACCTGATGGTCGAGGTCTTCGGCGACGCGGGTCGCCATTCGCGGGCCGCGGTGTCCGCACCGTCGCTGCCCTTCGGCGTCGCCGTCGAGATCGAAGCCATCTTCGAGGTGAAGTGATGACCGCGCTGCCGCAAGCCTTCCTGACCGCCCCCATCGCCCATCGCGGGCTGCACGGGGGCGGCGTGCCGGAAAACAGCCTTGCGGCAGCGCGCGCCGCCATCAAGGCCGGTTACGGGATCGAGCTGGACATCCAGCCCGCAGCCGATGGCACGCCGATGGTCTTTCACGACTATGACCTGACGCGGCTGACGGGGCAGAAGGGGCTTGTGTCCCAGACCGCGGTCGATACGCTTCAGGGCTATCGTCTGCTGGGCAGCGACCAGCATGTCCCGACCCTGACCGAATTTCTTGAACTGGTCGCCGGGCAGGTACCCCTGCTGATCGAGATCAAGGATCAGGACGGCACCCTTGGCCCCGATATCGGCGATCTGCATCTGCGTGTGGCCAAGGCGCTGGAGGCTTATGACGGGCCGGTCGCGATGATGTCTTTCAACCCGCATCAGGTCACGGCTTTCCACGCTGCCGCACAGGGCATCGCGGTCGGGCTGACCACCTGCGATTACAGCGAGGAACACTGGCCCGCAGTCCCGCCCGAACGCCGTAGCGAACTGGCAGGCATCAGCGATTTCGACCGCAGCGGTGCCAGCTTTGTCTCGCATGCCATCGGCGATCTGGACAATCCGCGCGTAGACGCATTGGCCGCCCAAGGGGTGCCGATCCTCTGCTGGACGGTGCGCACTGCCGAACAGGAAGCCGCCGCCCGCCGCATCGCCCACAACATCACCTTCGAGGGTTTCACCCCCGCCAGTTGACCAGCCGTCAGGGCGTCACGCGATTGCGACGTCCTGACCGCATCTGCCCCCTGACATTCGCGCGCCCGCACCCTATCTTGCGGATTATGAGCGACATGCTGACCCTGACGACCCATCCCTCCATCGCAGAGATCGATCCGCAAACCTGGGACGGTCTTGGCGACGGCAATCCCTTCACCTCGCACCGCTTTCTGCTGGCGCTGGAACAATCCGGATCGGTGGGCACCGGCACCGGCTGGCAGCCGCTGCACCTGACCGCCGAACGCGACGGCCAGATCGTCGGTGCCGCGCCGCTTTATGCCAAGGGGCACAGTCAGGGCGAATACATCTTCGACCACGCATGGGCGCAGGCCTATACGCGAGCAGGCGGGCGTTATTACCCCAAGCTGCAGGCGGCGGTCCCCTTCACCCCCGCCACCGGCCAGCGCCTGCTGGCGCGCGACGACGGGGCACGCATGGCACTGTTGCAGGGGATGATGCAGGTCACCGACCATGTTCAGGCCTCGGGGGCGCATGTCACCTTCTGCACCGAAGCCGAAGCCGCCTTGGGCGAACAGGCGGGCTTTCTGCCGCGCATCACCCAGCAGTTTCACTGGCTGAACAAGGGCTATGCCAGCTATGACGATTTCCTTGCCGCGCTGTCGTCGCGCAAACGCAAGGACCTGCGCAAGGAACGCGCCCGCGCTCAAGGGTTTGGCGGCACCATCCGCCACCTGACGGGCGACGATCTGCAACCCCATCACTGGGACGCATTCTGGGAATTCTATCAGGACACAGGCGCGCGAAAATGGGGCCAGCCCTATCTGACGCGCAAGTTCTTCGACCTGATCCAGGACACCATGCGCGACGACATCCTGCTGGTGCTGGCCGAACAGGACGGTGAACCCATCGCGGGGGCGCTGAACTTCCTTGGCCCCGAAGCGATCTATGGCCGCTATTGGGGCTGCACCGAAGACCACGCCTTCCTGCACTTCGAGCTGTGCTACCATCAGGCCATCGACCACGCGATCGCGCATGGCCTGTCACGGGTCGAGGCAGGGGCGCAGGGCGATCACAAATTGGCCCGCGGGTATGAACCGGTTCCGATCCATTCGCTGCATTGGGTGCAGGACGCGGGCTTCCTGAAGGCGCTGGAAAACTATCTGGAGCAGGAACGCCACGCCATGGGCGATGAAATCGAGGCGCTTGCCGATTTCACGCCGTTCCGGAAGGGCTGACCGGGGCCAGCCCTTCCGGGTCTAGTCACTGAAGAATCAGACCTTTTCCAGCAGCGCCTCACCGGCGCTGACGCTGCAGGTGCCGGGCGAATCCTCGACATCGACGACGTCGAAGGTGCCATCGGTCACCAAGGATGCGAACCGCTTGCAGCGCCCCTGGAAGCCGACCGGAGGCGCGTCGAAATCAAGGCCAAGCGCCTTGGTCAGGCTGCCATCCGCATCGGCCAGAACCTCGATGCCGGCATCTTTCGCGCCGGTCTGTTCGGCCCATGCCGCCGCCACGAAGGGGTCGTTGACGGTGATGCAGACGATGCGCGACACGCCCTTGTCGCGGAACTGGTCCGCCGTGCGCACGAAGCTGGGCATATGGGCGTTGGTGCAGGTGCCGGTAAAGGCGCCCGGCAGGCCGAACAGCGCCACGCGCCCGCTGGTCAGTTCCGTGGTCGAGATGCTTTCGGGGCCGTTTTCGCCCACGCGCAGCAATTGCCCCTCGGGCAGCTTGTCTCCAGCCTTGATGGTCATCGGTCTCTCCTGAATTGCAACGGATTCGGCGTGACTATAGGGTGCGGCCCGAAGACAGGCCAGATGACAGCGAAGGGGCGCAGGCGGATGCGGATCGTGATACTTGGGGCAGGGCAGGCGGCGGCCTCGATGGCGGCGCGGCTGCGGGCCAAGGGGCATGACGGCCCGCTGACGGTGATCGGCAACGAAGCGGCCGCGCCCTATCAGCGCCCGCCATTGTCCAAGGCCTATCTGCTGGGCGAGATGGCGCTGGACCGCCTGACCCTGCGCGCGCCCGATTGGTGGCGCGATCAGGGGATCGACCTGCGCCTTTGCGAAACCGCCACCGCCATTGATGCGCAGGCCCGCGTCGTCAGGACCGACGGGGGCAAACACCCCTATGACGCGCTGGCCCTGACGCTTGGCGCGGAACCCCGCCGCCTGCCTGCCGCGATGGGGGGCGATCTGCCCGGCACCCATGTCATCCGCGACCTGGCCGACATCGACGCATTGGCCCCCGAACTGACCGCGGGGCGCAAGCTGGTCGTCGTCGGCGGCGGCTATATCGGGCTCGAAGCCGCGGCCGTCGCCCGCAAGCTGGGTCTAGATGTCACCCTGGTCGAGGCTGCCCCGCGCATTCTGGGCCGCGTTGCATCCCCTCAGACCTCGCAGATCATCGCGGCCCTGCACCGCGCCCACGGCGTGACCATTCTGGAGGACACCGGCATCAGCGCGATCCAGGGTGACGACCGCGTCACCGGCGTTGCGCTGAACGACGGGCGCATCCTGCCCGCCGATGTGGTGGTGATGGGCATCGGCGTGCTGCCCCGTATCGCGCTGGCCGAAACCGCCGGTCTGGCGCTGGACAACGGCATCGCCACGGATGCCACGGGCCGGACATCGGACCCCGCCATCTGGGCTGCGGGCGATTGCGCCAGTTTCCCCTATCAAGGCGCCCAGATCCGGCTGGAAAGCGTCGGTGGCGCCATCGACATGGCCGAATGCGTCGCCGACAACATGCTAGGGCAAACGCGCGATTACGTCGCCAAGCCGTGGTTCTGGTCGGATCAGTTCGATGCCAAGCTTCAGATCGCGGGGCTGAACACCGGCTATGACGACACCGTCCTGCGGGCGGGGCAGGGCGATCATTGCGCTTCGGTCTGGTATTACCGAAAGGGCCGCCTGATCGCGGTCGATGCCCTGAACGACGCCCGCGCCTATATGATCGGCAAGCGGCTGATCGAGGCCGGACGCAGCCCCGATCCGCAACAGATCATCGACGCCCCCGACCTGAAGGCCCTGATGTCATGACCCAACCCATGCACCGCCCTTGCCACGATCCCGCCCCCGGGGGGTGCGGGGGGCAGGCAGCCCCCCGCTGTCGCGGGACGCAATCATGAGGATCGTCGGCGGCTCGATGCGCGGTCTCAAGCTGGTCGATGTCGGCGAGGGCGATCCCGCCGCCCATCTGCGCCCGACCACCGACCGGGTGCGCGAATCCATCTTCAACCTGCTGATCAACGGCAGCCACGGCAATCCCGTGCCCGGCGCGCGGGTGCTGGACCTGTTTGCAGGCACCGGCGCCCTGGGCCTCGAGGCGTTGTCGCGTGGCGCGGCGCATGTGTCCTTCGTCGATGACGGCATCAAGTCGCGCGCGCTGATCCGCCAGAATGTCGAACGCGCCCGCGCCAAAGGGGCGACCGATCACTGGCGGCGGGATGCGACCAAGCTGGGAGTGAACCGCGGCGCGCCCTATTCGCTGATCCTGCTGGACCCGCCCTACGCGCAGGGCAAGGGCGAGGCCGCGCTGGCCTCGGCCGCCGCGGGCAACTGGATCGCCCCCGGCGCCACCATCGTCTGGGAGGAGTCGCGCCCGCCTTTGCTGCCGATCCGTGCCAAGCTGCTGGACCGGCGCAGCTATGGCGATACCATCGTCACGCTGGCCCGCTGGTCCGACGACAGTTAGGCCGACCGCGCGATGCTGGTGGCCGCAGCCTCCAGCGCACCCTTTCCATGGGAGATGTCCAGCGCGGTCAGTCCCGCCTCGATCGCGCCGAGGGTGCCCATCATCATGGCGGCGTTGCAATGCCCCATATGGGCGATGCGCAGGGCATTGGCCGGGTCCTGCGCCCCCAGGCCCACCCCAAGCGTCACGCCGCATTCGCGTGTCACCCATGCCCGCAGTTCGTCCGCGCGCGGCATCCGCACCGTCGTGACCGACAGCGCCCGTGCCCGCGGATCACCGACCGGCAGCGCGATGTCGCCCTGCACACCCCAGGCATCGATCGCAGACCAGACCACCTGCGCCAGACGGGTGTGGCGGGTCCAGACGGCCTGCAGGCCTTCCTCGTCCAGGATCATGGTCAGCGCCTCCTGCAACGCAAAGACCTGCTGGACCGGCGGCGTGCCGCCCCAGAAGCGCCACAGCGCCTCGGCGTCCGCACGCAGCTGCCAGTCCCAATAGGGCGATGCCGCCCCCTTGCGTCCGCCCCTGGCCGCGCGGTCCGAAAACCAGACGAAGACCGTGCCTGGCAGGCACATCATCCCCTTCTGGCTGGCCGCGATCAGCACATCGACGCCCCATTCGTCCATCTTCATCGGCGCACAACCAAGCGATGCGATCGCATCCACCACCAGCAGCGCCGGATGATCGCCCATCGCCGCCCTGATGGCCGGAACATCGGCCATGGTCGCGCTGGCCGTGTCGGTCTGGCAGACCAGAACCGCGCGGATGCTGCCTGCGCGGTCCTGCGCCAGCCTGTCGGCCAGCCGGTCGGGATCGGGGGGCAGGTTGCCGAAATCCAGCCGCTCGGCCCGGATGCCGGTCTGGGTCAGCATCTTGGCCCATGATCGCCCGAAATGGCCGCAGGTGATGACCAGCACGTGATCGCCCGGATCGAACAGGTTGTCCGCCGATGCCTGCCACCCCGCGTGACCATTGCCGATATAGGGCGCCAGATGCTGCGTCGTGCCCGCCAGCCGCTTCAGCTGCCCCATGACGTCCCGGTTCACCTGCGCCAGCGCCTCGCCATAGATGTCGGGCGAGGCCCGATGCGCCGCATTCAGCACGCGGGCCGGAACAGGCGAGGGTCCGGGAATGGCAATCAGGTCGTGACCGTGGGCAAGGCTCATCTTGGGCATCCTTCACATCATGCAAGATCGGTAGGGCCACGCCATGCGGTCGTCAACAGTCGCAGGCCGCGGATGGGGCTTGGCCTTGTGGGGGGATGGTGGAACGCGGTAAAGCAGGGGCAAGCCATGGCGCGCCCCTTTGGGCGGGCCGCACACCCTGTGACCGAAAGGCCGACCAGACCCGTGGATCCGCGCAAAGACAGCCCCGCCCGCCTGATCGCAGCCTCGCACAAGGGCGATCCCGCGCCGACACCCGGCAAGGTTCCGGGCCTGCTGCGGCGGTTGTTCGACGGATACCTGCGGCCGCATAAGGTCGGTATGATCTGCGCCTTCCTGCTGATGACGGTCGAGGGGTTGACCCTTGCCCTGATCAGCTGGATGCTGAAGCCGCTGTTCGATCTGGTCTTCATCGGCAAGGAACCCGGTGCCATCTGGTGGGTCGGCAGCGCCATCTTCGGGATCTTTCTGCTGCGCGCGGTGACGCTGATCTCCAGCCGCGCGCTGTTGACGCGGGTGTCGCTGTCGGTGTCCACGGCGATGCAGACCAACCTGCTGGCGCATATCCTGACGCTGGACCAGCGCTTTTTCCGCGATAATTCCCCCGGCGCCATGATCGAACGTATCCAGGGCGACACAATCGCCGTTCAGGGTGTCTGGGCGACGCTGATCACCGGCGCGACGCGCGATGCCATCGCGCTGGTCATGCTGTTCGGGGTGGCGATGTCCATTGATCCGGTCTGGACGCTTGGTGCGCTGATCGGGGCGCCGATCCTGATCATGCCCGCCGCACTGGTCCAGCGCTACATCCGCCGCAAGGTCCGCCAGAACCGCGCCAATGCCAGCCTGCGCGCCACCCGTCTGGACGAGGTTCTGCACGGCATCGCCTCGATCCGCCTGAACCGGGCCGAGGCCGACCAGACCGCGCGTTTCGCGGCCATCGTCGGTCGTATCCGGCGCGCCGAGACCAAGGTCGCGGCAACCTCCAGCGTCATCCCCGCGCTGACCGACATCGTCACCGGCATCGGTTTCGTCGCCGTGCTGGCACTTGGCGGCAACGAAGTGATGGAGGGCGACCGCAGCGTCGGCGACTTCATGGCCTTCTTCACCGCCCTTGCGCTGGCCTTCCAGCCGATGCGTCGTCTTGGCGGGCTGGCCGGCACATGGCAGACCGCCGCGGCCAGCCTAGAACGCATCTATCAGGTCTTCGACACGCAGCCGACGGTCGTATCCGGTCCGCGCAAGGAAGCGCCTGAAAACACCCGGATCGAGCTGGACGACGTCTGGCTGTCCTATGACGGCCAGCCGGTCCTGCACGGGCTGACCCTGACCGCCGAGGCGGGCCAGACGACCGCGCTGGTCGGCCCCTCGGGGGCGGGGAAATCCACGGTCTTCAACCTGCTGACGCGGATGGTGGATGCGGATCGGGGCAGGGTGATGCTGGGCGGCGTGCCGGTGACGGAATACGATCTTGGCCTGCTGCGCGATCAATATTCCACCGTGGCGCAGGAATCCGCGCTGTTTGACGAAAGCCTTCGCGACAATGTGCTGATGGGCCGTCCCGATGCCTCGGAGGAGGATCTGCAGAAGGCGCTGGATGCCGCCTATGTCAGCGATTTTCTGGACGATCAGCGCAGTCTGGACAGCGCGGCGGGTCCGCGCGGGTCGTCGCTGTCGGGTGGCCAGCGTCAGCGCATCGCCATTGCCCGCGCCCTGCTGCGCGACGCCCCCATCCTGCTGCTGGACGAGGCGACAAGCGCACTGGACACGGCCAGCGAACGCATGGTCCAGCAGGCGCTGGACAGCCTGTCCAAAGGACGCACCACGCTGGTCATCGCCCACCGCCTGTCAACCGTCCGCGATGCCGACAAGATCGTGGTTCTGGATGCGGGCAGGGTTGTCGAACAGGGCAGCCATGACCAGTTGATGGCCAAGGGTGGCGCTTATGCCCGCCTTGTTGCCCTTCAATTCGGAGACCAGGAATGACCCGCAAGATCATCCGAGTAACCGGCGCCGACAGCACCGCCTTTCTGCAAGGGCTGGTGACTAACGATGTCACCCGCGCGCCCTGCTGGGCGGCCATGTTGTCGCCGCAGGGAAAATATCTGGCTGATTTCCTGATCGTGCCCGATGGCGATGCGTTGCTGATCGATGTGGATGCAGGGCTGGCCGACGACCTGATGCGCCGGCTGACGATGTACAAGCTGCGCAGCAAGGTCGAATTGGAAATGACCGATCTGGCCGTGGCCCGTGGCACCGGTGCGGCCCCTGACGGTGCCATCCTTGACCCGCGCCACGACGCCCTTGGCTGGCGGCTTTACGGTGCGCTTGCCGATCTGCCTGCCGATGACGACACCGATTGGGACGCGATTCGCGTTGCGAACCTGATCCCCGAAACGCTGGTCGAACTGATCCCGAACGACACCTTTATCCTTGAAACGGGGTTCGAGCGTTTGAAGGGCGTCGATTTCCGCAAGGGCTGCTATGTCGGGCAAGAGGTCACCGCCCGCATGAAGCACAAGACCGAGCTGCGCAAAGGTCTCAAGACCCTGCGCATCGAAGGACAGGCCCCCATCGGCACCACCATCACTGCAGATGGCAAGGATGTCGGCACGCTGTTCACGCAATCGGGCGGCAAGGCTATCGCCTATGTCCGTCATGACCGCGTGACCGATGCCATGCAGGCCGCAGACGCGCGGCTGTTCCCTGAATGAACGGTGGGGCGGTAACGCCCCCTGACGGTGCAGCCCCGCCGCTGCGCAAGATCATCCATATCGACATGGATGCCTTCTTCGCCTCGGTCGAGCAGCGTGATTTTCCCGAATTGCGCGGCAAGCCCGTGGCCGTCGGCGGATCGGCTGCCCGCGGCGTCGTCGCCGCCGCCAGCTATGAGGCACGGGTCTTCGGCGTCAGATCGGCCATGCCCTCGGTCACGGCGGCGCGGCTATGCCCCGACCTGATCTTCGTGCGTCACCGCTTCGAGGTCTATCGCGCCGTCAGCCAGCAGATCCGCGAGATCTTCGCCGAATACACCCCCCTGATCGAGCCCCTGTCGCTGGACGAAGCCTATCTGGACGTCACCGACCATCTTGCGGATGGCCAAACCGCCACGCAGGTCGCCAAGGCGATCCGCGCCCGCATCAAGGCGGTGACCGGCCTGACCGCCAGCGCTGGCGTCAGCTACAACAAGTTTCTGGCCAAGCTGGCATCCGATCAGAACAAGCCGGACGGGTTATGCGTGATCACGCCCGACAAGGGGCCGGAGTTCGTGCTGAGCCTGCCGGTGGGCAAGTTCCACGGAATCGGTCCCGCCACCGTCGCCAAGATGCAGGCCATGGGCATCCATACCGGCGCCGATCTGCGCACGCAGGATCTGGATTTCCTGACCCGGCGTTTCGGCAAGTCGGGCCGCTACTACTGGAACATCTCGCGCGGGGTGGATTACCGACGCGTCAGCCCCGACCGCATCCGCAAGTCGGTAGGGGCGGAAAACACCTTCTCGGCTGATCTGATGACGCTGGAGGCCGCATTGGATGCGCTGGCCCCCTTGGCCGACAAGGTCTGGACGCATGTCTCCAAACATCGGTTGCAGGGGCGGACCGTGACGCTGAAGGTCAAGTTCAGCGATTTCCAGCAGATCACACGGGCGCGCAGCATGGCGGCAGCGGTGGCAGGCCGCGACCAGATGCTGGCCGTGGCGCGGGATCTGGCGGCAGGCGTGTTGCCCGATCCGCGCGGCGTGCGGCTGCTGGGCATCACGCTGTCGGGCTTCGATGCCGAACCCGATGACGGCCAACTGAGCCTGTTCGACTAGCGCCAGCGCACCCGCCGCCCCGGCCCTTGGGCGGCCAGAATCAGCAGGCCCCCCGCGATGGCCCAGTTCTTGACGACGATGGTGACCTGCCACGGATCGGCGCGCAGCTGCCAGTGGAACCAGCTGGTCCCGATGCAATAGATCGCCAGCACCAGCGCCCATCCCCGGACCCATGGCCCGAAGATCAGCGCAAGCCCCGCGACAAGGTTGAACACAGCAACGGGCCAGACCAGATCGGCGGGCAGGCCCAGACTGGCGATCATCCGTTCGACCTGCGTCGGGTCGGTCAGCTTCTGCGCCGCGCCGCCCAGAAACAGCAGCGCGATCAGGACGCGGCCCAAGAGGTTCAGCAGATCGTTCAAGGATCACCTTTGTTTTGGGAAAGGGTGGCACCGATCCAGCACGTGAAACCACCTACCATCGGGCTGGTCACGTCAATGTGACATGTCCGGACGCAAAGCGCCCCGCAGCTGATGCTGCGGGGCGCGTCAAAAAAACTTCGCCAGAGGCGCGAAGATCAGGCGCGTTCGCTGTATTCGAAGGCTTCGGTGTTAACGACGATCGCCTCGCCTTCGCCGACGAAGGGCGGGATCATGATGCGGACGCCATTGTCCAGCGTCGCGGGCTTGTAGCTGTTGGCAGCCGTCTGGCCTTTGACGACCGGCTCGGTTTCCGCGACCGTGCAGGTGACCTTCTGCGGGATCGAAACCGAGAGGGCTTCCTCGCCGTAATACTCGATCGTGGCGATCATGCCGTCCTGAAGGAAGGGGCGGCGGTCGCCCAGCAGATCGGCGTCCAGTTCGGTCTGTTCGAAGGTCTCATTGTCCATGAAGACCAGCTTGCCGTCGGATTCATAAAGGAATTGCTGGTCTTTCTGGTCCAGACGGACGCGCTCGACCTTGTCTTCGCTTCGGAAGCGTTCGTTCAGCTTGCGGCCGTCGCGCAGGTTTTTCATTTCGACCTGCGCAAAGGCGCCGCCCTTGCCGGGCTTGACGTGGTTGACCTTCACGGCGCCCCACAGGCCGCCATCATGTTCCAGCACGTTGCCGGGACGAATTTCATTGCCGTTGATTTTGGGCATGGGATGCTCTTGCGTGTTTGCGGAAAATTCCGGCCGTCCGCGTGTTGAACGGCATGATGCTGCCCCTATATCGAGGCAGAACGGATGAGGCAACCAGAACGGATCTGCCGCGTTGTCAAGACGTGATCTGTGGCACCAAAGCGCTGACGCGACGTAGCAGGGGTAAAAATTCCCGCAATTTAAGCGTCATGCGTTAAAGACATGGCAGACATGCGATCCAAGGGATACCGAATCGGCGGGTTGAAAGGCTAAGGCAGGCGTCACCGTCGGAGAAACGGATTTCAAGAAACTGGGAAAGCGCCAAGTTTTCCCCCCAAGGCTCTGTTGCCTGATCAGAGCCGCAAGAGATGGACGAAACGAGATGCGCGATTTTGTTGACGGCTCGGCCTTTAATTTTGAACAGGGCCAGCGGGCCCGCAAACTGTTTGCAGCCGTGGTTCTGGCTGCCCTTGACGATGCCATCGCCGATGACAAGAAATACGGCAACGGTCCCGAACAGATCGCCCGTTGGGCACGTTCGCGTGACGGCCGCGAAGTTCTGTCCTGCGCTGGCATCGACCCGAACGAACGCGTCGTGAAGGGTCTGATGGAATTCGTGTCGAAGGGTGTCCGCACCTCGGTTGCACTGTCGCGTGAAGAAAGCGAACGCCGCATGGCCGCCGAAGCCGAAGAGGCCGAAGCCGCCTGATCACGCTGTCGCATCACGATTTCTGGGTCGTCCTTCGGGGCGACCTTTTTTACTTCTACCCGCCAGCCGTCAGGTGACGGTCAGCCGCGTCACATCCCGCTGCGAATAGAAATGCCGCACGTCGTCGGCGTGGCATAATTCCGTCGCGGGCGTCATCACGGCGGCCGATGCGGCGGCGGTTCCAAGGGCCAGCGCCTCGGACATCGGCCAGTCGCGGGCCAGCGCCAGCAGAAAACCCGCAACGAAGCTGTCACCTGCACCGACGGTACTGACGACATCCACGGGGGCTGCCGCAGCGTGCCATGCCCCGTCGCGGGTGGCCACGACCGAACCATCGGCACCGCGTGCCACGACGACCGCATGGGCGGCCCCGTTGCGCACCAGATCGGCGGCGAAACCGGCGCTGTCCTCACGCAGGGGCAGGGGGCGACCGCAGAGGGCCTCGGCCTCGCGGCTGTCCATGCGCAGCACGTTGACGGGGCTGGATGATCCGGCCAAGGCACGCAGGGCCTCGCCCTCGGCATCGACCATCAGGCGGGCGCGCCCGTCCTTCAGCCGCACGGTCAGCATCTGTTCGAAGCCCGCCGCAACGCCGGGCGGGTTCGACCCCGCCACCACGACCCAGCCACCGGCGCGGGCGGCCTCGGCAATGGCGGTCATCGCGGCCGAGACATGGGTCATGTGCCATTCCGGCCCCGGCATCACGAAACGAAACTGGCTGCCCGAGGCGCGGTCGGTCACGGCCAGCGACTGGCGCGTTTCACCGGGCGCGGTCATGCGCAGCACCGACAGGCCGGATGTCTTCAACATCTCGGCCATGCGGGTGCCCGTCGCACCGCCAAGCGCCACCATCGCGGTGGATTGCCCGCCGATGATCTTGATGGCGCGGCTGATGTTGATGCCGCCACCACCCGGATCGGTCGAGGGCTTGTCGCAACGCAGCTTGCGGTCGGGGCTGACCTGATCGGCGGCGGTGGTCAGATCCAGCGCCGGGTTCAGGGTGACGGTCAGGATGGGGGATTGGCCGCTCATTCCCACCAGCGATCTATGCTGGCGATGTCGTCGTCGGACCAGCCGAAGTGATGCGCCATTTCATGGGTGACCACATGGATCACCAGATCCTGCAGGCCGATGTCGCCGCGCGTCGCCCATTCGTCGATGATGGGGCGGCGGAAAAGCCAGATGATATCCGGCCCGCCCGGTTGGTCGGCAATGGATTTCTGCGTCACCGGAATGCCGTCATAGATGCCCGTCAGTTCGAACGGATCGTCGATCTGCAATTCGTCCAGCATCTCCTCGGGGGCAAATTCGGCCACGCGAATGGCGACATCCGCCGCAGCGGGGGCGAATTCGGCGGGCAGCGCATTCATGGCCGCGCGGGCCATGGCCTCGATCTCTGCGGCGTCGGGGGCTGCAAGCCCGTCCCAGTCACTCATCCGTGCCTCCTGCGTTTGGCCCATGATATGGACAAAAACCGGTCTATGTGAAAGAGCATCCGGTAACAGGAGACGCCCCATGACCATCACCCGCTTCGCGCCATCGCCCACCGGCAACATCCATGTCGGCAATCTGCGCACCGCCTTGTTCAACTATCTGATCGCCCGCAAGAACGGCGGACAGTTCATCCTGCGCCTGGATGATACCGATCAGGAACGATCCAAGCAGGAATATGTTGACGGCATCAAGCGCGATCTGGACTGGCTGGGCCTGCATTGGGACCGCGTCGAACGCCAGTCGCTGCGCCTTGAACGTTATTCCGAGGTCGCCGCAGACCTGCGCGCCAACGGCCGCTTCTATGAGGTCTTCGAGACCCCGACCGAGCTGGATCTGAAGCGCAAGAAGCAGCTGAACATGGGCAAGCCACCGGTCTATGACCGCACCGGCCTGCACCTGAGCGACGCTGAAAAGGACGCGCTGCGGGCCGAGGGGCGCCAGGGCTACTGGCGCTTCCAGCTGGATCACGAACGCATCGAATGGGATGACGGCATCCTTGGCGACATCTCGATCGACGCGGCCTCGGTCAGCGATCCGGTGCTGCTGCGTGCGGACGGGCAGGTGCTGTACACATTCGCCAGCAGCGTGGACGACACCGACATGGGCGTCACCGACATCGTGCGCGGGTCGGACCACGTCACGAACACCGCGACCCAGATCCAGATCATCAAGGCCATCGGCGGCACGCCCCCCAGCTTTGCCCACCACAGCCTGCTGACCGGTTCCAAGGGCGAGGAACTGTCCAAGCGCATCGGTGCGCTGTCGCTGAAGGACCTGCGCGAAAACGGCGTCGCCCCCGAGGCGCTGCTGGGCCTGATGGCGCGGCTTGGTTCGGGTCAGCCGGTGACGCTGGCGTCTTTGGACGAATTGGCTGACAGCTTCGATCTGTCGAACTTCGGGGCCTCGCCCACGAAATTCGACGCCGACGATCTGTGGCCGCTGACCCGCGAACGCAACCAGTCGCTGCCCTTCGATCAGGTCGCGGATCGCATCGCCGAACTGGGCGTTCCCGCCGATCAGGCCGAGCGTTTCTGGCGCGTGGCATCGCAGAACATCACCCGGCTCGAGGATCTGGACGCCTGGTGGCAGATCTTCAGCCAGGGCGCCGATCCGCAGATCGACCCCGAGGATGCGGATTTCATCACGCAGGCCATGACCATGCTGCCGCCGCCGCCCTATACCGACCAGACCTGGGGTGAATGGACCGCTGCAGTCAAGGAGGCCACGGGTCGCAAGGGCAAGGGGTTGTTCATGCCGCTGCGCAAGGCCGTGACCGGTCAGGCCCATGGTCCCGACATGTCCGACGTCATGCCGCTGATCCAGGTGGTCAAGGCGCGCTAAACCCGTCCTGCCGTGCATTATCCTGCGCCGCCCCCATGTGACCCGGGGGCGGCGTTTTTCATGGCTGCGTCGGGCATTGGGAGGAAATTCGCGAATGACGGAAAAACATGTCGCAAAGCGCTTGACGCCCCCCGCCGAACCTTCTAAATCCGCCGCACTTGTGGCGGAGTAGCTCAGTTGGTTAGAGCAGCGGAATCATAATCCGCGTGTCGGGGGTTCAAGTCCCTCCTCCGCTACCAAGTCTTCCTGACATCGGTTGTGATCATGTATCCAGCGCCGCGTGCCATTCGGCATAGGGCGTGTTCCGCACCATCTTGCGGTTCAGATCGGGTGCTCCGTCATGCCACGAGACAGGGCCGCGTTCGCCCAAGGCGCGCTTGGCCGCATCGACCCGGGCGCGGGCTTGGCGCAGGGCGTCCGGGTCGTCCTTGGCCGATTTCACCGCGCGTCGGGCATCCATCAGTTGATCGACCAGATCCTGTCTTTCCTTTTCGGACAGTTGGGGGTTGGTCGCCCGCCACAAGCGACCCTTGACGATGATGTAACGCCCGTCGGGTGTGTGCAGGACGCCATCGCTCATGTCGGGAAACCACGGCTGAGGCCAGTCGCCCCTGCCAGTCCGAACCGCCACGGCAGGTCCTGAGCACGACTGATTCCGATACGCGGACCTTGCAGCAATGGCAGGATCTGGCGGGGCAGGGCGATGGCCAGATCGCCGCCGTCGAAGGGCGCGCCATCATCGGCGATCTGAACATCCAGTGCCTGCGTCAATCGCCCCGGTCCGTTGCACAGCGAACGACCCGCGCGACGGGTGTTCATCAGGTCCTGCCCGTGATCCGGGGTCAGGGCGCGGATCAGCACGGCCTCGGCGGGGCGGGCGACGACGTTCAGGCACAAGTGGATGCCATAGGAGCGATAGACATAGGCATGACCCACCGGCCCGAACATCGAGGCATTGCGCGGCGTCGGGCCGCGGTGGCTGTGCGAGGCGGGATCATCGGCGGTATATGCCTCGGTCTCGATGATGATGCCGCCGCAGCCGCGCAGGGACAGCCGCGCCCCGATCAGCGCCTGCGCCAGATCCAGCGCGCCGCGACCCGCGACCTGCCGCATGAAGTCGGTGGCAGGATGATGGATGATCGTGTCGCGCATCACTCGGCGCCGCCCTTCGCGCGGCTTTCGAACCAGTCATGCAGGTTCAGGATGGCAAAGGTGACGGCGGCCAGAAAGGCAGCCTCGGCCAGATAGCCCAGACCGCAGGCGATGCCGATGGCGCCCGCGCCCCAGATGGCCGCCCCGCTGCCGACGCCGCGCAGACGTTTGGAGTCCTTGCCCCCCATGATGGCACCTGCACCCAGAAAGCCGATTCCGCCGACGATGCCTTGGATCAGCCGACTGGGGTTGACGGTCATGTCCTGATCATTGGCCATGGTGCTGAGCGAGAAGTTCAGCGTCACCACCATCAGCGCCGCCGAGCCGAGTGCCACAAGGATATAGGCATGGGCGCCAAGCGGCTTGTTCTTGATCTCGCGGTCCAGACCGACAAGCAGGCCGCAGCCACCGGCGAAAAGGGTGCGCAGCATGAATTCCGAAAACTCGACCATGTTTGATCCCCCGATTGTCGATGTTCCGGCCCAACGTATGCACGGGGCGGGCGTTCCAACCGGTCCTAGTCTGGACCGATCGGCAGGTTGGAGGGGAAGACCGGTTCGCCGGTTTCGGCTTCGTACTGTGCGGCCTTTGCCACCAGCCGTTCGCGCACGGCGCAGGACAGCTCCCACGAGGTGTTGGGGTCGGCGCAGGGGACGCTGAACCAGACTTCCAGACCATAGACGTCATGGCCCGCGACATTCACGCTTGAACCGTCCAGCTGGGTCAGATTGCTGCCCATGTCCTCATCCGCCACATCTTCAAGGATCTGGTCGAAGATCTTACGCAACGCCGAGATGTTGGCCCGTGAATCCAGCCGCAGCTTGATGACGCGCAGCATTTCGGGGTTCTGCAGGGTCCAGTTGGAAAATGTTTCCGAAACGAATTCCTCAACAGGAACGATCAGGCGGGTGCTGTCCCAGTTGCGCAGCTGGACATAGGTCATGTTGATGCGCTCGACGTGGCACAATTCGTTCTTGTAGAGCACCCGGTCGCCCACGCGCGCCGATTGGTTCAGCGCGATCTGCAGCGATGCCATGATGTTGCCCAGCACGTTGCGCGCGGCAAAGCCAAGGATGATCGTCATGGCCCCGGCAGATGCCAGCAGCGACAGCCCCAAGGTCCCCGCCAGATCGGCCGAGGACATGACGATCCCCGCCCCGATCAGGAAGACCACGATGACCAGCACCCGCCGCGCCGCGTTCAGGCGGGTCGCCAGAACGCGGGCCTCGGCCTGTTCGGCGACGGTCAGGTTGACTTCTTCGCCGGGGGCGATCAAGCCGTCCAGAAGCACTTCGACGCCGTTGACGATAAACAGCAGGGTCGCCGTGACGAAGCCTGCGGCGATCAGCGGGGCCAAAAAGACGTCGATCTTGCCGGAAAAGACGAAGACGTTGCCCGTGACCCACCAAATCAGGCTGGTGACGCTGATGATGATCAGCGGCTTCGAGGCCGCGCGCAGGATGCCCGTGGCGATCTTGCCGTCGGCGCGACGCCACGCCATCTTCAGCGTCCGGTGAACCAGCCATGCCAGCAGCACTGCCGCCGCGATCAGCAGCGGCAGGCCGATCCATTCCCATCGCATCAGCCCGCCAAGCGTCTTTTCCCGCATCATTCGCGGAAGGGCCGTCTCGAACTTCGAGGGTCCATAGACGTCGTGAAGGGCCGGTATGTCGCGGACGGTCTGGGTGGGGAACATCCAGATCGGCGTATCGCTGTCGGGGGGCTCCAGCCGGTTCATGCGGATCTCGGCGGGGACCAGCCCGACGGAAAGGTCGCGCAGCAGCAGCGATCGGCGCGGATTGCCCGCCATCGCCTCGGTGTCGCCCCCTTGGACCTGCAGGGCGTCGGGTCGGTCGTTCAACATCGACCAGTCCAGCACCGCCTTGCGGTCGATTACGTCATACAGCTGGCGGGCCAGTTCGGGGCCCTTCTGCGCCTGCATGTCTTCGGGAATGTCGGACAGATCCAGCAGATGGGCGGCGGCGGTCCATTCCTCGTCCTGCGCCGCTTGCAGAAAGCTGGCCATGGCGGCGCGCGGGGTGCGGCGGTCGATGCGGTCGGGGACCGGACCCAAGGCGGCGTTCAGTTCCGGGGTTTCGAAGGTCGCGTCCTGCGCATGGGCGGGATGCAACAGGGGCAGGCACAGCGTGATGGCCAGCAGGATGCCGCGCAACAGGGTCATGACACCATTCCCCGTGGGATGACGTCAAAGGCAGGGAGGGGGCAGATCAGGCATGGGTCGGTCATTCAGGGGCCACCTTGTGTCCGGTTCCGGCAGGGGATGTGGTGATCTAACCGCCGGAACGCCGATGGGGTCCCTGCGCCGGGCGGAAATATTCCGCCCGGCGCATGTGTCACGCCTCGGCGTCCGAGGTCTCGTCGGGTTCGAACTCGCTCAGCGCGGGGCGTTTGCCGATGGTGATATGGTCGATATCCTCGGCGTTCAGGCCCCGGATCAACGCGGGGATCATCATCGAGACCAACAGGAAGATCGGAAGGCCGATGACGGTGATGACCTCTTGCAGGGCGGTCAGGCCCGCTTCTCCGGCCAGCAGGATCAGGGTGGCGGCGATCAGCCCCTCGGCCACGCCCCAGAAGACGCGCTGGTGAACGGGACCCGGTTCCGCCGTGCCGCTGCACAGCATGTTGACCACCAGCGACGCCGAATCCGACGAGGTCGCAAAGAAGATCGCAACGACCAGCACCGCGATCCCCTGCATGACCGGCGCCCAAGGCAGTTCGGCAAAGAAGGCGAACATCGCCAGCGGAACCGATTCCTCGACCGCGGCACTGATACCGCCGGCGGATGCGCCCATGGCAGCGCGGGCAGCCTCGCCCAGACCGTCCATCTGCATCGCCTGCCAGCCAAAGATCGAGAACCAGATGACGGTGAACAACGACGGCGCCAGCAGCACGCCGAAGACGAATTCACGGATCGTCCGCCCGCGCGAGATCCGCGCGACGAAAAGCCCGATGAAAGGCGACCAAGTTACCGTCCACGCCCAATAGAAGACCGTCCAGTTCCCCTGCCAGCCCCAGTCGCCGGTCTCCATCCCGTCGCCGTGCAGCATGTCGTTCCAGAAGGCCAGACGCGGCAGGTTCGACAGATACAGCCCGACCGTCTCGACCATGCCGCGCAGCAGGAACAGCGTCGAGCCGGTCACCAGCACGAAGACCATCAACCCGACCGCCATGCCGATGTTGACGTTAGAAAGGATCTTCACGCCCTTGTCCAACCCGGCAACGATCGATGCGGTGGCGACCGCCGTCAGCGCCGCCAGAATTGCCAGCCGCAGCCAGGTGCCATTCTCCAGATCGAACAGGGCCGAAAGACCTGCCGCCACCTGCGACGACCCCAGCCCCAGCGACACGGCGACGCCGAACAGCGTCCCAAGGATGGAGACAATATCGATGGTCTTGCCGATCGGTCCATGGATGCCTTCGCGCAGCAACGGGTAGAAGACCGAGCTGACCCGCACCGGCAGGTCATAGCGGTTGATGAAATAGGCGAAGGCCAGTCCCGGCAGTGCAAAGATCGTCCAGGTGTGCAGCGCCAGGTGATAGAGCGAGATCGAGATCGCGTCCTGCGCCGCCTGCAGGGTGAAGGGCTCGACCCCCGGCAGGGGCGGCTCCTTGTAGTGGCTGATCGGCTCGGCCACGCCCCAGAACATCAGGACGGTCCCGATGCCGCCCGCGAACAGCATGGTGAACCACGACAGGTTCGAATATTCGGGACGTGAATTGCGCGGCCCCAGCCGGATGTGGCCATGCCGCGACATGGCGGCATAGATCAGAAAGCCCAGCCAGACATTCACCGCCAGAATGAAGAACCAGCCCAAATTGGTCACGATCCAGGCGCGGCCCGCCGAAAACGCGCCGCCGATCTGGTCGGGCAGAGCGACCAGCAGGACGACAAAGACAAGGCTAAGCCCTGCCGAGATGAAAAAGATGGTCGGATCGACCCGAAGGCCCAGCCTTTGCGCGAATTTCTCCATGAAAATGCCCCTCGTATTCCGGAATACCCAAGGTCAAGTTCCCAAGGGCCAGAACGTTCCATGCCGCTGATTGCCCATGGCGCGTGGATGGGCGACAGTGCGGCGCTGGGTCCGTCGTGGAACGAAGCCGGCACGGCCAAGTTGGAAGGGGGGCTGCCGGAAACCGGTTGCCCGCGGGATCGAATGCGACATCAGGACAGGGAATTGCATATGAACAAGCGACTGGCGCGGCCCGGGCACAATTGCTGGCGGGTCGAACAGACCGGACGCTTCGTGATGATCGCCGATGCCGACGACTATTTCACCGCCGTGCGCCGCGCGATGCTGAAGGCCCGCCGCAGCATTCTGATGATCGGCTGGGATTTCGATGCCCGGATCGATCTTGGCGACCCCGAAGATGACGGCGGCCCGGCCAAGCTGGGCGATTTCGTCATGTGGCTGGCCCGCCGGACGCCGTCGCTGCATGTGCGGTTGCTGCGCTGGGACACAGGCGCCTTCAAGGCGATGTTCCGCGGCTCGACCCTGCTGACCATCCTGCGCTGGAAGGCGCATAAGCGCATCACGCTGCGGCTGGATTCGAAACATCCATTTGCCAGTTCTCACCACCAGAAGATCGTGGTCATCGACGATTGCATCGCCTTCTGCGGCGGCATCGACATGACGGAAGGGCGCTGGGACACTCGCCAGCACATCGACGATGACCCCCGCCGCATCAGCCCCAAGGGCGAGGCGATGCCCCCTTGGCACGACGCCACCAGCGCCTTTGACGGCCCCGCCGCGCGGGCGATGGGCGATCTGGCGCGCGAGCGCTGGCGCATCGCGTCGGGGGAAACGCTGGCGCCGGTGACCGATGGCGCGAACTGCTGGCCCGAGGGGTTGGAGCCGACCTTCCGCGACGTGGCACTGGCCATCGCCCGCACCCGCCCGCAGATCCCCGACGTACAGGCCTCGTTCGAGATCGAGCAGATGTATCTGGACCTGATCGCGCGGGCGAAACACCGGATCTATGCCGAGAGCCAGTATTTCGCGTCGCGCAGGGTGGCGCAGGCTATCGCCAAGCGGCTGGTCGAGGAAGACCCGCCCGAAATCGTCATCATCAACCCGATCACCGCGCAGGGCTGGCTTGAGCCCATCGCCATGGACACCGCCCGCGCCAAGCTGTTCGAGGCGTTGAAGCGGCTGGACCATCGCGACCGCTTCCGTATCTATCACCCCGTGACCGACGCCGGGGCCGAGATTTACGTCCATGCTAAGGTGACCATCATCGATGACATCTATCTGCGGGTCGGCTCGTCGAACTTCAACAACCGCTCGATGCGGCTGGATACCGAATGCGATGTCGTCGTGGCGGGGGAACTGGAGGGGCAATCCGACCTGCGCGACCGCATCACTGCCCTGCGCGACGATCTGCTGGCCGAGCATCTGGACATGACCCCGCAGCAGGTGACGGATGCACTGGCGCAGAATCCAGACCTGATCGCCCTGATCGAGGGGAACACCCGCCCCCGCGGGCAGGGCCGCACGCTGATCCCCTTCGAGATGCCCGAGCTGAACGGTTTTCACGAATGGCTGGCGGAAAACGAAATCCTGGACCCCGAAGGCCCTGACGAGATCTTCGAGTCGCTCAGCAAGCGCGGGTTGTTCCGCAGGTGGAACCTGCGTCGTTGGCGTCAGCTGCGCAAGGCGCGACGGGCAAAGGGTCGGTCACATGGGTGACGGCGCCTCGGGCAGACCCTTGACCATCCCCGCATAGCTGTTGCTGCTGAGCAGCCCCAGATCGATCGCCTTTCGGATGGCTTCGGGGTTGTCGTCGACGCCCAATGATGCGCGGGCGGTGTGCAGACGATACCGCAGCGCGGTCCGTGAAATGCCCAGATGCGCGCAGGCCTGATCATAGGTCATGCCGCAGGCAATAGCTTCCAGCGCCTCGACCAGAATGGGGCGCATGGCGGTGGCGCGGTCCAGCAGGTCGTGGCCCTGTCTCAGCAGGGTCTGCATTCGCGCAATCTCGGCGTCGGTGAATTCGCGATCCGACCGCGCCGCCCCCATGACCGTGCGCGACTCGGGCAGCCCGCAGCTGATCGACACGCCATGGGTCATCCCCACTGCCGCCGCCTGACCCATCACATTCATCGGATCGGGCACCTGCTGGACAAGATCGCTCCAGCGCAGGGCGCCTTCGTTCATCACGCACCAGATGACAGATGGGTCCGCCACGATCATGTTCAGCCGCGTGTAGTCGGTGATCCAGCCGCTTGGATAGGTGCAGATGCGTCGGACGGGCCGTGAAAATCTGACGTGATATCCAATCATGACACCGCGCGGGGCCAGATCGGCCAGCGAAGCCTCGATGCGGTTCAGCATGTGGATCGGCATAATGTGCCTGTGCAAATAAGAAATGGGCGCTACCCAAAAGAATAGCATACCTGCTTGCGGGGGCGGGGCAACTGCTTCGTGCAACCTGCGGGGGGCCTTGGTTTCCCCGACCCCGTTGCTGTCAGGACACATAGCCCTATGGGGCTATAGGCGGGGCCATACAAATGGCTTAGCAACGGCAGGGTGATTGCCGTATTTTTAACCAGTATTTAGCCAAGGCTTTGATTTAATTCGTGGGAGGGGTGGCTGAAAGGCCGCCTCTCTTGCGTTCGGTCGGCCGATGACGCTTGCACCCATACCCCTGTCGGTTAGCTTGCCCGCAAATCTTCACCAAGGGAAAGCACAGCCATGAAGCGCGTGACATTGGGCGGCAGCGATATCGAGGTCAGCCAGATCTGCCTGGGAACGATGACCTTCGGCAATCAGACGGATGAGGAACAGGCCCATCGCCAGATGGACATGTCGCTGGATGCGGGCATGACCTTCATGGATTGTGCCGAAATGTATCCCGTGAACCCCGTGCGGGCCGAGACCGTCGGCATATCCGAGGAAGTGATCGGCCGCTGGCTGGCGCGCACCGGCAACCGCGACCGGGTCGAGATCGCGACCAAGGTCACCGGCCCCAGCCAGATGGTCCGCGACGGCAAGCCCTTCGACGGCGACACCATCCGCCAGACCATCGACGCATCGCTGCGGCGGATGCAGACGGATCACATCGACCTGTACCAGCTGCACTGGCCGGTGCGCGGGTCATATGGTTTCCGCCAGAACTGGAACTTCGACCCTTCGGCTCAGGACAAGTCGCGCACGCTGGACCATATGGCCGACGTGCTGGACGCGCTGGCCGAAGGCGTGCGGTCGGGCAAGCTGCGCGGGGTCGGTCTGTCGAACGAATCCGCTTGGGGTCTGACGCGCTGGTGCGATGTGGCCGATGCCAAGGGTGGCCCGCGCATGGCCGCCATCCAGAACGAATATTCGCCGCTGTATCGCCTGTACGACACCGATCTGGCCGAGGCGGCGGTGAACGAGGATATCACGCTGCTGTCCTATTCGCCGCTGGCGGCGGGCCTGCTGACCGGGAAATACGCCGATGGTGCCATGCCCGAAGGCAGCCGCGCGGCCGTGGACAAGGCGACGGGCGGTCAGGGCAATCTGGGCGGGCGCAAGACCAGGCGCGGGCTGAAGGCGGCGGCGGCCTATGGGGCGCTGGCGGCGGAACATGGCTGGGACGTGGTGCATATGGTCATCGCGTGGCAGCTGACGCGGCCCTTCAAGGTGGTGCCGATCATCGGGGCGACCACGACCGACCAGCTGGCGCATCTGATCGAAGGTCTGGACCGCGAGCTGCCCGAGGATCTGGTTCGCGGCATCGATCGTTTGCATCGGACCTATGCGCTGCCCTATTGATGGGTGACGCGACGCCTCTATCTTGTCGATGAGGCGATGGAAGATGAAAGGCCGGACATGGCAGGCGATCCCTACGAAGCACTTGGCGTAACCCGCAGCGCAACCGCTGACGAGATCAAGAAAGCCTATCGTCGGATCGCCAAGACCGACCATCCCGACCTGAATTCGGACCCTGCCGCCGTGGCCCGCTTCACTGCGGCCTCGGCGGCCTATGACCTGTTGAAGGACCCCGAACAGCGCCAACGGTTCGATACGGGCCAGATCGACGCGCAGGGTCAGGAACGCGCCACCCAACGGCAATGGCGCCAGCAGCCGGGTGGTGGGGGCAACCCCTTCGGCGGCGGCTTTGGCGGCCATGCGCAGGACCCCGATCTGGCCGATGTCTTTGCCGACCTGTTCGGGCAGCGCCAGCAACCCCGCGGCGGTGGGTTCGGCGGCTTTGGCGGTTTCGGGGGGCGGGGCGACCAGCGCGGGCAGGACCTGCGCCTGCCGTTGCGGGTCGATTTCCTGACGGCTGCCAAGGGTGGCCGCACGCGGATCACCCTGCCATCCGGTGGTACGCTGGAGGTCGCGGTGCCCAAGGGTGTCCGCGAAGGCCAGACCATCCGCCTGCGCGGCAAGGGCGAACGCGGCATCGGCCGGGGCGAGGCAGGCGACGCCTATCTTGATGTCGCGATTGCCGATCACGCGTTCTTCCGCCGTGACGGCGACGACATCCTACTGGTCCTGCCGATCAGCCTGGACGAGGCGATCCTAGGGGCCAAGGTCGCGGCGCCCACCATCGACGGTCCGGTGAACCTGACGATCCCCAAGGGTGCGACCTCGGGGCAGAAGCTGCGGCTGCGGGGCCGGGGCATCAACGGCGGCGATCAGCATGTCGAATTGCGCGTGGCCATGCCGTCGCAGATCGACCCCGAGCTGGAGGCATTTGTACTGAAGTGGCGGGCCAGCCATGCCTATGACCCGCGCAAGGGAATGTCCGGTTAAGGCTGGTCGTAGCGGCGTTCGCGTTCGGGCAGCTGCGCCATCACGGCATCGCGGGCGGCGTCGGACATAGCGCCCCATGCGGCGATTTCGGCCAGCGTGCGGAAGCAGCCGACGCAGAGGTCCTGATCGGGATCGATCTGGCAGATCTGGATGCATGGGCTTTGGGTCATCTGAACCGTCATTTCTGGTTGAGGGGCACGGGACGGGCATAGCCCGCCCCGGACGCTGCCGCTTGGCGGTGGCGCCCTATTGGGCGAGGTAGCGCAGCCGGTCCAGCGCACCCTGCAGGATGTATCCGGCGGCGACCTGATCGATGACCTCGGCCCGGCGCTTGCGCGAGGTATCGGCCTCGAGCAGGGCGCGTTCGGCAGCGACCGTTAACAGGCGTTCGTCCCAATAGCCGATGGGCAGATCGGTCAGCCGCGACAGGTTGCGGGCGAAGGCGCGGGTGGATTGTGCGCGGGGACCTTCGCTGCCGTCCATATTGCGTGGCAATCCCAGAATCAGCCCGGTCAGACCGCGATCGGTGGCGATCTTCAGCAGGGCCTCGGCGTCCAGCGTGAACTTCTGCCGGCGGATCACCGTGATGGGCGACGCGACCTGACGCATGCTGTCGCTGACGGCCACGCCGATGGTCTTGGTGCCCAGATCCAGCCCCGCAAGGGCGCCCATGGCGGGCAGGGTACCGGCCATTTCGCTGATGTCTTCAAAGATCATTCGGTCATTCCTGCGGTTTGGGCGGCATCTTCGATCACCTGCATCGCCTGTGGGTTGTCGGCGAAATGCCTGCGCGCCTCGGAGAGGATGTCTGCGGCCTTGTCGGTCCGGCCCAGAACCGACAGCGCGCCGATCAGGCGGGCCCATTCCTGCGGCGTGCCGCCCTGGGTCGCAAGGCGTTGCTGCAGGCCGTTGACCATATTGCCGATCATCTGGGTGCGTTCGTCATCGGTCATGTCGCCAGCGGCGGCGATGGCATCCGCATCGGGGCCGGGCAGGGCCGTGGCGGCCGGCGCGGCAGGGGGCTGATAGTCGGGTTGCCCGGCCAGCCACGCCAATTCCTCGATCGCGTTGCGGATGGTCGGGGTCCAAGGGGCGTCGTCGGGGCTTTCCTCCAGCAGCTTGCGCCAGATGGGGAAGGCGCGGTCGGGGCGGCCGTTCTGGATCAGCAGCACGCCTTGCAGATATCGGGCCTGCGGCTGTTCGGGGTCCTGCTGCAGCGCACGGACCAGCACGGCTTCGGACCCGGGCGTGATGACGCCGCCGGCGGCATTGATCATCAGGGTCGCCAGCTGCATCAGTTGCACGGCGTCGGCCTGATCACCGCGCAGGTCCACCAGATGCTGTTGTGCCGTCAGGGCGGCGGACAGGTTGCCAAGGCGCATTTCGTTCGTGGCCAGCAGCGCAAGTCCGGTCAGATCGTCCGGGTTGCGTTCGACGGCGTCGCGCAGCTGGTCGATCATGCCCAGAAATTCAGGGTCGGCATCCGACAGGTCGGGCGTCGGCAGGGCTGGGGCCTCGGCCACGGCCTGATCCTGGCTGGGACGGCTGCGATAGGCCTGATCGGCGGCGGCGATACGTTCGCCCATCGGCAGATCGGCGGCCCCGACCGCGCCTTCGCGCAGATAAAGCGCAACGGCACCCGCCGCCAGTGCCACCACGACCAGGCCCGCCCCCAGCACCCCGGCCGAGGTCGCGGCAGGTCGTGCCTGTGTCAGGCGGCGGTCGGCGTCCAGAACCTTGCGGCCGATCTCGGCGCGCAGGCGTTGGGCATCGTCGGGCTGGATCACGCCGCGATCAAGGTCGTTGTCGACCTCGGACAGCTGGTCGCGATAGACGCGCAGGTCATAGGCCGCCGCGGGCTGCGCCCCGGCATCCGACCGCCCCCGCCAGATCGGGGCAAGTATGGCAAAGGCGACAATCGCGGTCAGACCCGCAGCCAGAATCCAGAACATCGGCATCCTCCGTTGGACCCCTTCCCTAGCGGGGTTCGGGCGAAATCGAAAGCGCCGCGACGGGTGGGCACGCGCGGATGTGACCGCCAGAACGTCGCATGTCGCATTTCGCCGTGATCTGCCGCATGCCGCCTTGAGGTGGAACCACGATCGCGGCCATGCTGGCGAAACGCAACCTGTGGAATCCATCATGTCCGACGCCCCCCGTTCCGGTCGCTATTCCGTCTTTGCCATCGCCCGGCAGGCGCTGCGCCAGCATTCCGGCTGGCAGCGTGCCTGGGCCAGTCCCGCGCCGCGCGACCGCTATAAGGTGGTGATCGTGGGGGCAGGGGGACATGGCTTGGCCACCGCCTATTACCTTGGCAAGAATTTCGGCATCACCGACGTCGCCATTATCGAAAAGGGCTGGCTGGGCGGCGGCAACACCGGTCGCAACACGACGATCATCCGGTCGAACTATCTGCAGGACCCGTCGGCGGCGATCTATGACAAGGCGCTGAAGCTTTACGAAGGGCTGTCGCAGGACCTGAACTACAACGTTATGTTCAGCCCGCGCGGGTTGATCATGCTGGCGCAGACCGAACATGAGATCCGCGGATACAAGCGCACCGTCTATGCCAACAACCTGCAAGGGGTCAGCACCGAATGGGTCGATCCGCAGCGGCTGAAGGAACTGGTGCCGATCATCAACATCGACGGCCCGCGCTATCCGGTGCTGGGCGGGCTTTACCAAAAGCGCGGCGGCACGGCCCGCCACGACGCGGTGGCCTGGGGCTATGCCCGCGCCTGTTCCGACATGGGCATGCATATCATCCAGAACTGCGAGGTGACGGGGGTCGAGACCGAGGGCGGCGAGGTCCGCGCCGTCAACACCAGCAAGGGCCGCATCGGCTGCGACAAGCTGGCGATGGTGGTGGCCGGGCATTCCAGCCAGCTGGCGGAAATGGCGGGCTTCCGCCTGCCCATCGAAAGCGTCGCCTTGCAGGCACTGGTCAGCGAACCGATCAAGCCCTGCATGGATGTCGTCGTCATGGCCAATACCGTTCACGGATACCTGTCGCAATCCGACAAGGGAGAAATGGTCATCGGCGGCGGCACCGACGGGTTCAACAACTTTACCCAACGCGGCAGCTGGCACCACGTCGAGGAAACCGTCCGCGCCTTGGTCGAGACCTTCCCGATGATCAGCCGCCTGAAGATGCTGCGCCAATGGGGCGGCATCGTGGACATGACGGGCGACCGCTCGCCCATTCTGTTGACCACGCCGGTGGGCGGCATCTTCGTCAACTGCGGCTGGGGCACGGGGGGCTTCAAGGCGATCCCGGGTTCGGGCTGGGCGATGGCAGAGCTGGTCGCCAAAGGCAGCCCCGGACCGCTGGCCGCCGATTTCGGCCTGAACCGTTTCCGCGAGGGGCGCTTCATCGACGAAAGCGTCGCCGCCGGCGTGGCGCATTGACCATGGCGACCGCAATGCGACCGGGCGCGGGAACTTGTTGGGCAGGATGCGAATTGGTCAGTCACAACAGATATGACCAAGGGGTAAAGCCATGGCTGACCGCAACAACAACGGACTGTATTTCATCGTCGGCGCGATCGTCGTCGTTGTCGCCTTCCTGTTCTTCTTCATGTCGGGCGGTGACGGTGTCGATGTTGCCCCGGCAGATGGCGGCGGCGACACCAACATCAGCGTCGATGCGGCCCCCGATGCGGCACCTGCTGAAACCGCTCCTGCGGAACCGGCCGAGCCTGCCCCCGCAAACTGATGCGATCACGGCCGCTCGCGGCCTGACCGGCATTCATCACGACCCGTCCATGACGCGCGCCGCAGGGTTCACCCCTTGCGGCGCGTTTGCATGTCCGGCCCCTGCAAGGATCACCCGATGCTGACGCTGACCTGCCCCTGTTGCGGCATCGCTGCCGAGGAAACCGAACTGCACCCCGGGGGTGAGGCGCATCTGACCCGCGTCGGCCCCGGCGGCAGCGACGAACAGTTCGAGGATTACATGTTCGCCCGCAAGAACCCCAAGGGCGTGAATTTCGAACGCTGGCGCCACGCCTATGGCTGCGGCAAGTGGTTTCTGGCCGCCCGCTGCACCGCGACCTTGCAGGTCTTCGGCACCTACAAGGCGCAGAACGCCCATCCCCCCGCCGAGATCGTCGAGGCGATCCGCAAGGCACGCCCCGACTGGAACCCCGACTGGACGACCGAATGATGACCCATGTGCCCCCCTTCCGCCTGCCTTCGGGCGGCCGCCTGATCGACCGGGCGTTCCAGGTCCCCTTCCGCTTTGACGGCCGCCATCTGCGCGGCTTGACGGGCGACACGCTGGCCTCGGCGCTTCTGGCGAACGGCCAGATGCTGATGGGCCGGTCGTTCAAGTATCACCGCCCGCGCGGCCCGCTGGCGTCCGGCGCCGAGGAGCCGAACGCCCTCTTCGGTCTGGGGCAGGGTGGACGGTTCGAACCCAACCAGCGTGCCACCACCACTGCCCTTGCCAATGGCATGGTCATGCGCAGCCAGAACTGCTGGCCGTCGCTTGATGCCGACATCGGGGCGGTGAGCAACTGGCTGGCACCCTTCCTGCCAGCGGGCTTCTACTACAAGACCTTCATCCATCCGCGCCCCTTCTGGAAGCATGTCTTCGAGCCGATCATCCGCAAAAGCGCGGGTCTTGGTCGTGCGCCGACCGACCCCGATCCCGACCGCTATGAGCAGGCCTATGGCTTTGCCGATACAGTCGTCGTGGGCGGCGGCATCGCCGGTCTGACGGCGGCGCGCGATGCGGCGGACAAGGGCGGCACGGTTCTGGTGCTGGAACAGACCGCGATCTGGGGTGGGCGCACGCCGACCGACCATGACGGTGGCAGTGATGCGATCGACGCGCTGCTGGCCGATCTTCGTGGGCGCGACAATGTCACCCTGCGCCGCAACACGATGGCGACGGGGCTTTACGACCACGGCTATCTGATCGCACGCGAGGCTTTGGCCGATCACGATCCGAACCAGGGCATCCCGCGCCAGCGTCTGTGGCGCATCCGTGCCGGTCACGTCATCACCGCCACCGGCGCGTTGGAGCGTCCCTTGGCCTTCGCCTGCAACGATGTGCCGGGCGTGATGCTGGCATCCGCCGCACGCGACTTCATCGCCGATTTCGGGGTGGCGCCGGGGCAGCGGATCGTCGTCGTGACGAACAATGACGACGCCTATCGCACCGCGCTGACCGCCGTTGCGGCAGGGCTGGATGTGGCTGCGATCATCGACGCACGGCCCCAGGCCACCGGCGATCTGCCCGATGCCGCGCGCCAGGCCGGGATTACGGTTCTGACCGGCAGCGCCATCGCCAAGGTCAAGGGCAGCCGCCATGTCGAGGGCGTGGTGATCTGCGACCAATCCGGCGACGGCAAGCCGACGCAGACCATCGACTGCGACGTGGTTGCCATGTCGGGCGGCTGGTCGCCGGTCGTGCATCTGTGGTCCCATTGCGGCGGCAAGCTGGTCTGGGATGATGCGCAGGCCATGTTCCGTCCTGACGCCGACCGCCCGCCCTTGGGCGCGGACGGTACCGGCAATGTGACCGTCGTGGGATCGGCCAATGGCGATCTGCGATGCGCGGGCGATCTGGAACGGGCCGAGGGCGCGACGCAGCCCGTATGGGTGATGCCCGCCAAGGCCCCCTACAAGCTGCGCGCCAAGATGTGGCTGGATTTCCAGAACGACGTGAAGGTCACCGATGTCGAACTGGCCGCGCGCGAAGGCTATGCCTCGGTTGAACATACCAAGCGCTATACCACGCTTGGCATGGCCACCGATCAGGGCAAGCTGTCGAACATCAACGGGCTTGCGGTGCTGTCCAATGCGCTCAACCAGCCCATCCAGGCGACGGGCACCACGACCTTCCGCCCGCCCTATACGCCCCTGACCCTTGCCACCATCGCCGCCGAGGCCAAGGGCGATGCCTTCCAGCCCCTGCGCAAGACGCCGATGCATGACTGGCACGAAAAGCACGGCGTATCCTGGGAACCGGTCGGACATTGGCGGCGGGCCTATTGCTATCCCCGCGGGGCCGAGGATCGCCACGCGGCCGTGAACCGCGAGATCATGGCGGTGCGCAATGCGGTGGGGACGCTGGATGCGTCTACGCTTGGCAAGATCATCGTGAAGGGTCCGGATGCGGGCCGTTTCATGGACATGCTCTATACCAACATGATGTCCACGCTGCCGGTTGGCAAATGCCGATACGGGCTGATGTGCAGCGAAAACGGCTTTCTGATGGATGATGGTGTGGTCGCGCGTCTGTCTGATGACACATGGCTGTGCCACACCACCACCGGCGGGGCCGACCGCATCCATGGACATATGGAGGATTGGCTGCAATGCGAATGGTGGGACTGGAAGGTCTATACCGCCAATGTCACCGAGGAATATGCCCAGATCGCCGTTGCCGGTCCCAAGGCGCGCGAATTGCTGGACCGCCTGCCGGGCAGCATCGACTTGTCTCAGGATGCGCTGCCCTTCATGACCTGGGCCGAGGGCGATATCGCGGGCATTCCGGCGCGTATCTTCCGCATCAGCTTCTCGGGCGAACTCAGCTATGAGATCGCCGTTCCGGCAAATCGCGGGGCCGAGCTGTGGGAACAGCTGCACAACACCGGCCATGATCTGGGCATCACCCCCTATGGCACCGAGGCGATGCACATCATGCGCGCCGAAAAGGGCTTCATCATGATCGGGGACGAGACCGACGGCACGATCATCCCGCAGGATCTGGGGCTGGATTGGGCGATCTCGAAGAAGAAGGCCGACTATATCGGCAAGCGTGCCCAACGCCGCAGCCATATGACCGATGGCAACCGCTGGAAGCTGGTCGGGCTGGAAAGCATCGACGGCCATGTGCTGCCCGATGGCGCCTATGCCGTGGATCAGGGTTTCAACCCCAACGGCCAGCGCCGCGTGCAGGGGCGCGTCACCTCCAGCTATCATTCGCCGACACTGGGCAAGCCCATCGCGATGGGGCTGGTCAAACACGGCCCCGCCCGCATGGGTCAAGTGCTGGATTTCCCCATGCCCTCGGGCGAGGTGATGCAGGCGCGGATCGTCGATCCGGTGTTCTTTGACAAGGAAGGAGGCCGCTTGAATGGCTGATCCCATGGCCACCATCACCCGCCAGACCGGTCTTGGCATGATCACCATCCGCGCCGATCTGGACCGCGCGGGCGATGCCATAGCCGAGGCTGCGGGCCTTGCCATCCCCGATGTCACCGGCATCACCGAAGACGGCAGCCGCGCCCTTGGCTGGATGTCACCCGACGAGCTGCTGCTGATCCTGCCCGAGGCCGAGGTGACCGAAGCCCGTCTGGCGCTGGAACAGGCGCTGGCGGGCGAACATGCGCTGGTCGTCGACATGTCAAACGCCCGCGCGGTCTTTGACGTCGCGGGGCAGCATGCCGCCGATGTCATCGCCAAGCTGGCCCCCGTCGATGCGGCCGGGATGCCGCACGGGCACCTGCGCCGCACCCGCGCGGCCCAGACTGCCGCCGCCATCTGGCGTCACGGCGAGGGGTTCCGGATCATCGGGTTCCGCTCGACCGCCGATTATCTTGGGCTGATCCTGCAGAATGCAGCCATTCCCGGCAGTCAACTGGCCCCGCGCTAAGGGGCGGTCCGGCCCGGTCCTTGGAACTGGCAAAGCACCCTTGCGTTGACCATGCGAATGCGCGACCGTGCGCCGCGATCGCAGACCCAAACCTTTTGAAAGGACAGCGAAATGGCCTTTACCCTTCCTGATCTTCCCTATGCCCACGACGCCCTCGAATCCGCAGGCATGTCCAAGGAAACGCTGGAATACCACCACGACAAGCACCACAACGCCTATGTCACCAAGCTGAACGAGCTGGTCGCAGGCACCGAGTGGGAAGGCAAACCGCTGGAGGACATCGTCAAGGGCACCTATCAGAAGGACGCCGTCGCTCAGAACGGCATCTTCAACAACGCCAGCCAGCACTGGAACCACAGCCAGTTCTGGGAAATGATGGGTCCGAACCCCGGCGCGATGCCCGCAAATCTGGAATCCGCGATCAACGACAGCTTCGGCTCGGTCGAGGAGTTCAAGAAGAAGTTCGCCGAAGCTGGCGGCGGTCAGTTCGGTTCGGGCTGGGCTTGGCTGGTCAAGAACGCCGATGGCAAGCTTGAGATCACCAAGACCGAGAACGGCGTGAACCCGCTGTGCTTCGGCCAGACCGCGCTGCTGGGCTGCGATGTGTGGGAACATTCCTATTACATCGACTTCCGCAATGCGCGTCCGAAGTATCTGGAAAACTTCCTGAACAATCTGGTGAACTGGGACAACGTGGCCTCGCGCCTCTGATCCCGTCGCAGCTTGACGCAAGGGCCCGCCGTTCCATCGGCGGGCCTTTTGCATGGGACGCGCAGGCGTGATTGACGGGGCCGTGCGGCGGCATTGGCTTTTCCCTTTGTCGCGGTATAAGACCGTTGCAACGACAGAACAAATCGGGTGAAGGCGGGCATGGCCAACCAGAACGACAGCTTCATCGACGAGGTCACCGACGAACTGCGCCGGGACAAGCTTTACGGCGCCTTCCGCCGCTATGGCTGGATCGGCATTCTTGCGATCCTGCTGATCGTGGGCGGTGCGGCCTGGCGCGAATACAGCCAGTCGCGCGATCGTGCCGCGGCGGAAAACTGGGGCGATGCCGTTCTGGCCGCCGTCGAGGATCAGGACGCCGCCGCGATCGAGGCGATCGACCCGGCAGGCTCGGCCGGGCGGGAAGGGCTTGCAGGTCTGCTGGCCGCGAATTCCTGGATCACCTCGGGCGATGATGCCAAGGCCGCCGAGGCTTTGCGCGATGTCGCGGGCGATGAAACCGTCGGCACGACCCTTCGCGATCTGGCCCAGTTGAAACTGGTGATGCTGGAAGGGCAGGACATGGACCCGTCCGAACGTGACACGATGCTGACGCGCCTGTCGCGCGCCGGCGCCCCGTTCGAGCTGTTGGCGCTGGAACAGAAGGCCGTGGCCCTTGTCGGTGCCGGTCGGTCCGAGGATGCGATCACCCTGATCCGCCAGATCCAGCAGAAGGACGGCCTCAGCGAAAGCTTGCGTCGCCGCCTGTCCGAGATGATGATCGCCTTGGGCGTCGAGCCTGAACCGAATGATGCGATGGCCGCCCCGAATTGATCGGGACAGGCAAGATGACTGGACGAGGGGAGAGGCGAGGATGACCGCCACGCTGCGACTGACCTTGGCGATTGCCGCAGGGCTTTCACTTGCCGCCTGCGGCAACCGCGATGAAATTCTTCCGGGCCAGCGGCTGGACCCTCTGGCTGTCCTCTCGCCCGATGGGCCGGCGGTCGAGGGGGCGCCGGGTGTCTCCAGCACGGCGCTGTCGCTGGCGGCCCCCGTTACCAATGGCGAATGGACGCATCGGGGTGGCAATGCCGCCCATGCGCCCGGTCATGTGCAACTGGGCGCGGGCACGACCCGCATCTGGTCGGCAGATATCGGGCAGGGCGACAACCGCCGTCACCGCATCACCGCCGATCCCGTCGTGGCCGCAGGTCTCGTCTTTACGCTGGACAGCCGTGCCACCGTGACGGCGACCGCGCTGAACGGCGGTCGTGCCTGGTCCACCGATGTGACCCCTGCGCTGGAAAACCCCGACAGCGCATCGGGTGGCGGCTTGGCCTATGAGGGCGGGCAGATTTTCGTCACCACCGGCTTTGGTGAATTGGTCGCGCTGGATGCGGCGACCGGTGCCGTTCAATGGCGCCAGCGTGTCGATGCCGCGATCAGCGGCGGTCCTGCGGTGCAGGATGGTGTCGTCTATGTCGCAGCGCGCAATTCCGTCGGCTGGGCCGTGCGCGCCAGTGACGGCAAGGTGATGTGGCAGACCTCGGGGACGCCCTCGGGGTCGGGCGTGATGGGCGTGGCCGTGCCTGCCGTTCAGGGCAATACGGTGATCTTCCCCTTCTCGTCGGGTCAGATGCTGGCGGTCGATCGCGACAGCGGGCTGACGAATTGGGCGACCCAGATCGCGGGCACCCGCATCGGGCGCGCCATCGCCGTCATCCGTGATGTGACCGGCGATCCGGTGATTTCGGGCGGCCGCGTCTATGCCGGCACATCCTCGGGCCGGATCGAGGCTGCGGATATGGCAACGGGCCAACAGGTCTGGTCGGCCCGTGAGGGCGCCAACAGCCCCCCCGTCGTGGCGGGCGGTTCGGTCTTTGCCGTGAACGAACAAGCCGAGCTGGTGCGCCTCGATGCTGCGACCGGTGGCGTGATCTGGCGGCAGGCGATGCCCTATTTCACCACCGACCGCGTCAAGAAGCAGGATGGCATCCACGCACATTACGGCCCTGTCCTTGCAGGAGGGCGGTTGTATGTTGCCTCCAGTGATGGCATGTTGCGTGCCTTCGATCCCGCCTCCGGTGCGCTGGTCGGTCAGGGAGATATCCCCGGAGGCGCCGCCTCTGCCCCCGTCGTTGCCGGTCAAACTCTTTACGTCGTTGCACGCAACGGCCAGTTGCATGCGTTGAAATGACATTCACACTCGCCATCGTCGGCAGGCCCAATGTGGGCAAATCCACTCTGTTCAACCGTCTTGTCGGCAAAAAGCTGGCGCTGGTTGACGACCAACCGGGCGTGACCCGCGATCTGCGCGAAGGCGCGGGCCGCTTGGGTGACCTGCGGTTCGTCGTCATCGACAGCGCCGGTCTGGAAATGGCCGAGGACGACAGCCTCGAAGGGCGCATGCGTCGCCTGACCGAACGCGCCGTGGACGAGGCCGACATCTGCCTGTTCGTGGTCGATGCCCGCATCGGGGTCACTGCGGCGGATGAATATTTCGCCGAAATCCTGCGCCGCCGCGCCAAGCACGTCATCGTTGCCGCCAATAAATCCGAAGGCAAGGCGGGCGAGGCTGGCGCCATGGAGGCCTATGCGCTTGGCCTTGGCGAACCCTTGCGCATTTCTGCCGAACACGGCGAGGGGATGGATGACCTTTACGGCGTTCTGATGCCCCTGGCCGATCAGATCGAAGCGGCCCGTCCTGCCCCGATCGAAGCCACCGTCAACATCGAGCTGTCCGAAGAGGATGCCGAAACCGGCGAGGGCGAGGAGGAATGGCGTCCCTCGGAAAGCCGTCCCCTGCAGCTGGCCATCATCGGCCGCCCGAACGCGGGCAAGTCAACCCTGATCAACAAGATCATCGGCGAGGATCGCCTGCTGACCGGTCCCGAGGCCGGCATCACCCGTGATTCGATCAGCGTCAACACGACCTTCATAGACACCCCCATGCGGATTTTCGACACCGCAGGCATGCGCAAGCGTGCCAAGGTGACGGATAAGGTCGAAAAGCTGTCGGTCGCCGATGGCCTGCGTGCCGTCCGCTTTGCCGAAGTTGTCGTCGTCCTGCTGGACGTCGATATTCCCTTCGAACAGCAGGACCTGCGCATCGCGGATTATGCCGAGACCGAAGGCCGTGCCGTCGTTGTCGCCGCGAACAAATGGGACTTGGAAGAAGACAAGCCGCATAAGCTGAACGAGCTGCGCCAGAACTTTGAAAAGCTGTTGCCGCAGCTGAAGGGTGCGCCGCTGGTCACCGTTTCGGCCCGCACCGGCAAGGGTCTGGACCGTCTGCATAACGCCGTCGTCAAGGCGCATGAGGTCTGGAACCGCCGTGTCTCGACCGCGCGCCTGAACCAATGGCTGGGTGCCATGGTCGAGAGCCATCCGCCCCCCGCACCGGGCGGCCGCCGCATCCGCCTGCGCTATATGACGCAGGTCAAGACGCGTCCGCCCGCCTTTGTCGTCAAGGCCACGCATACCGACAAGATCCCGACCAGCTATCAGCGGTATCTGATCAACGGGCTGCGGGCTGATTTCGACATGCCGGGAACGCCAATCCGGATCTTCTTCCGCGATCAGGGGGGCGACAACCCCTTCAAGGCAAAGGCCGCCAAGGCCAAGACCAGTCAGTCGGGCGCCCTGTCCAAGCACAAGGTCCGGCAAAAGCCGAAAGGCAGCTGAGGGGAAGGGGGGCCATGTGCCCCCTTTTTCATGGGCGGCTCAGCTGGCCGCGCGCACCAGCACCGTCGCCATGGCCGATATCCCCAGCACCGCGGCCAGTGCGACGACGGGATCGCTGCCCATGGTGGTGATCGCAAAGGCACAAAAGGCCCAGATCATCGCGCTGCAATAGCCGATGCTGGGGCCGATCCACATCTGGGCGGCCATGCCGATGGCGGCTCCGGGCAGGATCGCCAGCGCCGACAACGCCTGCACGGGCAACCCGAAGCGCGCCGATGCGAAACCTGCCAGCGCAGCCGAAAACACGGCCGCAGCCCAGCCTGCAAAGAAGCTGATGGCGGGTCGGTGACGACCGGCCGACCGTCGCGCGGCGGCCGTGGCCAGAATTGTGGTTGCCCCGGTGCCGATCAGCATCAGTTCGGGGGTATGGCCAAAGTACCAGGGCCAAGCGGCCGAGACGCCTAGGGCCGCAGTGACCAGCGGCCAGATGGGACCATGCACCTTGCGCGCACCATTGACATCCGAAGGGTCGATGACCTGCCCGATCCCGTCCAGCAACAGCATCCCCCAGACCACGATCAACAGGCCCCACATCAGGATGTTGACGGGGTCCAGATACATCTGCGGGATGATCAGCGCGACATCGGGGTTGATCTGCAGGGGCGGCGGCAACAGGGGGCCGGTGGAACGCGGGCTGTCCAGCACCAGCAAGGGCAGCGGCGCCGCCTTGTTCGTGAATGCGATCCCCGAAATCACGAAGATGACGGTGGCGATCAGTTGGATGATGGGGCCGGGTCGGGTCATATCCGTCAACGCGGCCGGGCGTTGGGCAGTTGCGATAAAGCTGCGGGTGCCGCGCGTTATTCCGCGCGGCACCGTCTTGCGGTGGCGTTCAGGCCAGCTGACCTTCGGCGGTCAGCACCGTGGCACCGGCCAGATAGGGGTGCAGCGCGGCGGGCAGAACGACCGAACCATCCGCCTGCTGACCGTTTTCCAGCACGGCGATCAGCGCACGCCCGACGGCTAGGCCTGAACCGTTCAGCGTATGAACGAACTCGGTCTTGCCGCCGCCTTCGGGGCGATAGCGCGCGTTCATGCGGCGGCCCTGATAATCGCCGCAATAGCTGACGCTGGAAATCTCGCGATAGCGGTCCTGACCGGGCAGCCAGACCTCGAGGTCATGGGTGATGCGCGCGCCCGCACCCATGTCGCCGGTGCAGAGGATCATGGTGCGATAAGGCAGCTCCAACGCCTCCAGCACGGCTTCGGCGCAGCGGGTCATGCGGTCATGTTCGGCCAAACCGTTGTCGGCGTCAGTGATCGAGACCATCTCGACTTTCTCGAACTGGTGCTGGCGCAGCATGCCGGTGGTGTCGCGACCCGCGCTGCCTGCCTCGGAGCGGAAGCACTGGCTGTGGGCGACCATGCGACGGGGCAGGGCGGATTGATCCATCAGATCGCCGTTGACGGTATTGGTCAGCGTGACTTCCGATGTCGGGATAAGCCAGTAACCTTCGCGGGTCTTATAGCTGTCCTCGCCGAATTTCGGCAGCTGGCCGGTGCCCAGCATCATGTCTTCCAAGACCAGAACAGGCGTCCAGGTTTCTTCCAGCCCATGCTTGGTGACATGCAGGTCCAACATGAATTGCGCCAGCGCGCGATGCAGGCGGGCGATGGCCCCTTTCAGTACGACAAAGCGACTGCCCGACAGTTTGGCACCGGTCTTGAAGTCCATGCCGGGGACGACGCCTGCAATCTCGAAATGCTCGACGGGTTTGAAGTCCAGCGCGGGGGGCGTGCCACAACGGCGCAGCTCGACGTTGTCGTCTTCATCACGGCCCATCGGCACGCTGTCCAGCGGCAGGTTCGGGATGCCCAGCAGCAGGTCGCGCAGTTGGCCGTCCAGATCGTCGGCTTCGGACTGCATCCGGGCGATATCGGCCTTCTTTTCGGCAACCAATCCGCGCAGGCGCTGGAATTCATCCTCATCCCCGCGGGCCTTGGCAGCGCCAACCTCTTTGCTGGCCTTGTTCTGTTCGGCCTGCGCCGTTTCGGCGGCATTGATCCGCGCGCGGCGTTCGCTGTCCAGCGACAGGATTTGCGAGGTCAGCCCTTCGAGGCCGCGCTTGTTCAGCGCCGCTTCGAACGCTTCGGGGTTTTCTCGGATCGCACGGATATCATGCATGTCGGCCACCTTCGCGGAATTTGAATGTGGCTTGATTAGCCCAAGCAGCGCGCCGACAAAAGCCTGCCTTTGCGAACGGGCGATGATGGCCCGTTCGCGTCCTGCGCCCTAATTGGCGCAGAACAACCGGTACATCAGCGCCACGACCTCGGCGGCGCGGGGGTCGGCCACGCTGTAGAGCCGCGCCTTGCCGTCGCGGCGGGACCGGACCAACCCTTCGGATCGCAGTCGGGCCAGCTGCTGGCTGACGGCGGCCTGACGTTGATCCAGCAGTTGCTCCAGCTGGGACACGGTCTTTTCACCACTGGCCAGATGGCACAGAATCATCATCCGGCCTTCATGGGCCAAGGCCTTCATCAGGTTGCTAGCCTCGGCGGCGCGGGCGCGCATGTCGCGTGCCACATGGTCCGAGGTCTGCAGGTCTTGCGACACGGGATCGCTGTCATCGGCAATGCCCATGAGGGTACCGTCAAGCGCGGCGGGGGGGGCTGGGGTCACGGTCATGCGCCAGAACGCGGCATGTCAACACCTGCCCCTGCCATCATCCGTTCCAGCACCGGATAGAAGTCGCGCGCCCCGACATAACCCTCGATGCGGCCGATTTCCGAACCGCGATCCAGCAGGATGAAGCTGGGGGTCGCGCGCGGACGTCCCGCAAGTGCAAGGCCGTCGGGATAGGGGCCGGCGATATCCACCTCGAACAGGGGGGCCGTGCGACCGGCACCCGAATGGCCGAAGCCGGGCGCGATCTGGGCGCGCCAGTTGCGGCAGAATTCGCAGCCGTTTTCAGACACCATCATCAGGCGCAACGACCGTGCGTTCCAGTCAAGGCCGGTCTGTCCGGCATGCGCAACGCCGGGCATCAAGGCAGCCGTCATGAGTGCCAGTGTCCTTCGCCGGGATAGTTTGGCCATTGCCGGCTCCTTTTCTCGGTGTTTTGCAAAGGTATGATTTGTACCATTACATGACAAGTCTTGCGTGCCCCTGCTGGTTCAATGTCGCCGAGGGGATTGCTGCCCGCGCATGGCTGGTCCAGATTGCCACGGGCATCTCAAACGCCGACCGGGGGGCCGATGGACGACCTTTTGCAGCCATTGATCGACGGTGATCGTCGTGCCCTGTCGCGGGCCATCACGCTGGTCGAATCGACCCGCGACGACCACCGCCGCGCGGCGCAGGATCTGATCGCCCGTTTGCCCGACCGTCAGGCCCTGCGGATCGGGCTGTCGGGAACCCCGGGTGTGGGAAAATCCACGTTCATCGAGGCGTTTGGCACCAATCTGACCCGTCAGGACCTACGCGTGGCCGTGCTGGCGGTCAACCCGTCCTCGGCCCGGTCGGGGGGCTCGATCCTGGGTGACAAGACGCGGATGGAGACGCTGGCCCGCAACCCGAACGCGTTCATCAGACCCTCGCCCTCGAACACGCAACTGGGCGGGGTTGCCCGCCGCACCCGCGAAGCCGTCCGTCTGTGCGAGGCCGCCGGATATGACATCATCGTGATAGAGACGGTCGGCGTCGGCCAATCCGAAACCTTGGTCGCCGATATGTCCGATCTGTTCATCCTGCTGCTGGCTCCGGCAGGGGGGGATGAACTGCAGGGCGTCAAGCGCGGCATCATGGAGATGGCCGATATGGTGCTGGTCAACAAGGCCGACGGCGATCTGCTGTCGCCCGCGCGCCGGACGGTGGCCGATTACGCAGGTGCGTTGCGACTGCTGCGCAAACGCCCGCAGGACCCCGAAGGCTTTCCCAAGGCGATGCCGGTTTCGGCCACCACCGGTCTGGGGCTGCCCGAGGCATGGGACCAGATGCAGCAGCTGGCCGATTGGCGTCGCCAGCATGGCCATCACGACCGCATTCGCGCCGAACAGGCCCGCCACTGGTTCCGGGCCGAACTGCAGGCCGGATTGATGGCGCGGCTGGACCGCCCGCAGGTCAAGACCCGGATCGCGGATCTGGGTCAGCAGGTGGCGCAGGGTCAACTGCCGCCCGCATTGGCTGCACAGCAGATTCTGGACTGGCTGGACGGATCTTCGCAATAGCTGCCCGATTTCGCGCCCCGCCTGCTGGACGAATCGGCTAATCTGGGTGGCGAAGGGAAACACCATGCGCGATCTGCCGGACCATGACCAACTTTATGCCGCGCTGCTGGCGCGTGATCCCGCCTATGAAGGGGTGGCGCTGGTGGGTGTCGCCTCGACCGGGATATTCTGTCGGCTGACCTGTCCGGCCCGCAAGCCGCTGGCGCGGAACTGTCGCTGGTTTGCCACCGCAACCGACGCGCAGCGGGCGGGGTTCCGCCCTTGCCTACGCTGCAAACCGCAAGGCGCGCAGGCCGATGCCCATCCGGTGATCGACCAGCTGATGACAGCGCTGGCGCAGCGCCCCGGCCATCGCTGGTCCGAGGATTGTCTGGTGCAGATGGGGCTGGACCCATCGACGGTGCGGCGGTTGTTCCGGCGCCATTTCGGAGAAAGCTTCCTGCAGATGGCCCGCGCCGCACGGCTGCGCCAAGGCATCGGCAGGTTGCACCAAGGAGGACGCATGATCGACGCACAACTGGACGCCGGCTTTGATTCGGCCTCGGGGTTTCGCCGCGCCTTTGCACAGCTGTTCGGCCATGCGCCGCAGCAGATGACATCGGATGCCGATCTGCGGGCCGATTGGCTGGACACCCCGCTTGGCGGCATGATCGCCATTGCCGACACGCGGGCGCTGCACCTGCTGGAATTCGTGGACCGCAAGGCGCTGCCCGCCGGATTGCGCCGCCTGTCGGCCCTGTCGAGTGGCCGTATCGGATTGGGGCGGACCGATATCACCGCGCAGACCGAAGCCGCACTTGGCGATTTCTTCGCGGGCCATTCGGGCCGCCTGCAGGTGCCGGTCAAGCTGGCGGGGACCCCGTTCCAGCAGCGGGTCTGGCAGGAATTGCAGCGCATTCCTGCGGGGCAGACCCGTAGCTATGGTCAGCTGGCCCATGCGATCGGCCAGCCTTCGGCCGTGCGGGCCGTGGCGGGGGCCAATGGGGCGAACCGTCTGGCGCTGGTCGTGCCTTGTCATCGCGTCATCGGGGCCGATGGCACGCTGACGGGATATGCGGGCGGGCTTTGGCGCAAGGAAAAGCTGATCGCGCTTGAGGCCGGATACCGCGATTTTACGGGGATTTCGCACGACATTGCCCGATAAGGCCTGATAAGGGTTGACGCACCCCCTGTGTCGCTGTAACCACCCGCAAACGGAATTCCGGGCGCTGCCTCGCGGCGCCCTTTCATATTGGGACGGACCCCTTGCCGGGAACGCCCGCGTAGTTGAGACAAAGGAACACACCATGTCGCGCGTCTGCGAACTGACCGGCAAAGGCCCGATGACCGGTAACAATGTCAGCCATGCCAAGAACCGCACCCGTCGTCGGTTCTTGCCGAACCTGAACGACGTCACCCTGACGTCGGAAGTGCTGGGCCGCGGCTATTCGCTGCGCATCTCGGCAGCTGCTCTGCGTTCGGTCGATCACCGTGGTGGTCTGGATGCTTACCTTGCAAAAGCCAAGGACACCGAGCTGTCGGACCGTGCGCTGAAGATCAAGCGTGAGATCGCCAAGCTGGACGGCGCCGCCGTTCTTTCGGCCTGATCCCGATCTGCGGGGCACCTGTGGCCCCATGACTGCACAGCCCCGCCATTGCGCGGGGCTTTTGCATGTCCGGATGGTGGTGATTCCTGATGATCTTGGGGCTGCCATCGCCTAGGGTATCGGCCATGTCCTTGTCGTCGCGCCTGTCCTCGTTCGTGCTGATTCTGGTGGTGATGCTGACTGGCATCGGCCTTGGCGCGGCACGGGGCGTGGTCCGGCAGGGCGATGAGATCGTTTTATGCACCGGTCATGGCGTTGTCGTGACGCAGCGGCCGGACGGGCAGGGCGCGGCGCATCTGTGCCCCGACATGGCGCTGTCGCTGATGGCGGCACTTGGGGGTGCCGCGCCGGTGGTCCCGGAACGGATCGCGCGCGCCGATGGCTTTGATCTTGTGGCGCAGCAGGCCATCCTGCGCGCAATCGGGCGCGTGACACGGGCGCGGGACCCGCCGGCAGGTGCGGTGTGATCCAAACCCCCTGACCGTTTCCCAAGGATGACCAAGATGAAAACCCTGATCCTGACCGCCGTTGCGGTCGCCATGCCCGTTGCCGCCATTGCACATGACGGCATGCATGTCGAAGATACCTATGCCCGCAGCGCCAACCCGATGACGGGGGCGATCTTCATGACGCTGGAAAACCACCGCGACGTCGAATGCACCCTACAGGCCGTCGAATTGGACGTGGCCGAGCGGGTCGAGTTGCACAGCCACACCGAAGAAGACGGCATCATGAAGATGGGCCGAATCGAAGGTGGCATACGGATCGCCCCCCATGAGTCCCATGCGCTGAGCCGCGGCGGCGATCACGTCATGCTGCTGGGCCTGACCCGCAAGCTGGCGGATGGCGACAGCATCGACCTGACGCTGGATTTCGGCGATTGCGGCCGGGAAGAGGCCACGGCCATCGTCGACAACGCCCGCGCGGATGAAGGCCATGACATGGGGCATATGGACGACGGCGGCGAACACGCCGGGCATTGATGCCTCAGGCGGCCTGCGCGATCAGTTCCGCAGCCGTCGGGCCCAGATGCTGGACGATCCGCTGCACGCCAAGCGCCGATGGGTGAATGCCGTCCCCTTGCAAAAGCGGCCCGCGCTGATCCGACGGCAACGCGGCAATCGGGGCATAGAGGTCCTGCAGCAGCAGCGCCCCGTGGCGGTTGGCCAACCGCGCCCAGATCTGGGTCCATTCCCGCCGCCAATCCGGCTGCCCTGCCGGGGCGTGGATGCCGACCAGAAGGACGGGGCGGTCGCCCTCGCGCGCAGTGGTCAGGATGGCATCGAGGTTCTGTTCGGACTTCAGCGGGTCGAACTTGCGCAGCATGTCGTTGCCGCCCAGCTCGACGATGACGGCATCGGGGGCGTTGCGCCGGATCGACAGCCCGATCCGCACCCGCCCCCCATAGGTCGTATCGCCCGAGATCCCGGCGTTGATCAGCTGCGCGGGCCGCCCGGCCTGATGCAGGAATTGCGACAGCTGCGGCACCAGCCCCTGATCCTGCGGCAGGCCGTATCCGGCCGTCAGGCTGTCGCCAAGGCACAGCAGCCGTGGCAGGCCCTGCGCATGGGCCGGGCCGACGGCGGCCACGGCGGCCATTGCGGCCAGCAGGTCACGTCTGTTCAGGGTCATCCGGCTTTCCTCAACCTCAGGGCATTGCCGACCACGAAGACCGAGGACAGCGCCATCGCCCCCGCCCCCAGCATCGGCGACATCTGCGGACCACCAAAGGGCACCAGCACGCCCATTGCAACCGGCACCAGCGCGATGTTGTAGGCAAAGGCCCAGAAGAGGTTCTGCCGGATGTTGCGCATCACCGCCCGCGACAGCCGGATCGCCCGGACCACGCCGCCCGGATCGCCCGACATCAGCACGGCATCGGCGGTCTGGATCGCGATGTCGGTTCCGGTGCCGATGGCGATGCCGGTGCGGGCGGCGGCAAGGGCCGGGGCATCGTTGATGCCGTCACCGACGAAGACGCTGTCATCGCCCATCTCGCGGATCAGGGTCAGCTTGTCTTCGGGGCTGAGGCCGCCTTGCGCCCGGTCGATGCCCAAGGTCTTGGCCATGGCGCGAACCGTGGCGGGCGTATCGCCCGACAGCATATGCGCGGTCAGCCCCATGCCGTGCAGATCGGCGATGGCCTTGGCCGATTGCGGACGGGCGGCATCCATCACCGCAAAGCTGGCGCGATGCGTGCCGTCGATGACCAGATGCACCGGCGTCGCGCCCTGATCGGCGGCCTTGGTGGCATGGGACAGCAGGTCCGGATCGGCGGTGATCTTCGCGGCACTCAGCGCCGAAAGATTGCCGATCAGCAGGTCTTGCCCCCGCACCCGCGCCCGCAGCCCTTGGCCTGCGATGGCGCTGATACCTTCGGCGGCAGGCAGAACCTGCCCCTCGGTGGCGGCCATGAAGGCGCTGGCCAAGGGATGTTCCGAGCGTGCCTCGGCGGCGGCGGCCAGGCGCAGGGCCTGATCCGCATCGATCCCGGCGGTCCAGGTTTCAGTCAGCGTCGGCCGCCCTTGGGTCAGGGTGCCGGTCTTGTCGAAGCCGACGCTGCGGGCAGTCGCCAGCTTTTGCAGCGCGTCGCCCTGACGGAACAGCACGCCCAGCTGCGCCCCCCGGCCCGTCCCCACCATGATGGAAACCGGTACCGCCAGCCCCATCGCACAGGGGCAGGCGATGATCAGCACCGCCACCGCAGCCACGACCGCCTGCGCAAGGCCCGGACCGAAGACCAGCCACAGGACCAGCGTCAGCAGCGACAGCCCAATGATGCAGGGCACGAAGACGCGGGTGACCTTGTTGACCAGCGCCTGTACGGGCAGGCGGGCGTTCTGGGCCTGTTCGACCAAACTGACGATGCGCGACAGGACGGTGTCGCTGCCGGTGGCGGTCACGCAGATGGTCATGGCGGCGCTGCCGTTCACCGTGCCGCCGGTCACCGGGTCGCCGGTGGATTTCGCTACGGGGGCCGGTTCGCCCGTCAGCATGGATTCGTCGATGCGCCCCGCGCCTTCGGTGATGATGCCGTCCAGTGGCACGCGCTGACCGGGCGACAGCAGCAGCAGATCGCCGGTCTGCACCTGATCGGTGGGCAGCGTCACCCGCTTGCCGTCGCGCAGCAGGGTCGCGGTATCTGGGGTCAGATCCATCAGCTGGCGGATGGCGGCACCGGCGCGACCCTTGGCGCGGGCCTCCAGCCAGCGGCCCATCAGGATCAGGGTGACGATGACGGCAGCGGCTTCGAAATAGACGTGGCGCGATGCAGCGGGCACCAGTGCCGGCAACAGCGTCACCACTGAAGAATAAAGGAAGGCCGCCCCCGACCCCAAGGCGACAAGGCTGTTCATCTCGGGCGCGCCGCGGGACAGGGCCTTCAAGCCGGTCGTGAAGAAGCGTCGCCCCGGCCCGGCCAGCACCGCCAGCGCCAGAAGCATCTGCCCCACCCACAGCGCACGCATCGGCACCAGACCGTGCAGCCATGCGTGGAAGGACGGCAGCAGATGGCCACCCATCTCGATCACGAACAGTGGCAGCGTCAGCACCAGCGCGATCAGGAAATCGCGGCGCAGGGATGCAGCCTCATCTGGAATGACGGGTGTGTCGCCATCGGCCAGCACCGTCGCGGGATAGCCCAGATCGCTGACCAGCCGCGCGACCGCCTGCGGTCCCAGGTTCGGGGCATGCGTCACCAGCGCTTGCTTCGACGCCAGATTGACCTGCGCCGATGCCACCTGCGGCAGCCGTTCCAACCCTCGCTGCACCCGTCCCTGACAGGACGCGCAGCTCATGCCGTCGATGGACAGGCGGGTGGTGGTCAGCTGGGCAGGATAGCCCGCATCGGACAGCTCCGTCGTGATCCGGTCCAGCGGGACGCCATCGACCTGCATCCGGGCGCGGCGGGTGGCCGGGTTGACCGCCAGATCGCTGATGCCGGGCAGGACCGACAGTGCGCGCTCGATGCGGCCAGCGCAGGCGGCGCAATTCATGCCCGGCACGGGCAGGTCCAGATCTGCGGTCATTGTGGGTGTCGCTTTCGGTTGGTTCATCCGGGCGGGGGTTGCGGCGGACGCCGTGCCCCACCACCTTCATGTGTGAAGTTTGCGCCGCACGATCAAGACATCGCGGGCCGATGACACGGTCATGAGTTGCGGCAACAGGCGTTTTGCCTGTATCCAGATCAAAACCTATCCAGATCAAAACCACCGGACGAGGAATACCGCCATGAACCGCCGTCAGATGATTTCGCTGGCCCTGCCGCTGATCGCCGCGCCGTCGCTGGTGATGGCCCAGGCCGCGCCCCAGGCACCTGCTGCGACCAAGACGCCCGCCACCGATCCCTATATCCCGACCGAGGTCGCCATCCGCGACGACTTCGAGGTCGGCAGCATCGTCGTCGTCAGCAAGGACTTCTTCCTGTACCACGTCGTCGCACCGGGCCGTGCTATCCGCTATGGCGTGGCCGTCGGTTCGGCCGAACTGGTCTGGAAGGGCAAGGCCACCATCGGTCGCAAGGTCGAATGGCCCAGCTGGCGTCCGACGCAGGACATGATCGAACGCAACCCCGCCGCCTACAAGAAATACGAAGACGGCATGCCGGGCGGCCCCAAGAACCCCCTGGGGGCACGTGCGCTCTATCTGTACAACGCCCGCGGTCAGGACACGGCGATCCGCATCCACGGCACGACGAACCCCGGCTCGATCGGGTCGGCCGTGTCGAACGGCTGCCTGCGTATGCGCAACGAGGCTGTCATCAGCCTGTTCAATCAGGTGCCGATCGGCACGCCTGTCTACGTCTTCTGAACTTGACGCTGGAATTGAACAGGGTGGCGGGCCCCTTGATAGAGGGGTTCGACGACATCATCGATGTGCGCGCCCCGGCGGAATTTGCCGAAGACCACCTGCCCGGCGCCATCAACCTGCCGGTGCTGAACGATGAGGAACGCGAACGCGTCGGCACCATCTACAAGCAGGTGTCGCCCTTCGACGCGCGCAAGATCGGTGCCGCATTGGTGGCGGCCAATGCGGCGCGCCACATCGCGGGCGCGCTGGCCGACAGGCGTGGCGGCTGGCGGCCCCTGATCTATTGCTGGCGGGGCGGTCAGCGTTCGGGCAGCTTTGCGACCATTCTGGGTCAGATCGGCTGGCGTGTCAGCCGGATCGAAGGCGGCTACAAATCCTGGCGTCGTCTGGTCGTCAACCGGGTCCAGAACGGACCGATCGCGTCGCGAGTGATCGTGCTGGACGGAAATACCGGCAGCGCCAAAACCGAGATCCTGAACCGCTTGGCCGCCCGGGGTCATCAGGTGATCGACTTGGAAGGCATGGCCAACCACCGCGGCAGCCTGTTCGGTGCGATGCCCGGCGGTCAGCCCAGCCAGAAGATGTTCGAAGGTCGCCTTGCCGTCGCGCTCGAGGCGCTGGACCCCGCCCGCCCGGTGCTGGTCGAGGCGGAAAGCAGTCGCATCGGTGCGATCACCGTGCCCAAGGCGATGTGGCAGGCCATCTGCACCGCGCCGCGCCTGCAGATGCATGTGCCGGTAGAGGCCCGCGCGGCGTTCACCGCCCGCAGCTATGACGACATGGTCGAGGACCCGACCCGCGTGCTGCGCATTCTGGACATGATGTCCCCCCTGCACCCCGCCGACCGGATCGAGGAATGGCGCGGCATGTTGCAGCGCCGCCAGTGGCAGGCCCTGTCCGAGGGGCTGCTGCGCGACCACTATGATCCGCGCTATGACAAGCACCGCGCCCGCCATGACGACGGGACGGGGCAGGCGGTTCGCCTGTCGGAACTGAAGGATCTGGATGCCGCCACGGGCGCTGTCGAAGACGCTTTGGCGCAGATGCGGACCTGAAAACCGCCGCCGGGTCAAACCCGGCGGCGTGTCAGATCAGATGGCGGCGTGGCGCAGGAAATGTCGCAGCAGCTTTTCCAGTTTGGCCGCGCCAAGCGGCGCCATGGCCTTGGTATGGTCATGGCTGATCGATTCGTCTGACAGCCCCGCCCCCATGTTGGTGATGACGGAAATGGCCGCGCAGCGCAGACCAAGGAAACGGCCCAGGATGATTTCGGGAACGGTGGACATGCCGACGGCATCCGCACCGAAACCCTGCGCCATCCTGATTTCGGCGGGCGTTTCGAAGCTGGGACCCGAGAACCAGCAATAGACGCCTTGGGGCAATTCCACCCCTTCGGCCTTGGCGGCATCCGACAGTGCCTGCCGGATCGCCACGTCATGGGCGTCCGTCAGCGGCACGAAGCGCGCATCGGTCTTTTCCCCGATCAGCGGGTTCGTTCCGGCGAAGGCGATGTGATCGTTCAGCATCATCAGCCCGCCGGGCTGGATGTCGGAACGCAGCGATCCCGCCGCATTGGTCAGGATCAACTTGTCGCAACCCAACTCGCGCAGCACCTCCAGCGGCAGGCGCATGGCATCGGGGCGACCCGATTCATAGTAATGCGACCGGCCGCCAAAGACGGCGACGCGCCGCCCCTCAAGCTGGCCGATGACCAGCTTGGGGACGTGGCCCGACACGCCCGCATGGGGAAAGCCCGGCAGGTCGTCATAGGGAATGGCCTCGCCATCGACCATATCGACCAGATGGCCCAGACCTGAGCCAAGAATCAGGCCGAATTCGGGCGCATCCGAACCGGCACGGTCGCGGATCAGGTTGGCCAGTTCAACGCTCTTTGACATAGGGTTCTCCTCCGGCGCGGGGGGGACGGCACGGCCCACGAAGCCCGCCAGAATGATGACGGTCAGGATATAGGGCAGGGCGTTCATGAACATCGACGGGATGGTGATGATGCCCAGATCGAGGTTCGGATAGAGGTTGGCGATCGCCTCCAGCAGACCGAACAGGAAGGTGGCGAACAGCGCCTGCCACGGACGCCATTTGGCAAAGATCAGCGCCGCAAGGGCGATGAAGCCGCGACCTGCGGTCATTTCCTTGACGAAGCCCGCCGACAGGCCGGTCGCCAGATAAGCGCCCGCAATGCCGCAAAGGATGCCGCAGATGGCCACCGCGGCATAGCGCAGCCGTGTGACCGAAACGCCCGCCGTATCGACCGAGGCCGGGTTTTCCCCCACGGCCCGCAGGCGCAGGCCAAAACGGGTGCGGAACAGCACCCACCACGTCACCGGCACCAACAGCAGTGCCACATAGACCAGAATGGTATTGCCCGAAATCAGCCCGGAATAGACCGGCCCGATCACCGGCACGTCGCGCAGCGTTTCCGCAAACGGCAGGTTGATGGGCTGGAAACGTCCCGCGCCGGTCAGCGCAGGCGTGCGCCCGCCCAGACCGAAGGCGTTCTGTCCCACCAGCACCGTCAGCCCCGAGGCCAGAAAGTTGATGGCCACGCCTGCAATCAGCTGGTTGCCGCGGAAGGTGATCGAAGCAAGGCCATGCACCAGCGACAACGCCAGCGACCCGCCGATGCCCGCCAGCAGACCCAGCCATGCGCTGCCGGTCAGATAGGCAACCGAGGCGGCGGAAAAGGCCGCCATCAGCATCTTGCCCTCAAGCCCGATGTCGAAGACGCCGGCGCGTTCGGAATAAAGCCCGGCCAGACAGGCCAGCAGCAGGGGCGTCATCAGGCGCAGCGCGCTGCCGATGCCCTGCTCGGCGGCGTTGCCATCGACAAAGGCCCAGATCAGACAGATGCCCAAGACGATCAGCGCGATCAGTGAATCCTTGATCTTCATTTCGCGCCTCCGTTCGTGCGTCGCATCGACAGGAACAGGCGTTCCAGCGGCATGCGGACCATGTTGTCCAAGGCACCCGTGAACAGGATGACCAGCGCCTGAATGACGACGATCAATTCACGCGGGATGCTGGTCCAGAGCGCCAGCTCTCCTCCGCCCTGATAGAGGAAACCGAAGAGTAGCGCCGCCAGCAGGATGCCGAAGGGGTGGTTGCGGCCCATCAGGGCGACGGCGATGCCGATAAAGCCCGCGCCCTCGACCGCGTTCAGGACCAGACGCTCGGATTCGCCCATGACGTTGTTGATCGCCATCAGACCGGCCAGCCCACCCGAAATCAGCATGGCGACGACGGTGATCTTGACCGGGCTGATGCCGGCATAGACGGCACCCGGTTCGGATTTGCCCAGCACGCGGATTTCATAGCCCAGCCTGGTGCGCCAGATCAGCAACCAGATCAGGGCACAGGCGGCGATTGCTACCAGGAAGGTGATGTTGACCGGGGTGTTCTTGCCCCATGTCATGCCCAGACCTGCGGCGATATCGGTCAGCGCTGGGATGTTCGTCGCCTCGGGGAAGCGGGCCGAGGCGGGGTCCATGCTGCCCACGGGACGCAGCTTGTTGACCAGAACATAGTTCAGCGCGGCGGCGGCGATGAAGTTGAACATGATCGTGGTGATCACGATATGGCTGCCGCGCTTGGCCTGCAGATAGGCGGGAATGAAGGCCCATGCCGCACCGAAGGCAGCCGCGCCGATCATGGCGACCGGCAAAGCGATGGCCCAATGCGGCAACGGCAGGTACAGCAGCACCAGCGCCACGCCAAGGCCACCCATGGCGGCCTGACCCTCACCGCCGATGTTGAACAAGCTGGCGTGATAGGCGACCATCACGGCCAGCCCGGTGAAGATGAAGTTCGTCGCGTAATACAGCGTGAAGCCCCAGCCATAGCTGGAACCAAGCGCCCCTTCGACCATGGTCTTCATGGCCATGACCGGGCTTTCCCCGATGGCCAGAATCACCAGCGCCGATATCGCCATGGCAAGCACCAGCGAGATCAGCGGCGTCAGGATCACATCGGCCCATTTCGGCATCTTGTCCATCAGACGGGCTCCTGCGGTAGCGTGTCGACATGGGCGGATCCGGGGGGGATGCCCGCGTCGTCGGGGGTGTGTTGGGTATCAGTGACGCCCGCCATCAGCAGGCCCAATTCGCCCGTAGTGGTGTTTTCAGGCAGGCGTTCGCCCATGATGCGACCATCGAACATGACGGCGATGCGGTCGGACAGGGCCAGGATCTCGTCCAGTTCGACGCTGACCAGAAGGATGGCCTTGCCCGCATCGCGCAGGGCGACGATCTGCTTGTGGATGAACTCGATCGCACCGATGTCAACGCCGCGCGTCGGCTGGCCGATCAGCAGCAGGTCGGGGTTGCGCTCGATCTCGCGGGCCACGACGATCTTTTGCTGGTTGCCGCCCGAGAAGTTGCGCGCCGCCAGATTGGCGTTGCGAGGGCGGACGTCGAAGCGTTCCATCTTGGCTTCCGCATCGGCCTTGATGGCGGCATTGTCCATCAACATGCCCTTGGTGAATTCCGGCGCGTCCTGATAGCCGAAGGCGACGTTTTCCCAAGCCGCGAAATCCATGATCAGGCCTTCGACCTGACGATCCTCGGGGATATGGCCTATGCCCGCGCGACGGCGCTGTGCCGCATCGCAGCCGCGACCGCCGATGGGCAGGGGCTGCCCGTTCATGCGGATATCACCGCCGACCTTGCTGCCTTTGGGGGGATAACCGCCAAGGATTTCCAGCAGCATGGTCTGGCCGTTGCCGCTGACACCGGCGATGCCCAGGATCTCGCCCGCGCGGATGTCCAGATCGATGCCGCGCAGGCGCTGGATGCCCTCGTCGTCGGTCATGGTCAGGTTGCGCACCTCGAGGACAGGGGCGGCAGGGGCGGCGGGGGTCTTTTCGACGTTCAGCAGCACCTTGCGACCGACCATCAGCTCGGCCAGATGCTCGGGGCTGGTTTCGGAGGTCTTGACCGAGGCGACCATTTCCCCGCGCCGCATGACGCTGACGTTGTCGGTGATGTCCATGATCTCGCGCAGCTTGTGCGTGATCAGGATGATGGTCTTGCCTTCGTCGCGCAGTCCTTCAAGGATGCGGAACAGGTGATCGGCCTCGGCGGGGGTCAGCACGCCGGTCGGTTCGTCCAGGATCAGGATGTCGGCCTGACGATAGAGCGCCTTGAGGATCTCGACCCGCTGCTGGTGACCGACCGAGAGGTTCTCGATCACCTCATCGGGGTTGACGTTCAGCTGGTATTCGGCGGCCAGCTTCTTCAGCACGCCGCGCGCCTTGGACAGCGAGGGGCGCAGCAGCGCTCCGTCTTCGACGCCCAGGATGATGTTTTCCAGCACCGTGAAATTCTGCACCAGCTTGAAATGCTGGAAGACCATGCCGATGCCCGCGCGGATCGCGGTCTGGCTGTCGGCAATGGCGATCGGCTGGCCGTTGACCAGCACCTGACCGCTGTCAGGTTTGTAAAATCCGTAAAGGATCGACATCAGCGTCGATTTTCCGGCACCGTTCTCACCGATGATGCCGTGGATGCTGCCCTTGGGGACGGACAGATTGATATTGCGGTTCGCCTGAACCGGCCCGAATGCCTTCGAGATGCCGCGCAGCTCGATTGCAGCGGGGGCGGTCGTGGCCGACCGCCCCCCCATCATGTCGTTCGCAGTGGTCATTACGATGCCGGGCAGCTGTTGTCGGCCATATAGTCGTGAACGGCGATCTCGCCCGAACCGATCCCGGCCTTGGCTTCCTCGACGGCGGCCTGCATTTCGGCACCGACCAGTTCGCGGTTGGAATCGTCGATGGCGACATCGACGCCGCCCGCGGCCAGATCCATGACCTTGACGCCGGGAACCAGATCCTCGCCCGCGACGAAGGCGTCATAGACGGCATTGTCCACGCGCTTGACCATCGAGGTCAGCACCTGACCCGGGTGCAGGTGGTTCTGGTTGCTGTCAACGCCGATCGAAAGGATGCCTTCGTCGGCTGCGGCCTGCAGCACACCGATGCCGGTGCCGCCAGCGGCCGCATAGATCACGTCGGCGCCCTGCGATTTCTGCGCGCGCGCCAGCTCACCGCCCTTGACAGGGTCGTTCCACGCGGCGGGGGTGGTGCCGGTATAGTTGATGACGACCTTTCCCTCGGGCTGGGTGGCCTTGAACCCTTGGGCAAAGCCGCATTCGAATTTGTGGATCAGCGGAATATCCATGCCGCCGATGAAGCCGACCGTGCCGGTTTCGGATTTCATGCCCGCCATGACGCCGGCCAGATAGCTGCCCTGTTCCTCGGCAAAGACGACGGATTGGACGTTCGGGGCATCGACGACCATGTCGATGATGGCGAATTTCGTGTCCGGATAATCGCCGGCGATCTGGGCCAGAACGTCACCGAAGGCAAAGCCGGTCATGACGATGGGGTTGGCTCCGACCTCGGCCAGACGGCGCAGGGCCTGTTCGCGCTGTGCTTCGGATTGCATCTCCAGCTCGCGGTAGGTGCCGCCGGTTTCCTCGACCCAACGCTTGGCGCCGTGGAAGGCGGCTTCGTTGAAGGATTTGTCGAACTTGCCGCCCAGATCGAAGATCAGGGCAGGTTCGGCAAATGCCACGCCCGCCGTCAATGCCGTCAGGGCCGAGCCCGCCAGAAGCGATTTGATCAGAGACATTCGTAACCTCATCCTGTTTTTGCGGGCGATTCAGACAGCCCTGCTGATAGCGCGATTAGGGCGCATCGGTCTGTGCCGGTCAACCGCCTTTCTGGGCAGCACGCAGCGTCAGGCGCATCACGATGGCATCCGTTCCGGGGCCGTAATAATCAGGTCTGAGCCCGGCTTCCACCCAGCCCGTGCCGGAATAGAGCGCCCGTGCCGCAAGGTTGTCGGATGCGACCTCCAGAAAGGCGTCATCTGCGTCCATCCGTTGCGCGGTGCTGGCAAAACGGGCAACCAGACGACGCCCCGTGCCCATGCGCCGTGCGTCCGGATCGACGGCCAGCGTCAGCAATTCGGCCTCGCCCGCGATGGCACGGCCCAGCAGAAAGCCGTGATCGTCGTGCAGCAGAAAGCACCCGCGGCTGTCCAGCAGCCCTGTGAATTCGGCAGCCGTCCAGGGGCGCGGGGTGGTAAAGCAGCGCGCATGCAGCGCGGCCATCCGTTCGGCGGTCATCATGGCAGGATGACGGGCGGTGCATCGCGGGCAGGGGCGGCATCGGCGGGCCGCATGTAGAGCGGCGCCGGGCGTGGGGCGGGGATGTCCGCGCGCGCCGCTGCCAGATGCGCAATGGCCACGGCGGTCGGGACCGCCGGCGCAGCCGGCGCGGGGCCGGGCGGCAGCGCGCCGGTCGCAGCTTGCTGCGGCCGGCCCCCCTCGCTGTCCTCTGCGGTGAAATCCTGCCAGATGACCTCATCGCCCCGTGTCGGGATCACGATGCGGCAAGGGCGGGGCACGTCATGGGCCGCGGCTTCGGTCGCGCTGATGCCGATGGCGGGGATCTTCAGCGACAAGGCCAAACCGCGCGCCGCCGCAACCGCGATCCGCACGCCGGTGAAGTTTCCCGGCCCGGTACCTACGCCGATGACGTCGATGTCGCGCCATGTCACGCCTGCGTCGGCCAGCACCTCCTCCAGCAGGGGCATCAGCCGTTCGGCCTGCCCCTTGGTCATCTCTTCCCGCCGCTGGACCAGAACCCGGTCACCACGCAACAAAGCGGCCGCGCAATGCGCGGCCGATGTGTCGAACCCAAGGGTCAGTCGATCAGGCAACGGGACGAACCTCGATCACCTCGGGGATATAGTGGCGCAGCAGGTTCTCGATGCCCATCTTCAGCGTCAGGGTCGAGGACGGGCAGCCCGCACAGGCCCCCTGCATGTGCAGATAGACGATGCCGCGATCAAAGCCGTGGAAGGTGATGTCGCCACCATCCTGCGCCACGGCGGGACGCACACGCGTGTCCAGCAATTCCTTGATCTGCCCGACGATTTCATTGTCGGGGCCGTCATGCGCCGCATGGCCCGCGCTTTGCGGGGCATCGCCTTCGATGGCGGGGGCGCCGGACTGGAAATGCTCCATGATGGCACCCAGAACCGAGGGCTTGAGATGGTCCCACGGCTGGTCGTCCGCCTTGGTGACGGTGACGAAGTCACGGCCCAGAAAGACGCCGGTGACGCCTTCGACCGCGAAGATGCGACGCGCCAGGGGCGAACTGGACCCGGTATCGGGCGAGGGGAAATCGGCCGTGCCACTGCCAAGCACCGTTTCGCCGGGCAGGAATTTCAGCGTGGCTGGGTTCGGGGTGGTCTCGGTCTGGATGAACATGGGGCAGCTCCTTTGAGCCTGATATGGCGACGGGCGGGCTTTGGGTCAAGCCGTCGGGTCCAGCTGTCGGGGCAGGTTGCCATCAGGTGATCGCCTCCAACCGCTCCTTGGACAGGTCGCCCGGTACCAGCGTGATCGCGCAGGGCAGGTCCATCGCATCGCGCAGCATCCGCGACAGCACCGGATTCGCACCCCCCTTGTCGCTGTTCAGACCCAGCACGACGACGCCGATCTGGCCGTCCTCGGCGATCTGGGCCAGCAGTTCCTCGGCGGGGTCGCCTTCGCGGATGACCAGCTCGGGCTCGATCTTGGCGCGGGACCGCATCCATTTGGCAAAGACCTCGAAATGCGCTTCGATCCTTTCGCGAGCCTCGGCGCGCATCAGGTCGGCAACGCCGAAACCGTGCTGGATGTCATCGGTGTTGACCACCGACATGATGACCACCGCGCCGCCGGTATTGGATGCCCGCATCGCTGCAAACCGCATGGCGTTGAGGCATTCCTTGCTGTCGTCCAGAAGGACAAGAAATTTGCGCATCTTCCCGGATGTGTCCTGTCAATTTTCCCGAACAGTGGCCGAACTGCCATGCCCGCGCAAGTGATTGCGCGGGAAACCGCCCGCGCAGTTTTCATCGTATGCAAGCTGTGCTAGCCGATCTAGGGTTCTTTGCATGCAACATTGGAAACGGACGGTATCGTGACGATCCACCATGACTGGGACAAGGCCGACGCTGCGCAGCTGAACATGCTGACCGCTCCCAAGATGGCATGGTTCATCGGCGAGGCATCCGCACCCGGCGTGAATCCCATGCCGGTTTCCAAGCGCCTGTTCGACATCCTCTTTGCCCTGTTCCTGCTGGTGCCTCTGTCGGTGGTGATGCTGGTCGTCTCGGTCACGCTGCTGATTTTGCAGGGTCGTCCGATCTTTTATGCCGCCCACCGGATGAAGACGCCCGACCGTCCCTTCACCCAGTGGAAGTTCCGCACCATGCTGTGCGAAGAGGGTGATTTCGGCGCCACCGGCGCCCATAAGTCGTGGCGCATCACGCCCATGGGGCAATTCCTGCGCCGGTCGCGCATCGACGAACTGCCGCAGCTGTTCAACATCCTGCTGGGCGACATGAGCTTTGTCGGACCTCGCCCGCCCCTGCGCGAATACGTCGAACGTTTTCCTGCCGTCTATGCGCAGGTGCTGCACAGCCGCCCCGGTGTCACGGGACTGGCGACGCTGATCTATCACCGCCACGAAGACCGAATCCTCGCGCGCTGCAAATCCGCCCGCGCGACCGAGGCGGCCTATTACCGCCGCTGTCTGCCGGCCAAGCTGAAGATCGACCTGATCTATCAGCGGCACCGGTCGCTGCGGCTGGATCTGTGGATCTTGTGGAGCACGCTGAAGATCGTCATCGCCCGCAAGGATGAACGCCCGCGCCGTCGCAAGCGCGGCAGATCCTATCCGCCGGTCGGACCGTCGCCGCGCACGGCAGGGGCCTCGAAGGGGTCCAGGGGGTAACCCACGCCCGACAAATACAGTCCCTGCGGCGGACAGACCGGTCCGCAGGCCGCGCGGTTGCAGGCGGCCAATGCCTCGGCGACGCGGTCGGGGTGCCATGAACCCGCGCCCACACGTTCCAACGTGCCGACGATGGATCTGACCTGATTGTGCAGGAAAGACCGCGCCCGCAGGTCAAAGCGGTATTCCATGCCGTGCGGAACGGGAATTTCCTGAATGGTGATCTGGTCGATGGATTTCACCGGGCTTTTCGCCTGACAGATCGAAGACCGGAACGTCGTGAAGTCATGCAACCCGATCAGATGGTCTGCGCCCTGCTGCATCGCGCCTAGATCCAGCGGCGACAGCACCTGCCAGACATTGCCACGTTCATGGGTCATCGGCGCGCGACGGCTGATCAGCCGGAAGGTATAACGCCTTTCGCGGGCCGAGAACCGCGCGTGAAAATCGTCATCGACGCGCGCGGCGGCCAGCACCACGACGGGGGCGGGCTTCAGGTGCCAGTTCAGCGCCTCGGACAGACGGAACGGATCCCAGTCCCGCATCAGATCGGCATGGGCAACCTGACCCGTGGCATGGACCCCCGCATCGGTCCGACCCGCGGCGGCGATGCGGGCGCCTGCGGCAAAGCCGGGGTCCAGCTTGGCCAGCGCCTCTTCGATGGCACCCTGCACGGTGGGTTGGTCGGCCTGCGCCTGCCATCCGGCAAAGGGCGCGCCGTCATATTCGATCTTGAAGGCGAAACGGGGCATTATTGGCGGGGTTCTTTCCGGGGCATCTTCAACAGGTCATCAAAGGTCTGCGCATCCTGGCTTTGCAGGGCGGGCGGGTCCTCTGGCGGTGTCGCGGTGGCGGCCCCCGTCAGCCCCTCGCGGGCCAGCCGGTCGCGCAGGACGGACATCTCGATGTCCAGCGCATCGCGGTCGCCGTCCAGAAGGCGGTCGGACCGGGCGATGAAATCCTTTTCCAGATCGTCCAGAAACGCCAGATACTTGGCCCGCGCCGATCCGTCCTGCGTCTGCGAATAGAGGTCCGCAAAGCGGATCGTCGCATCGCGCGCGCCCATCAGATAGACGCCAAGGTATCGCCGGGCCGAGGCCAGCCCGCCGGGATTGTCACGCACCCGGTCGAACAGGTGACGGACGGTGGCCGCGAACATGTCCACGCGCGCGGTCAGGCGACGGTCGCCCGCGCGGGCGATGGCGTCGGTCATCTGGTCCAGATAATTCTCACCCTCGTCGATCATGCGTTGGGCGCGATCCTGCTGGAAGCTGTCGATCCCCTCACGACCCTTGTCGCGCATCGGGTCCAGTCCAAAGCCGATCTGGTGCAGGACCAGACCCGCACCGCCGACCAGCGCCGCCTGCGGCCAAAGCCCCGGTTCCACCGCACCGATCCCAAGGCCAAGCCCGCCCAGAATGCCGCCGAACAGCTTGCGCGGAATGGCGGGACGGCGGGCGACACGGCGGGCTTCATAGGCAGCCTGCGCCACCAGGCCTTCGCGGGTCATCCACATGCCGCTGGCGATCAGCCCGAAGGCCGCCAGATCGGTGACCAGCCCTGTCGCGCCCTGAAAGAAGGCGCCCAGCAAGAAGGGGGTCGCCGCCAGCGTGATCCACTTGGGCCGGCCTTCATGCGGGTGGCGCGGGGTGGGGGGAAGGGCGGTGGCACCGGGCAGGTTGTTGCGCAGCAGATCCTTGGGCGAAAACCGCCCGCCAAAACGTTCCGACATGACGGTTACCCCACCCCCACGACCGAGGCATAGAGCGTCAGCATCACCAGCAGATAGAAGCTGAGCCTAGCTTGGGCGTTACGCGACATGACTGTCCTTTCGGGGCCTGAATTACAGGTTCTATATCGGCATTCGGCGCCGGATTTCAAACCTGCGGCGGAAACATGCGATCCAGCGCGGCATCCAGCGGCACGGGATCTGCCAGCGACAGCCGCACGGGCAGGGCCATGACCTTCATACGGAACGACCGCGGCAGGCGGGCGGCGTCCTTTTCGGTGGTGACCAGCTGCGCCCCCATCATCCGCGATTCGGTTTCCAGCCGCGTCAGCAGGCTTTGGGTGAAGGGCTGGTGATCCTCCAGAGGTTCCGACCGGATCAGGACGGCGCCCAGATCGCGCAGGGTGGCAAAGAACTTCTCGGGGTGGCCGATACCGGCAAACGCCAGAACGCGGTGTCCCTGCCAGTTGATGCCGGTCTGCAAGGGCGCCAGCTGCCCGCGCAGATGGGTTGGTGCGCCATCCGGCGTCGCAAATCCCGCCTGCGCGGCGTCCGGGCCGATCGACAGCAGCAGATCGGCCCGGGCAAGCCCGCGCGCCACGGGTTCGCGCAAGGGGCCCGCAGGCAGGCACAACCCGTTGCCGAAGCCCTTGGCGGCATCGACGACCACAACCCCCAGATCATGCGCCAGCGCGGGGTCCTGAAAGCCGTCGTCCAGAATGATGGCCTGCGCGCCTGCCGCCGCCGCCGCGCGTGCGCCAGCCAGCCGGTCGTTGCTGACCCAGACCGGGCCGAAGGCCGCCATCAGCAGGGGTTCGTCGCCGGTCAGTTCTGCGTCATGGCTGGCCTCGATCACCCGCAACGGCCCCTTGGCGCTGCCGCCATAGCCGCGCGAGACGACATGCGCCTCGATCCCGCGGGCGGCCAGCAGGGTCTGCAAATGGATCACAGTCGGTGTCTTGCCGGTGCCGCCCGCGTTCAGGTTGCCCACGCAGATGACCGGCACGCCGACCCCCGTCCGTGCGCCCCGTGCCAGCCGCCGCGCCGTCGCCGCTGCATAGGCCGCGCCAAGCGGCGCCAGCAGCCGCGCCTTGGCGGTGGGGGGGCGGAGGAACCAGAACGCGGGGGCCTTCTTCACGGGGCGGTCCTTTCGGTCAGGGCGGATTGCACCGCACGGGCGATGGTCACGGCGACATCGGCCCCGCCGGTGCTGACGGTCCAGGCATTGCTGGCCAGCGTGGCGATCATCTCGGGCTGGGTCAGTTCGGTGATGGTGACGGCCAGATCCTCGGGGGTGCGGACGTGGCGGGCGGCATTCGCGCCGTCCAGCTGTTGCCATTCGGTGGTGAAGGGGCCCGATTGCGGGCCATGCACGATGGCCGACCCAAGCGCCGCGGGTTCGAAGGGGTGGCGCATGGCGGTATCTTCGCCCGAGAGGGTGCCGCCCATGAAGCTGACGGGGGCCAGTCGATACCACAGGCCCATTTCCGTCGGGCCGTCGGTCAGCAGGACCTGAACCTCATCGGTCAGATCCTCGTCCTCGGAGCGGCGGGCGACGGTCATCCCCGAGGCCTCGATGTCCAGCGCCAGCTGATCGATGCGGGCGCTGTCGCGGGGGGCCAGGATCAGCAGCGCGCGATGGGAATGGCGCAGGGCCGCGTGATGGGCGGCCAGAACAGCGGTTTCCTCGGGCTGGGGCAGGCTGGCGGCGAACCAGGCGTGACGGCCGTTCATCTGCTCGGCCATCGAGACGCGCTCGGTTTCCGAACAATGCAGCGGCTCGCGAATTTCCGAGACGGGGCCGGTCATGGCGATGCGCGACCGGTCCAGCGACATGCGGTGGGCGATCTGTAGGCTGGCGCTGTCGGTCAGCATGATCGCCGCCATGCGCGACAACAGCTGACGGCGCATCGCGGCCTGTATGCCCCAGCCCAGATCGCGCGGCTGCAGGCGGCATTCGGCCAGAATGACGGGAATGTCGCGCGCGGTGGCGGCAGCGATCAGCGCGGCGGGAAGATCGGTGCCGATCAGCAGCACCACGCCCGCATGAGCGCGATCCAGCAGCTGTCCGGCAGCTTGGGGGTCAACCCCCGCATCGTCGCCATCGGGGTCGGGGATGCGGATGATGCGCAAGTCCGGATCGGCCTGCGTCATGCGGCGCAGGATCTGCGCCTCGGCGCGCGCGGCGTCGGGTGAGACATGCAGCACCAGCCCCGGCGTCTGTCCGGCCGGGATGGCAGGCAGGGCGGGGTCAAGCCCGTGCCGGGTGCGCAGATGCCACCACAGCGCAAGTCGGCCCAGCCCCGCCCCTGGCATCAGTTGCCCAGTTCCTCGGTCGGGCTGACTTCGCGTTCCTCGTCGCGCAGGCGATGAAGATGCGCGATGAAATAGCGGGTATGGGCGCTGTCCACGGTACGCTGCGCCTCGGCCTTCCAAGCGGCGAAGGCGGATTTATAGTCGGGGAAGATGCCGACCATGTGGATGTCGTCGGGGTTGCGGAACTGGGTGCCCTGCGGGTCGATCAGCTCGCCGCCAAAGACGAAATGCAGACGTTGTGTCATGTTGACCTCTGATGGTTGGAGGGGTTGCGGGGGTGGGGAAGGATCAGCCCTGATCGCCCGAAAGCTCCATGATGACGGCCCATTCGGCATCAGACACGGGTTGGACGGACAGGCGGGTGTTGTTAACCAGCACCATGTCGGCAAGGCGCGGTTCTGCCTTGGCCTCTTCCAGGCTGATGGCGCGGGGCAGTTTGCGGACGGCCTTGATGTTAACGCATTCCCAACGCGGATCGTTGGCCTTGCTGTCGGGATGGGCCAGCGAGATGACCTGACAGATGCCGACAGCTTCCTTGCCGACGTTGGAATGATAGAACAGGCCCAGATCGCCCACCGCCATCGCGCGCATCATGTTGCGCGCCTGATAATTGCGGACGCCGTCCCATTCCTCACCCGCATCGCCCTTGGCGACCAGATCGTCCCAGCCAAAGACATCGGGTTCGGATTTGAAAAGCCAATAGGCCATCAGCCGACCACCTTCTTCCATTCGATCACCTCGACCGAGGCAAAAAGATCGGCCGCCTTGTAGGGGTCGGCATCGGCCCAAGCCTGGGCTGCGGCAAGGTCGGTGGTGTCCAGCACGACCAGCGAACCGCACATTTGGCCGTCCTGCAGGAAGGGACCGGCATAAGTGACGATGCCGCTGTCGCGGATATGCGCCAGATGGGCGTCGCGATTGGCAAGGCGGGTTTCAAGGGCACCGGGCTTGTCCCGGCAGATCACGGCGAACAGGGGCATCATTCCTCCTTCAGGGGGCGGCTGAGCAGATGGTCCATGGCTTTTTCCACAGAAACCGAGCCTTCGGCAAGGCGGGCGACCATGGTGGCGATGGGCAGGTCCAGCTTGTCACGCGCGGCCATGCGGACAAGCGCGCGGGCGGTGGCGGCACCTTCGACGGTGGTCGAGGGGTCGAAATCATCGCCTGCGCCAAGCGCCGCGCCAAAGCGGAAGTTGCGCGACCCTGCCGAGGTGCAGGTCAGCGTCAGATCGCCCAGGCCCGACAGGCCCGTCAGCGTTTCGGGCCGCGCACCAAGATGGATGGCAAGGCGGGTCATCTCGGCGAAGCCGCGGGTGATGATGGCCGCGCGGGCGCTGTCGCCCAGGCCCGCGCCGATGACCGTGCCCGCCGCGATGGCCATGACGTTCTTCAACGCGCCGCCCAACTCGGCGCCGGTGACATCGCTGCTGCGGTAAAGGCGCAATACGGGCGTAGACAGCGCCTGCTGCATGGCGCGGCCCGCATGATCGTCGGTGCAGGCCAGCGTCAGGGCGGTCGGCAGGCCGCGTGCGATGTCGGCGGCGAAGGAGGGTCCGGTCAGCACGGCGACCACGGCATCCGGGCAGGTCTCGGCGATCATGACCGAGGGGCCGGTCAAACGCTCCAGATCGATCCCCTTGGCGGTGCTAACCAGACGCTTGCCTTGCAGTTTCGCGCCATGCTGCGCCAGAAAACCGCCAAGCGCCTGCGCGGGCAGGGCCAGCAGGATCAGCTCGGATCTCAGAGCGGCATCAAGATCCTGGGTCACGGTCAGAGCGTCCGGCATCGCGACACCGGGCAGGCGGGGGTTTTCACCCTGCCAGTCGATCTGGCGGCCCCAGAGCATTACCGGACCGTTCGCGGTCAGCGCGACGGCCAGTGCGGTGCCGAAGGCCCCTGCGCCGAGGACGGCGACGCTCATGCCTTGGCGCCTTTCTTGCCGCTGCCCAGCATCGGTTGAGCCTTGCGGTCCAAGGGCCAGCGGGGACGGGCGGCAAGGGTCATGTCGTCGCGATGGCCTTGGCGGAACCGCTCGATCCCGGCCCAGGCGATCATCGCGCCATTGTCGGTGCAAAGCGCCAAGGGCGGCGCAAGGAAACGGGCACCTGCATCGGCGGTGACCTGTTCCAGCGCGGCGCGGATCTGGGTATTGGCCGCGACGCCCCCCGCGACCGCCAGCACCGGAACGGGGCTTTCGGCCAAGGCGCGGCGCGACTTTTCGGCCAGCACATCGGATACGGCGGTTTGGAAGGCCGCACACAGGTCACGCCGGTCCCCCTGACGCAGCCCGCCATGTTCGGCGATCAGGGCATCGCGCTGGCGCAGGGCGGCGGTCTTGAGGCCGGAAAACGACATGTCGCAGCCGGGACGGTCCAGCAGAGGGCGGGGCAGGGGGATACGTTTTGGATCGCCCAAGGCCGCCTCGGCCTGCACGGCGGGGCCGCCGGGTTGCGGCAGGGCCAGCAGCTTGGCGATCTTGTCGAAGGCCTCGCCGGGGGCATCGTCGATGGTGCCGCCCATGCGGGTGAAATCATCGGGGCCGTCCACGCGCAGGAATTGGCAATGCCCGCCGGACACCAACAGCATCAGATAGGGAAATTCGATCCCGTCCGTCAGGCGCGGGGTCAGCGCATGACCCGCCAGATGGTTCACGCCGACCAGCGGCAGACCCGATCCGGCGGCCAGGCCCTTGGCGCACATCACGCCCGACATGACCCCGCCGATCAGCCCCGGACCCGCCGTCACGGCAATGCCCGACAGGTCGGACAGCGCCAGACCGGCTTGGTCCAACGCCTGTTCGACGGCCAGATCCAAACGCTCGGCATGGGCGCGGGCGGCGATTTCGGGGACGACGCCGCCGAAATCGGCATGCAGCTCGGTCTGGCTGCTGACGACGCTGGACAGGATGCAACGGTCGCCGGTGACGACGGCGGCCGCGGTGTCGTCGCAGCTGCTTTCGATGCCCAGAAAGATCAGATCATCCATGCTCTTGCCCTGAAGGATGCGGAGGCTTACCCCTGAACGCCCTAGCACCGGCGCAAGGATAAGCCAATGCCAGCGGACCCGCGACCCACGCTGTTGCTGACCCGGCCCCGGCCCGGGGCGCAGCGGTTTGCGAAACTGATGCAGGGGTGGCGCTGCGTGATCTCTCCGGTGTTGCGGATCGTGCCGGTGGATCATGACGGCGATATTCTGACGGCGGCGCAGGGGCTGGTGTTCACCTCGGCGCATGCGGTGCCTGCGGCGGGTCCGGGGCGGGGGCGGCCGGCGCTGTGCGTTGGGGCGCAGACCGCCCGGCAGGCCCGCGATGCGGGGTTCGACGTGACCGAGGGTGCAGGCACCGCCGACAGCCTGCTGCCGCTGATCAAAGGGGCGTCGGTGCCGCTGGTCCACCCGCATGGCCGCCATCTGGCGCAGATGCTGCCGGTTCCCGGCGTGGTCGTCTATGACCAGCAGGCGGTCGATCTGACCGGTAAGGCCCAGAGGTTGCTGGTTGACGATGCCCCGGTGATCTTGCCCATTTTTTCACCAAGAACCGCCACGGTCGTGGCGCAGCAGGTCGTCGATGCCCGCGCTCCCTTGTGGGTGGTGGCCATCAGCGATGCGGCATTGCGCAACTGGTCGGGTCCCGCGCAACATACCATCGTGGCCGACAGGCCGGACGCCCATGCGATGCGGGATGCGATCCTGCGGTTGTGGGCGGCGGAACAAAGCTGAACACGGCGGGTTGAGCGCAAGGCCATCGCTGTTTAGGCTGCATGTCATGCGCTTACAGGCGGCCATGCCGGCATGGCACCAGACGGGGACAAGACGTGAAACAGCCAGACAAGACAAAGACCAAGCAACCGGCCACCAAGACTGCAAGCCCGAACCCGGCAGATGCCACAGCCAAGAAGCAGCCCGGCGCACCGGGCGCCTTGCCCAATGATCCGATCGAAGCGGGCAAGCCTGCGCAGGCGGGACAGCCCGGCACGATCAGCACGGTCAACTCGACGCTGGTCGGTGATCCCAAGGGCGGCTTGCCCGCAGCCGCGGCCAAACCCGACGCCGGCAAGAGCGATGCTGGAAAATCTGGCGCTGGCAAACCTGAGACTGCCAAATCCGATTTTGCCAAGACGGATGCGAAGGCCGCGACCAAGCCCGCCGATATGAAGGGCAGCGATACCAGGGCCAGCGCCACGCCAACCACGGCGAAACCTGCCCCGAAACAGCCCGTCAAGAAGACCGGCTTCTGGCCCGTTGCCTTCGGGGGCGTTGTCGCCGCCGGTCTGGGCGCTGCCGCCGCGATCTATGCCCTGCCGAATCTGCCCCCCGAATGGCAGCCCGCAGTCGTGGGTGTGCCGACCGATCAGGCCGATGTCGCGGCCTTGGCCCAGCAGGCCGCGCGCCGTGCCGTCGCCGAAGAGATCGCGGCCATGCCTGCCCCGGCAGGCGTTCCCGATGATCTGGATGCCCGCCTGAGCGCATTGGAAGGTCGCCCCCAAGCGGCCGCCGCCGATCCTGCTGAGGGCCAGCAGTTCACCGATCAGCTGCAGGCGTTGACGCGGCGGTTGGACGAACAGCAGGCGCAGCTGGACAAGATGGCCGAAAACGGTAGCTTCGACTCCGAGGCCGCCGGTGCCCTGCAGCAACAGATCGAAGCCGCAGCCGCCGATGCCGAAGCCCGTCTGGAAGCCGCGCGCGCCGAAGCGCAGGAACTGCAGGACGCGGCCGCCGAAAGCACCCGCCGCGCCGAAGCCGTTGCCGCCATCGCGTCGTTGCAATCCGCGCTGGATCGCGGTGTGACGCCGGAAGATGCGCGTGCCACGCTGGAAGGTGCCGGGCTGGAAACGCCCGATGCGCTGACCGCCGAAGTCCCCAGCCTGACCAGCCTACAAGCCGATTTCCCCGAAGCGGCCCGTGCTGCCCTGCGTGCGTCCCTGCGCGACAGCAGCGCCACCGGTCAGGGAAACATGCTGACCAACTTCCTGAAAGCCCAGACCGGCGCACGGTCGATCGAGGCACGCGAGGGCAATGACGCCGACGCCGTCCTGTCCCGCGCAGATGCCGAGGTCGAGGCCGGTCGCATCGCCGAGGCGCTGTCCCAGATCGATGCCCTGCCCGACGCGGGCCGCGATGCCCCGGCCATGGCCGGTTGGCTGACCCGCGCAAACGCCTATTCGCAGGCACAGTCGGCGCTGACCGATCTGTCCTCCGGCCAGAATTGAGGTCCGCAAGATGCTGTTGTCCCTGCTGAAAATCCTTTTCTTCTTTGCGGTCGTGCTGGCGCTTGCGCTTGGCGCGGTGCATCTGTCGGAAACCGCGCAGATGCTGCGCATCCAATACGGTGGCACCGAAATCGCGCTGACGCCGGTCAAGGCCGTGGTGGCGCTGATCGTGCTGATGGTTCTGGCCTGGATCGTCTTCAAGCTGCTGGGCCTGCTGCTGGCCTCGCTGCGTTTCCTTGCGGGTGATGAAACCGCGGTGAACCGCTATTTCGCGCGCTCGCGTCAACGCAAGGGCTATGACGCCTTCAGCGAAGGCATGCTCGCCGTCGCCTCGGGCGAGGGCAAGCTGGCGCAGGACAAGGCTGCGAAGGCCGCGAAATACCTGGACCAGCCGCATATGACCAACCTGCTGGCCGCGCAGGCTGCTGAAACGGCGGGCAATTCGCGCCGGGCCGAGGCGGTCTACAAGCAGCTGCTTGAAGACGACCGCACCCGCTTTGTCGGCATTCGCGGGTTGATGCGTCAGAAGCTGGCCGAGGGCGACACCGCTAAGGCGCTGATGCTGGCCCAGAAGGCCTATGCGCTGAAGCCGCGCCACAAGGAAACGCAAGACACCCTGTTGGAACTGCAGACCCGCGAACACGACTGGAAGGGTGCCCGCGCGACCCTGAAGGACAAGCGCAATCAGGGTGACCTGCCCAAGAACGTCGCACTGCGCCGCGATGCCGTACTGGCGCTGCAGCAGGCCAGCGACGTGCTGGCGGAAGGCAATTCGATCAGTGCCCGCGAGGCGGCGATCTCGGCGGCCAAGGCGTCGCCCGACCTGATTCCGGCGGCGGTTCTGGCGGCGCGCAGCTATACCGCGCAAAAGGACTTCCGCAGTGCCTCGCGCATTCTGGAAAAGACCTGGTCGGTGCGCCCGCACCCCGATCTGGCCAAGGCCTATGCTGAAATCGTGCCGGACGAATCGGCCTCGGCCCGTCTGCGCCGCTTCGACGCGCTGATGCGCAAGAACGCCGACCACGAGGAAACGCGCCTGCTGAAGGCCGAACTGCTGCTGGCCGCCGAGGATTTTCCGGGCGCACGCCGGGCGCTTGGCGATCTGGCCGAAAAGCATCCGACTGTCCGCACGCTGTCGATCATGGCCGCGGTCGAGCGGGGCGAGGGTGCCGACGACAGCGTCGTGCGCGGCTGGCTGACGCGCGCCCTGACCGCGTCGCGCGGCCCGCAGTGGGTCTGCGACACTTGCCACAACGTGATGCATGACTGGGCGCCGGTCTGCGACAGCTGCAGCGGCTTCGACACGCTGACCTGGCGCGAGCCCGAGGGTTCGCGAAGCACTGCCAGCACGTCGCCTACGGGTGCCGAGATGCTGCCGCTGCTGGTCGGATCGCCGCGTGATCGAGTTGAGGATGCGCCTGATTTGTCCGAGCCGGTTCAGCCCCATCCGCCCGGTCCTGCCGAACCCGAGGTGACGGCCCCGAAAGCGCGCGAGACCCGTGAACGGCAGCCCGATATTGCCCCCGGCATGGTGCCGCGGGAAAGCGATTATGTAGTAGCGGAACCGTCTTCCACAGTCACGACGCCCGAGCCGGAGGTTCAGCCCGAGCCTGCGCCGGAGACGGAACCGGCAGCGCCTGCTGAACCTGCCCCCAAGCCGGATAGCGAGCCGAGGATGGTCCGCCCTGATGTCGAACCGACCGATGAGGCAGACTGGTCGAAACCGAAGTCGTGATGCGATGGGGGCGGGTGCAAAAAAAGCGCCTCGCCCTCTTCCCCCCGCCATGGGAAAGTGCTATCCGCCGCCTCACAGTCTGATGCCGGTGTAGCTCAGCTGGTAGAGCACATCATTCGTAATGATGGGGTCGGGGGTTCGAAGTCCCTTCACCGGCACCACTTGACCAAAGTGGAACGACAGCGAAAAGGCCGCCCTTCCGGGGCGGCCTTTTGCGTATGCCGTGCCCGCGGTCAGGCGGGTGGCACCAGATCGCGATAAATATCCAGCATTCGTGTCAGATCGGTCGTCAACTGGTTTGCAGTCAACGTATCTGCCCCCCAAGTGCGCGACAGGGCACAGCCGGCCTGATAGGCCAATGGCAGAGCAGCCGAAGACCCCAAGCTGATCGGGCCATCATCGAAATCATGTGGGAACGCCACATTGGCGCGTGTCGCGGACGCCATGTGCCGTAGGTGACGATGCGCCATGTCCGGACCCAGCTGCGTCAGCGCCGTCCCTGCGCCATGCTGCAGCGACAGAACGATCCGTTCGTCATGACTGTTGATCAGGAAGGCGACATAGAGACCCTGCCGCATGCTGCGCGTCACATGTGGCGCAAAGAAGGTCAGCCAGGGAATGCTGGCCCAGCCTTGCGCGCCAACACTGGCACGCACCATCAGAGGTTCGGAACGGAGGGCTGCCATGTCGCGCCCCATGCGGGCAACGTCTTGGCGGAAAAAACGGGCGAAGGGGCTGCCCGCAAAGGGGCGCTGCCGTTCATGGATGAACCGCCGTGCGGTCAGCGACAGGGCTGCTGCCAGCCCTGTCGGATATTCGGGGGGCTGGCTCAGACCAGACGCCCTTCCTCCATCGCGGCGCGGACGAAACCTGCGAACAGGGGCGCGGGGTCGAAGGGCTTGGATTTCAACTCGGGGTGGGATTGCACGCCGATGAACCACGGGTGATCGGGGTATTCCACCACTTCGGGCAGCTTGCCGTCCGGCGACATGCCCGAGAAGACCAGCCCGGCCTTTTCCAGCTGTTCGCGATAGGTAGCATCGACCTCATAGCGGTGGCGGTGGCGATCCTCGATCTCGGTCACGCCGCCATAGATCGACGAAATCCGCGAGCCTTCGTTCAGAATGGCGGTGTAGGCACCAAGGCGCATGGTGCCGCCCTTGTCGTCGCCCAGCTTGCGCTTGACGGTGTAATTGCCCTGCACCCATTCCTTCAGGTGATAGACGACGGGCGTGAAGCGCGTCTTCCCCGCCTCGTGGTCGAATTCCTCGGAACCCGCGTCGGGCATGTCGGCCAGATTGCGCGCGGCCTCGATCACAGCCATCTGCATGCCAAGGCAGATCCCCAGATAGGGGACCTTCTTTTCGCGGGCATACCGGGCGGCCGCCAGCATGCCTTCGGTGCCGCGTTCGCCAAAACCGCCCGGCACGATGATGCCGTGATAGCCATCCAGCAGATGTGCGCCGTCGCCTTCCAGCTTTTCGCTGTCCACCCAATTGGTGCGGACGCGGACACGGTTGGCCATACCACCGTGGGTCAATGCCTCGGCAATGGACTTATAGGCGTCTTCAAGCTGCGTGTATTTGCCGACGATGGCCACGCGAACCTCGCCCTCGGCATGGTCCAGACGGTCCATGACATCTTCCCAACGGGTCAGATCGGGACGCGGCGCGGGGCTGATCTGGAAGGCATCCAGTACCGCGCGGTCCAGCCCGGCGCGGTGATAGGCCAGAGGGGCCTCGTAGATCGATTTCAGGTCATAGGCCGGGATCACGGCATCCGGACGCACGTTGCAGAACAGCGCGATCTTGGCGCGTTCCTTTTCCGGGATCGGATGTTCGGACCGGCAGACCAGCACGTCGGGGGCCAGACCGATGGACTGCAGTTCCTTGACGCTGTGCTGGGTCGGCTTCGTCTTCAGCTTCTCCGCTGGCAGCCAGATAGGGCAGCAGCGTCAGATGCATCAGGATGCATTCGCCGCGGGGGCGTTCGTGGATGAACTGGCGGATGGCTTCGAAGAAGGGCAGGCCTTCGATGTCGCCGACGGTGCCGCCGATCTCGCACAGCATGAAGTCAACCTCATCGGCGCCGATCGACAGGAAGTCCTTGATTTCGTTGGTGACGTGGGGAATGACCTGAATGGTCTTGCCCAGGTATTCGCCGCGACGTTCCTTTTCGAGCACGTTGGAATAGACGCGTCCGCTGCTGATGCTGTCGGTGCGGCGCGCACTGACGCCGGTGAAGCGTTCGTAATGGCCCAGATCGAGGTCGGTTTCCGCGCCGTCGTCGGTCACGAAAACCTCGCCGTGTTCGAAGGGCGACATCGTGCCGGGATCGACGTTCAGATAGGGGTCAAGCTTGCGCAGCCTGACAGTAAAGCCGCGGGCCTGCAGCAGGGCGCCCAACGCCGCCGAGGCCAGACCCTTGCCAAGGGACGAAACCACGCCGCCGGTGATGAAGATGTAACGCGCCATGGAAGGCCCCCGTGATGTGCAAGTTCAAGTCGGCTGCGGGCCGCGTATCGACCGGCATCACGGGATCAGAGAAATAACTGATTCGCCCCGTGGTCGCAACGGACCGCAAGTTGGTGTCGGGCAGGTGACCCCGCCCATGGATTTGCGTGACAGCCTCAGTTGGCGGGCTGGTCGTCGGTCGTCGCCTCGGACGGCGCTTCTGCGGGTGCCGTTTCGGCAGCGGGCGGTGCCACGGGGGCTTCTGCCTCGGCTGCCGGTGCTTCCGCAGCCGGAGCGTCCGTCGCCGCTGCAGGTGCCTCGGCGTCCGGTGCCGGGGGCGTCAGCGGGTTGCCGCTGGTCGTTGGCGGAGGCGTATATGCGGGCAGCGTGGGCAGATTGCCCTCGGGCTGTTCCTGCGTTTCCGCGCCGCTGAACTGGTCCATGATCGAGCCGTTCGTGGCCTGGCGTGCCGCAAGGATGGTCAGGGCGATCGACGTGCAGAACAGCGCGACGCCAAAGATCCAGGTCAGGCGCGTCATCGCGTTCGCGGCCTGGCGGCCGGTCATGACGCCGCCACCGCCGCCACCACCACCGCCCATGCCCAGCCCGCCCCCTTCGGAACGTTGCAGCAGGACAACCCCGGCCAACAGGACTGCCAGGATCAGATGGACGGTCAGAATGACGTTTTCCACGGCTTTCGGCCTTTCATTTGCGGACGGGCCTATCTAGTCACCTCAGGGGATGATGGCAAGCAAGAGTGTCCCATGGTTGCGGTGATGATTCAGGGCACCGGCTCGAATGTCGGAAAGTCGTTGCTGGTCGCGGGGTTGTGCCGCGCCGCTCTGCGCCGGGGATTGTCCGTCGCGCCTTTCAAGCCGCAGAACATGTCCAATAATGCAGCCGTGACGGCGGATGGCGGTGAAATCGGCCGCGCGCAGGCCTTGCAGGCGCGGGCCTGCGGGCTGGACCCGATCACCGACATGAACCCCGTCCTGCTGAAGCCCGAAACCGATACCGGCGCGCAGGTGCTGTTGCACGGACGCCCCATCGCAAGGGCGCAGGCCCGCGATTACGCCGCGTTGAAGCCGCGCTTGCTGGAGGGGGTGCTGGACAGCTTTCACCGCCTGAGCGCCGCTCATGACCTGATCATCGTCGAAGGCGCAGGCAGCCCTGCCGAGGTGAACCTGCGCCCCCGCGACATCGCCAACATGGGCTTTGCCCGCGCCGCAGGGGTGCCGGTGGTGCTGACGGGCGATATCGACCGTGGCGGAGTTATCGCGCAGATCGTCGGAACGCAGGCGGTGATCGACGCGGATGACGCGGCCATGGTGCGCGGTTTCCTGATCAACAAGTTCCGTGGCGATCCGCGCCTGTTCGACAACGGCTACCGGATGATCACGGATCACACCGGCTGGCCCGGCTTCGGCGTCATCCCGTGGTTCGCGGGCGCCCATCGCCTGCCGGCCGAGGACGCGGTCGATCTGCGTGCCAGCCGCGGGCAGGGGTTGCATGTCGTCTGTCTGACCCTGTCGCGGATCGCCAATTTCGACGATCTGGACCCTTTGGCCGCCGAACCGGGCGTGCGGCTGACCATGCTGGGGCCGGGCCGGCCCATTCCCGGCGATGCCGACCTGGTCATCATTCCGGGCACGAAATCGACCATCGGCGATCTGGCCTTCTTGCGGGCGCAGGGCTGGGATGTGGATCTGGCGGCGCATCGGAGGCGTGGTGGCCATGTGCTGGGCATTTGCGGTGGCTTCCAGATGCTGGGGCAGATGATCGCCGATCTATCGGGCCGCGATGGGGCGGCGGGGCAGGTCGATGGGCTGGGGATGCTGGAGGTGCAGACCGTTATGGCACCGGACAAGCGTGTGGTGCAGGTCAGCGGTCAGGCGCTTGGGCAGCCGGTATCGGGATATGAGATCCACATGGGCCGCACCACCGGCCCCGATTGCACGCGGCCCTTCGGCATGATGCCGGACCCCGACGGCGCGATCAGCCCGGACGGTCGGGTGATGGGCAGCTATCTGCACGGGTTGTTTTCCGACGACCGCTTTCGCGCGGCGTTTCTTGCGCGGATGGGCGCGCCTTCGCAGCCGGGATATGAGGCAGGCGTCGATCAGGCGCTGGATGATCTGGCCAACCATCTGGAAACGCATATGGATGTGGCGGGGCTACTGGCGGTGGCGCGCTGACGTATGGCAGATGTGACCGCGCGGGTGCTGGACGAAGCGCCTGTCGCGCGTTACCTGATGGGGATGGAACATCAAAAGCCCCCATTGACCCTTTATCTGGCTGCGCCGCGCGGTTTTTGCGCCGGTGTGGACCGTGCCATCAAGATCGTGGAAATGGCGCTGCAGAAATGGGGCGCCCCCGTCTTTGTCCGGCACGAGATCGTCCACAACAAATTCGTCGTTGATTCGCTGAAAGCCAAAGGCGCGGTTTTCGTCGAGGAGCTGGACGACTGCCCGACCGACCGGCCCGTGATTTTCTCGGCCCATGGGGTGCCGAAATCGGTCCCGGCCGAGGCGCAGCGCCGCCAGATGGTCTATGTCGATGCGACTTGTCCGCTGGTCAGCAAGGTCCATGTCGAGGCGGAACGCCACCACGCCAACGGCCTGCAGATGGTGATGATCGGCCATGCCGGCCACCCCGAGGTGCTGGGCACCATGGGCCAACTGCCCGAGGGCGAGGTGATTCTGGTCGAGACCGAGGCCGATGTCGCCAACATTGCGCCGCGTGATCCCGAAAGCCTGGCCTTCATCACCCAGACCACCCTCTCGGTTGATGACACTGCCGCCATCGTCGCTGCGCTGAACGCACGTTTCCCCGCCATCGTGGGCCCCGCCAAGGAAGACATCTGTTACGCCACCACAAACCGTCAGGCGGCGGTCAAGGCGGTCGCGCCCAAGATCGACGCGCTGCTGGTGATCGGGGCCGAGAACTCCAGCAACTCGAAACGTCTGGTCGAGGTCGGACGCGCCGAGGGTTGCGCCTATTCCCAGCTGGTGATGCGCGCCGATCAGATCGACTGGCGCGCCATCGAAGGATCGCGCGCCGTCGGCGTCACCGCCGGCGCCAGCGCCCCCGAGGTTCTGGTCAACGAGGTCGTCGATGCCTTCCGCGCCCGCTTCGACGTGACGCTGGAAGTGGTCGAGACCGCCGTCGAAAACGTGGAATTCAAGGTGCCGCGCGTCTTGCGCGAACCCGCCTGACGCGCCCCAAGGGCCACACGAGGATCAGATGCAGCTTTATTCCATGCCCTCTTCGGGCAACAGCCTGAAGGTCCGCATCCTGCTGGCGCTGACCGGTGCAGCAGCCCGGATCGTCGATTGCGACTATGGGTCTGAGGCGCTGGCGCAGGCCAAGGCGGATGGCGTGCTGCCCTATGGCAAGGTTCCGGCGCTGGTGCTGGACGACGGTCAGGTGCTGGCCGAATTGAACGCCATCCTGTGGTATCTGGGCGAGGGCAGCGCCTTTGTCCCCGCCGATGCCGTAATCCGCGCGCAGATGCTGGGCTGGATGTTCTGGGAACAATACAACCACGAACCCGTCATCGCCGTGCGTCAGGCCTTGGTCAGCTATTCCCACCGTGCCGCCGATGCGACGCCCGAACGGTTGGCCGACCTGCTGGATCGTGGTCACGCCCTGTTGCAGGTCATGGAGGATCGACTGACCCATCACGACTGGCTGGCCGGCGATATGGTCAGCCTGGCCGACATTTGCCTCTATGGTTACACCTGCACCGCCGGATCGCGGGGCGGTTTCGACATGGACAGCTTCCCCGCCGTGGGTCGCTGGCTGGACCGCATCGCGGCCTTGCCGGGGGTGCTGGATGCCTGACCTGTTTGCATGGACCGACGGCGCCTGCAGCGGCAATCCCGGCCCCGGGGGTTGGGGCGTGTTGATGCGCGCCATGGATGGCGAAACCGTCGTCAAGGAACGCGAATTGGCCGGGGGCGAGGCTGCCACCACCAACAACCGGATGGAGCTGATGGCCGCCATCAGCGCGCTCGAGACCCTGACCCGTCCCAGCCAGATCGTGATCGTCACCGACAGCGCCTATGTGAAGAACGGCGTGACCCAATGGATCCACGGCTGGAAGCGCAACGGCTGGAAGACCGCCGATCGCAAGCCGGTCAAGAACGTCGAACTGTGGCAGCGGCTGGATGATGCGCAGAAAACCCATACTGTCGAATGGCGCTGGATCAAGGGCCATGCCGGACACGCTGAAAACGAACGTGCTGACGAATTGGCCCGTGGCGGCATGGCCCCCTTCAAATGACCCCCGAGGCTTTCGTCGCGGTGCTGGATTACTGGTCGGTGCTGATCTTCGCGATCACCGGCGCGCTGGTGGCCAGCCGGGCGCAGCTTGACCCCGTGGGCTTTGTCTTCATGGCGGCGCTGACGGCGGTGGGGGGCGGCACCTTGCGCGACCTGATCCTTGGGCGCGACATGGTCTTTTGGGTCGCGCAGCCCGCCTATGTGGTGATTGCGGCGGGGGCGGCGCTGGTCGTCTTCTGGACGGCGCATCTGTTCGAAAGCCGGTACAAATGGCTGATCTGGCTGGACAGCATCGCGCTGGCCGTGGCGGTGGCCGCAGGCGTCGGTGTCGCGATCGAGGGCGGCTTCGGCCCCGTCATCATCACCATCATGGGCGTCGTCACCGGCACCTTCGGCGGGCTGATGCGCGATGTCGTCGGCAACGAGGTCCCCTTGGTGCTGAAACAGGGCCAGCTGTATCTGACGGCGGCTTTCGGCGGCGCGGTGACGGCGGTCATCCTGATGTGGGCAGGACTTCCGCAGGGGCAGGCGCTTGTCGCCTGTTCCGTGGTGGTCTGGGTGCTGCGGGCGGGCAGCCTGCATTGGGGTTGGCAGCTGCCGGTCTATAAACCGCGCCCGCCGCGGATGCGCGGCTAGGGCCCTCTTGGCGACGGGCGGCGGGGCTGGTATCGGGTGCGCTCCGGTCGCAGCCCACCCGGTCAAAACAGGAGCCATCAGATGAGCCATTATACCGACGCGCTGACCCAGCTTGGCGCCAATACCACCCAACCGCAAAACCCCGAAGAGGCCGTGCTGGAACGGGTTCCGAACCCGCAGCCCGGCACGCTTTACGCGGTGCGCTTCACCCAGCCCGAGTTCACCAGCCTCTGTCCGATCACTGGCCAGCCCGATTTCGCGCATCTGGTCATCGACTATGTCCCCGGCGACTGGCTGGTCGAATCAAAGTCACTTAAGCTGTTCCTTGGCAGCTTCCGCAACCACGGCGCCTTCCACGAGGATTGCACCGTCGGCATCGGCAAGCGCATCGCCGAGCTGCTTGACCCGCAATGGCTGCGCATCGGCGGATACTGGTATCCGCGCGGTGGCATGCCGATCGACGTCTTCTGGCAGACGGGGGCCGCACCTGAAGGGCTGTGGCTGCCCGATCAGGGCGTGCCGACCTATCGCGGGCGCGGCTAACCCCGCCAGGATCGCCAGATCAGCGACAGCGTATCGGCGACATCGCCAAGCCGCGCGACCAGATGTTCCGGCGCGGGTGCGTCGCTGTCGCCCTGCGCGTCCAGCCGCGCCATCAGGCGCGACAGGCGACGGCGATGGATGCCCGTCATCCTCTGGACCGGATCGGCGATGACGCCCGCAAAGGTCGTGACCACCGACCCGATCAGCGCCAGCACCACGCCCGTCGCGATGACATACAGCGGCGACAATTCGACCGGGAAGGCCCAGTACCACGCGCGGCCCAAGGTCTCGCCAAGAGCGAAATCGCGCAGGGCGGCCCCGTGGGCGCGCATCTGCGCCATGGGACCGGCCAGCGATATAAGCCCCGGCGTCGCGCGTTGGAACAGGACGAAGCCCGAGATCAGGACGATCAGCGACGTGGTGATCTCGGCCACGGCGTTGCGGGTCTCGACATGGGCACGCAGGGCGCGGTCGATCTGCGCAGGCCCGGCATCCGGCCCCAGCCCCTGCGCCTGCAGATCCGCGATCAGGGCGGTCAAGTCACGGTGAATCTGCGCCGACATGTCCGAGCGCAGGAAGATCCGCCACCCGCCGATCCGCGCCCCCGCCCGCCGCGCGCCAATGCGCGTCAGCAGCGCCGCCACGATCTGCAGGATCAGCGCCACGGGTGCCAGCATCACGTTCACCGGCGCACGCAGCAGGTCCGCGCCGAACGCATGGCGATGCAGCGCCAGCGTGCCCCGCAATCCATAGCGGCGGGCCACGAAACGGCGGAGTTGCGCATCGCGGCGCGTCAGGCGTGATCGCAGGGGGGCAGGGTGCATCTGGGCTCCGGTCGGTGGGGGCAGCTTAGCGTGCGGATGTAACAGTGACCAAGGCCAAGGTTCCACGCTTGCAGCGCCTTGCAGTGCTTCATATAGAGGGTGCCATGGAATTTCCGGCGTTCGGATATCGAATTAGCAGCCCGGTGGCGTGACCCTTCACGCTGCCGGGTCAGCCTTGTCCGAACATCTATCAAAGGAACGCCCCGATGGCCGCCGAAAACAGCGCCGATACCCCCGATTACCGCGACACCGTCTTCCTGCCCCAGACCGACTTCCCCATGCGGGCAGGTCTGCCGCAGCGCGAGCCCGAATGGCTGGACCGTTGGGCCCGCATCGGCATCTATGACCGGCTGCGCGAACGCGCGGAAGGTCGTGCGCCCTTCGTGCTGCATGACGGCCCCCCCTATGCCAACGGCCACCTGCATATCGGCCACGCGCTGAACAAGACCATCAAGGACATCATCGTGCGCAGTCACCAGATGATGGGCCGCGATGCACGCTATGTTCCGGGTTGGGATTGCCACGGTCTGCCCATCGAATGGAAGATCGAGGAAAAATACCGCAACGAGGGTCGCGACAAGGACGCCGTCGATGTGGTCGAATTCCGGCAGGAATGCCGCCGTTTCGCCGATGACTGGGTCTCCATCCAGCGCGACGAATTCAAGCGCCTTGGCATCACCGGCAAATGGGACGATCCCTATCTGACCATGGATTTCCACGCCGAGGCGGTTATTGCCGGCGAATTCATGAAGCTGCTGATGAACGGCAGTCTGTATCAGGGTTCCAAGCCCGTGATGTGGTCGCCGGTCGAAAAAACCGCGCTGGCCGAGGCCGAGGTCGAATACCACGACCACACCAGCCACACGATCTGGGTGCGGTTCAAGCCGGTCGGCGATGCACTGCAAGGCGCATCTGTGGTGATCTGGACCACGACCCCTTGGACCATCCCGCAGAACCGCGCCGTCGCCTTCAACCCCGACATCGCCTATGGCCTGTATAAGGTCGGTGAGGTCGCCGAAAACGCCACCACCACCACCGGTGAACTGCTGGTTCTGGCCGATGCGCTAGCCGAGGGCGTGATGGCCTCGGCCAAGGTTCAGGACTGGACCCGCGTGGCCGACGTTCCCGCCTCTGAACTTGAGGGGGTCATGCTGGCGCATCCCTTCCGCGGCGTCGAAGGCGGACAGGGCGAATGGGATTACGACGTGCCGCTGCTGCCGGGCGATCACGTGACCGATGATGCGGGGACGGGCTTTGTTCATACCGCGCCCAGCCATGGCGATGACGACTATCAGCTGGGTCTGCGCTTCAAGCTGCCCATGACCTATAACGTCGAACCGGACGGCAGCTATCGCGCCGATCTGCCGCTGTTTGGTGGTCAGGCGATCATCGCACCTGATGGCAAGGACGGTCCCGCCAATGTCAGCGTGATCAAGCGGCTGGCATGGGCCGGTGGTTTGCTGGCCAAGGGTAAGGTCAAGCACAGCTATCCCCACAGCTGGCGGTCCAAAGCACCGCTGATCTATCGCAACACGGCGCAATGGTTCGCCGCAATCGACAAGCCGCTGGAAGACGGCATGGGCCAGAACGGCGATACCATCCGTGCGCGGGCGCTGACCAGCATCGACAAGCTGGTGAAATGGTGGCCGCAATCGGGTCGCAACCGCATCCATTCGATGGTCTCGAACCGTCCGGACTGGGTGCTGTCGCGTCAGCGGGCCTGGGGCGTTCCGCTGACCTGCTTCGTCAAGAAGGGTGTCCAGCCGACGGCCGAGGATTTCCTGCTGCGCGACGCGCGTCTGAACGACCGCATCATCGCTGCGTTCGAGGCGGACGGTGCCGATGTCTGGTATCGCGACGGGTTCAAGGCGCAGATGCTGGACGGCATCGCCAACCCCGACGACTATGATCAGGTCATGGATGTGCTGGACGTGTGGTTCGACAGCGGATCGACCCATGCCTTCGTGCTGCGCGACCGCAAGGATGGCGTGCCGGATGGTATTGCGGATGTCTATATGGAGGGCACCGACCAGCATCGCGGCTGGTTCCAGTCCTCTCTGCTGCAGGCATCGGCCACCAAGGGTCGAGCGCCTTATCGCAACGTGGTGACGCATGGTTTCACGCTGGACGAAAAGGGCATGAAAATGTCCAAATCGCTTGGCAACACCATCGTCCCAGCCAAGGTGATTGAACAATACGGCGCCGACATCCTGCGTCTGTGGGTGGCGCAGGCCGATTACACCGCCGACCAGCGGATCGGGCCGGAAATCCTGAAGGGCACCGCCGACAGCTATCGCCGCCTTCGCAACACGCTGCGCTTCCTGTTGGGCGCATTGTCGGAATTCGACGAATCCGAACGCGTGGCGCCGTCCGAGATGCCCGAGCTGGAGCAATGGGTCCTGCACCGTCTGGCGCAATTGGATCATCAGGTGCGCAGCGGCTATGACCAGTTCGACTTCCAGGGCGTGTTCCAGACGCTGTTCCAGTTCTGCACGCTGGAAATGTCGGCCTTCTATTTCGACATCCGCAAGGACGCGCTGTATTGCGACGCCGCCGACAGCCTGCGCCGCCGTGCGACGCGGACGGTTCTGGACCTGCTGTATCACCGCTTGGTGACCTGGCTGGCCCCGATCCTGCCCTTCACGATGGAGGACGTCTGGCTGTCGCGCTTCCCATCTGAAGACGACAGCATCCACCTGCACGACTTCGCGGTGACCCCTGCGGACTGGCTGAACGAACCGCTGGCTGCCAAATGGGACAGGGTTCGCCGTGCCCGCCGCGTCGTCACCGCCGCGCTGGAGGTCAAGCGGTCCGACAAGACCATCGGTGCCAGCCTTGAAGCGGCCCCCGTCGTCCATGTCGAAGACGCGGATACGCTGGCTGCGCTGAAAACGGTGGCTTTCGCCGATATCTGCATCACCTCGGACCTGTCGCTGACCAGCGATCCGGTCCCGTCCGAAGCCTTCCGCCTGTCCGAGGTTCCGGGCATCGGCGTGGTCTTCGAAACCGCCGATGGCGAAAAATGCCAGCGCTGCTGGAAAATCCTTCCGGATGTGGGCAAACATGCCCATCCGGGCGTTTGCGCCCGATGCGAGGAGGTTTTGACAGATGGTTGAGGAACACCGTTACCAGCCCGCGGGCGATCGGTATCAGGCGATGCAATATCGCCGCTGCGGTCGCTCGGGGTTGAAGCTGCCGGCGATCAGTCTGGGGCTGTGGCATAATTTCGGGCACGATACGCCCCATCAGACCAAGCGCGAGATTTGCCGCACGGCTTTCGATCTGGGCATTACGCATTTCGATCTGGCCAATAACTATGGCCCGCCCCCGGGCAGCGCCGAAGAGGCCTTCGGAGAGATCCTCCGCACCGATTTCGCCGGTTATCGCGACCAGCTGATCATCAGCAGCAAGGCGGGCTATGACATGTGGCCCGGCCCCTATGGCGAATGGGGAAGCCGCAAATCGCTGATCGCCAGCTGCGACCAGTCGCTGAAGCGGATGGGGCTGGATTACGTTAACATCTTCTATTCCCACCGTTTCGATCCCGACACGCCGTTGGAAGAAACCATGGGCGCGCTGGATCACATCGTGCGGTCGGGCAGGGCGCTTTATGTCGGCATCAGCAGCTATAACAGCCAGCGCACGCAGGAAGCCGCCGCGATCCTGAAGGATCTGGGCACGCCCTGCGTGATCCATCAGCCCAGCTACAACATGCTGAACCGTTGGGTGGAAAACGACGGCCTGCTAGACACGCTGGATGATCACGGCATCGGCAGCATCGTGTTCACGCCTCTGGCGCAGGGGATGCTGACGGGCAAATACCTGAAGGGCATCCCCAAGGACAGCCGTGCTGCGCAGGGCAAGTCGCTGTCGCCCGACTGGCTGAGCGATGACATGATCCAGCGCCTGAACGGCCTGAACGACATCGCGCAGGCGCGTGGGCAGTCGCTGGCGCAGATGGCCGTGGCATGGGTGCTGCGTGGCGGGCGCGTGACCAGCGCGCTGATCGGTGCTTCGCGCGCCGAACAGGTGCGTGACTGCGTCGGGGCGCTTGGCAATACCGCGTTCTCGGACGCCGAGATCGCGCAGATCGACGACCTGTCGGCCAAGGGTGACGTCAACATCTGGGCCCGGTCGTCGGAAGGCGCGGGCCAGTAGCACCCCTGCCGTCGGGTCAGCCCGGCGGCAGGATCAGATCAGCCACCAGCCGCGGCTTTTCAGCTGGTTGCGAATCACCTTTTCCTTCACCGGCTGCGGGCGATCGGCAAAGATGGGCTGGACCTTGGTCCGGCCCTTTTGCTGATAGACCAGCTTGCGCGCCGGTTCCCAGTCCCGCAGCACGCGTTTGATCGTCTTGTCGGCCACCGCATCTTCAAGCACGTCGATGGCATATTCATCAAAGCGCGCATAGAGCAGCGGCAGCTTGCGGTAGTGGTTGGTGATCGGGCCATCCAGCCCGTCCAGCGCCGGGCCCGGACGCCCGCCCCCCAAGCTGTGGATGACCAGAGGCAGCACCACCTGGTCCAGCCACGGGTCCATCGCCTGACAAGCCAGTTCGTCATTGGGATCGTCACGCAGCGCCAACGCCCATTCCAGATAGCGTTTGCCGAATTCGACGGGATCGGCCCCGAAGAACCAGCCCGCGTTGAAATACAGAAAACGTTCCCAATATTCGTCGGGCTGCGACAGGTCCAGCGTGCTGTCGAACTCGAGCCCGAAGCGGTCATATAGCGACCGCCAGATGCCCGCATAGCCCGGACCATAAAGCGGCGGCAGCGGCCACGTCCCTTCGCGGCGCATCGAGGCCGAGGGGCGCTTGAAGTCGAATTTCACCTGATCCAGCGGACCGGTGATCAGCGTATCGGTATCGAAGAAGATGAAGGGCTGATTGGCAGGCAGGATCTGCAGCGCCTCGATCTTGTTGCCCTGCGGATAGGATGCGCCGAAATGGGTCGCGGTGAAAGGCAGGATCTCGGCGTCGAAGCCGGTGATGATCTGGCGGCATTCATCCGTGATCAGCGTGTCATGGCCGGCCCATGCGCCCTCGGGGCGGGGTTCCGCGACGATGACGCGGCCGGTCCATCCAGGGGCCGCGACGCGCAGGCTGGCAAGAAAGATGATGGCTTCGTACTGCAGGCGACCGGCCTGGCCGATGATCAACAGATTCGGTTGCTTTGTCTTGCGTGCTGACACCATTGACCCCGATCCCACTGACATTTGCCGAATGTTAGCCGCAGCCGATGCGAATCGAAAGCCCCACAGAAGACGCAACTTCAGGGAAATGCAGTAAATTCGGGAATGTCCGGGTGTCGCCTGCGTGGCAGGCAGTCAATCACCGACTTCCGTTCCCGTCACGGGAAGGCGAAAGTGGTGGGCGACCCTGGAATCGAACCAGGCGTGGGTCTCCCCGGCGGAGTTACAGTCCGCTGCCGCACCTTGCAGCACGTCGCCCGCCGATCGCTTTCGGCGTGGGGGGTGATTAGCTGCCCCGTTTCGGGGCGTCAAGCAGATTTCCGGGGCTTGCGTGATTGCGTCGTCCCGCGCACAGAGGGTTGGCATGAAAGGACACTGAAAATGGCCGATAAGACCGGAAATTCGAAAAAGCCCACCTGGGTCATCGACAAGGAACGCGCCCGTCGCGCTGCTGCGGCCGAGACCGTGTGGCTGTTCGGTCTGCACGCCGTTCGCGACGCGCTGGCCAACCCCGACCGCGTCAAGCTGCGACTGGTCGTGACGCAGAACGCGCTGGCCCGTCTTGGCGACCTGCATGGGATGGAACCCGAGGTCACGGATTTGCGCGTCTTCGACAAGGCGGTGCCGCTGTCGCCCGAAAGCGTGCATCAGGGCGCCGCGCTGGAGGTCAAGCCGTTGAAATGGGGCAGCCTGTCCGAGGTCGCGCTGCGCGAGGCGCCGGGCGAACGTCGTCCTCTGCTGGTGGCGCTGGACCGCGTGACCGATCCGCATAACATCGGGGCCATCCTGCGTTCTGCCGAGGTCTTCGGCGCGCGGGCGGTGATCGCACCGCACCGCCACTCGGCCCCCGAAACGGGCGCGCTGGCCAAGACCGCATCGGGCGCGCTGGAACGTCAGCCCTATCTGCGTGTCCCGAATCTGGCCGAGGCGCTGAGCCAACTGAAAGGGATGGGCTTCATTCTGGTCGGTCTGGATGGCACCGGCACCGAATCGCTGCCCAAGCTGATGGACGACCTGAAGGGCCGCGCCGTCTGTCTGGTGATGGGTGCCGAAGGTCCGGGCATGCGCGAACTGACGATGAAGACCTGCGATCACGTCGCGCGCATTCCCTTCGCTGCCGATTTCGGGTCGCTGAACGTGTCGAATGCGGCGGCTATCGGTCTTTATGCCGCCGGCGGTGCGTGAATATCACAACCCTGCGACGATTATGTCACGCGCGTTGAGAATCGGGCCGGGGGCTGTCACATAGGACCTGTTCCAGACAGCCCCCGGATTTACATGCGCCAGCTTGCTTCGATCATTGCCTTGACGATCCTGACGTCCCTTCCGGCTCAGGCCCAGGATTGGGCCTTGGGTGGGTTCGATCCGGTGGGATACGCCAATGCCGGTCGTGCCGTGCCGGGGCGCAGCGATATTGCGACCATGTGGCGGGGCAAGCTCTGGCATTTCGCCTCGGAAGAAAATCGCGCCCGCTTCGAGGCCGACCCGCGTAGCTTTGCGCCGGACTTTGATGGTATCTGCCCCGTGTCCCTGTCCGAAGGCGATCCGCGTCGTGGCGATCCGCGGTTCTTTGCGGTCATCAAGGGCCATCTGTATTTGCTGCAATCCGGTGCTGCCGAACGCAAGCTGCGTCAGGACACCGAAGCGGTGCTGGATCACGCCCGCGTCGCTTGGCACCGAGGCAACTGACGATTCGCTTTTGAATCACGACTTCGTGATATGGGTGGAACCAATCGGGGGTGATGCCCATTTACATCATAGAACATGGCCCCGGAACGGTCATGTTCAGATCACTGTCCCTCGTTCCGTGACTTGCGCTCGGCCACATACGTGGTCCGGGCGCCTTTTCTATGAGAGGATCGCTCAACTTTAGGGTGTATTATTAGGGAGGGTGTCATGGACATGCAGCAGTTGGAAGACCGCGATATCGAGTGGATTGCCCGAAATGTTGACGTGATCGCGGTGGTCGGCCTGTCCCCGAACGAAGCACGACCCAGTTGGGGTGTGGCGCGTTACCTGCAGGCCAAGGGCAAGACGATCATTCCGGTCAACCCGGGGCATGCGGGCAAGACCATTCTGGATCGTCCCGTCTATGCCAGCCTGTCGGATATTCCCAAGGACGCCGGCGTTCAGATGGTCGATATATTCCGCCAGTCGTCCGCCGTGGCCGGGATCGTCGATGAGGCGCTGGCGCATTTGCCTGATCTTAAGGTGATCTGGACGCAATTGGGGGTGCGCGACGATGTGGCGGCGGCAAAGGCCAGCGGGGCAGGGGTCACGGTCGTGCAGGACCATTGCCCCAAGATCGAATTTCCGCGCTTCCTGTGATGTTTGTCGCGCGATGGTGCGGTTCTGCTGTGATCGATGCGAAAACTGCCGGTTATCTGCTTGACGGCGCTGCGGGCAAATTCTAATCAGGCCCGACCGCAGGGGTATAGCTCAGTTGGTAGAGCATCGGTCTCCAAAACCGAGGGTCGTGGGTTCGAGTCCCTCTGCCCCTGCCAGGTCCTTCCGCCAAGACAGCCGCCGCCGACACGGTCGTCATGCAGGGTTGTCACGGCCGAACGGCTTCGTTACATCAGCGCCTGCACTTGCGAAGGAGCCTGTCGTGGCCAATCCCGTCCAGTTCATCAACCAGGTCCGTGCCGAGGCCGCCAAGATTTCGTGGCCGACCCGGCGTGAGGTCATCACGACGACGATCATGGTCATGATCTTCGCCTCGATCACCAGCCTGTTCTTCTTCCTGGTCGATCTGGCCGTGCGGACGGGACTGACCGAGGGTTTGCGACTGATCAGCGGCTGATCAGGGCTTGCAATTCGCGGTCAGGGGCGGTATCTGCCCACGACTGTCCGGAAGGCGGCGTGCTTGGGAAATCCGTGCGCGCCGATTTCAATTTTCCGGATGCAATTAGAATTCAAGGGGTTGCGCGATTTCGCGTGATTCCCCCGAGATGAACAGGGATCGATCGAGACATGGCAAAGCGTTGGTATTCGGTCAGTGTCCTCTCGAACTTCGAGAAGAAGGTGGCCGAGGCGATTCGTCAGGCCGTCGCCGAGAAGGGTCTGGAAGAACAGATCGACGAGGTGCTGGTCCCGACTGAAGAAGTGATCGAGATCCGTCGTGGCAAGAAGGTCACCTCTGAGCGTCGCTTCATGCCGGGCTATGTCCTGGTCCACATGGACATGATGGATCGGACCTATCATCTGGTGAACTCGATCAACCGCGTCACCGGCTTCCTTGGTGCTCAAGGCAAGCCGATGCCGATGCGGGACGACGAGGTCAACTCGATGATGAACCGCACCAGCGACGGCGAGGCCGCTGCGCCGCGCAACCTGATCCGCTTCGATGTGGGCGAACAGGTCAACGTCACCGACGGTCCCTTCGAGGGCTTCTCGGGGATGGTCGAGGAAGTGGACGAGATTTCGTCGCGTGTGAAAGTCACCGTGTCGATCTTTGGCCGGCCCACGCCGGTCGAACTGGAATTCACGCAGGTTTCCAAAACCTCGTGATTGGTCGCGGGAGGCGCTAGCCGCACCGCTAAGTCAAGGCCTGCACCTGCGGGCATGATGATGAAGGAGAGGCCACATGGCCAAGAAAGTTGTCGGGCAGCTGAAGCTGCAGATCAAGGCGGGCCAAGCTAACCCGTCGCCCCCCGTCGGTCCCGCACTGGGCCAGCGCGGTATCAACATCATGGAATTCTGCAAGGCGTTCAACGCCAAGACGCAGGAAATGGAAGCGGGCTCGCCCGTTCCCGTCGTGATCACCTATTACGCCGACAAGTCGTTCACTTTCGTGACCAAGACGCCGCCGGCATCCTTCCTGCTGAAGCGCGCCGCTGGCCTCAAGCCCGTCGGCAAGCGCAACCGCGCACGCGGTTCGGAAAAGCCCGGTCGCATGAACGCAGGTTCGGTCACGGTCAAGCAGGTCCGCGAGATCGCTGAAGCCAAGATGGCCGATCTGTCGGCAAATGATGTCGATCAGGCCATGAAGATCATCGTCGGCTCGGCCCGTTCGATCGGTATCGAGGTGAAAGGCTAAGTCATGGCAAAGTTTTCGAAAAAGAAAGTTGCAGCCCGCGCTGCCTTTGAAGGCAAGTCCAACCTGACCGTCGAAGACGCCGTCAAGCTGGTCAAGTCGGCCGCGACCGCCAAGTTCGACGAAACCGTCGAGATCGCGCTGAACCTGGGCGTCGATCCGCGTCACGCAGACCAGATGGTCCGCGGCGTGGTGACCCTGCCCGCAGGCACCGGCAAGGACGTTCGCGTCGCCGTTTTCGCACGTGGTCCCAAGGCTGACGAAGCCAAGGCGGCCGGTGCCGAGATCGTTGGCGCCGAAGACCTGATGGAAGCCATCCAGGCCGGCAAGATCGACTTCGACCGTTGCATCGCGACGCCGGACATGATGCCGCTGGTCGGTCGTCTGGGCAAGATCCTGGGCCCGCGCAACCTGATGCCGAACCCCAAGGTCGGCACGGTGACGATGGACGTGAAATCGGCCGTCGAAGCTGCCAAGGGCGGCGAAGTGCAGTTCAAGGCTGAAAAAGCCGGTGTGGTTCACGCCGGTATCGGCAAGGTCTCGTTCGACGAGGACAAGCTGGCCCAGAACCTGCGCGCATTCGTCGATGCCGTCAGCAAGGCGAAGCCCACTGGCGCGAAAGGGACTTATATGCAAAAAGTCTCGATCAGCTCGACCATGGGCCCGGGCGTTTCGGTGGATGTCGCTTCGGCAGCCGCCAACTGAGTTTTCGGATGCGCCCGAGGCGCATCCCACAAGTTTCCTGACCTTCGGGTCGGGAATGGCGGGGCTGCCAAGGCCGCCCCGTCCTGTCCGAGACGGAGGGTGCAGGCAACCGCCTGCTTAATGTCCTTCCTGAGACGGGGAAGCATTTTTCCGAAGGCCAGTCCTTCGGGCGATCTTGCCCCGATGCGGACCCGACCTGTTGCCCGGTTCCGGGCGCAGGAAAGTGAGAGCCGGGGGGAAACCCCCAACTTGGAGTGAAACCGTGGATAGAGCACAAAAAGAACAGGTGGTCGACGAGCTCGGCCAGATCTTTGAAAGCTCTGGCGTCGTAGTGGTTGCCCACTACGAGGGGATGACGGTTGCACATATGCAGGACCTCCGCGCACGCATGCGTGAAGCTGGTGGTTCCGTTCGCGTTGCCAAGAACAAGCTCGCCAAGATCGCCCTTGAAGGTAAGCCTTGCGCAAGCATCGCCGACTACCTGACGGGCATGACCGTGATCACCTTCTCGGAAGATCCCGTGGCTGCTGCCCGGATCGCCGACAAGTACGCCAAGGACAACGAACGTTTCGTGATCCTTGGTGGTGCTATGGGTGACTCGGCCCTGGATCCTGCCGGTGTGAAAGCCGTCGCCCAGATGCCGTCGCGTGAAGAGCTTATCGCTCAGATCGCATCGTGCATCGGTGCGCCTGCTTCGAACATCGCTGGTGCCATTGGCGCGCCTGCTTCGAACATCGCGAGCATCCTCACGACTCTGGAAGAGCGTGAGGCTGCGTAAGCAACCCATTCCCCGACTAGTGGTTTTAAACCCGACGTTGGAACACTAACTGGAAAGAACGGAAAAATGGCTGATCTTAAGAAACTTGCCGAAGACATCGTGGGCCTGACCCTGCTGGAAGCCCAGGAACTGAAGACCATCCTGAAGGATGAGTACGGCATCGAGCCGGCTGCCGGTGGCGCCGTCATGATGGCTGGTCCCGCTGCTGCTGGCGAAGCTGCAGAAGAAAAGACCGAATTCGACGTCGTTCTGACCGACGCCGGCGCGAGCAAGATCAACGTGATCAAAGAAGTTCGCGGCATCACCGGTCTTGGCCTGAAAGAAGCCAAGGATCTGGTCGAAGCTGGCGGCAAGGTCAAAGAAGGCGCTTCGAAAGCCGAAGCCGAAGAAATCAAGGCAAAGCTGGAAGCAGCTGGCGCCAAGATCGAACTCAAGTAATCGGTCGCAAGATCGGTTTGAGACAGGCAGGGTCCGGGTTTTCCCGGTCCCTGCCGAACCTGTCTTGAAGGACGGTTTGGGCATCAGGCCTGACAGACCCTCCTTCAGGGCATGTTCGAGGTTCGGGAGTCGCGCGGTGGGACGGGCGGCATGAATGGAACCTCACCCCTGCATTCGTAGGCCGTATTCCGGGGGCCCCGACCCGGAACGCGCGCGAAGACGAAAGGTGACAAGACCCCATGGCGCAAGCTTATGTCGGCCAAAAGCGTATCCGGCGCTACTATGGCAACATCCGTGAAGTTCTGGAGATGCCGAACCTGATCGAGGTTCAGAAATCCTCGTATGATCTGTTCCTGAATTCGGGCGAAGGCACCGGCCACAATGATGGCGACGGGATCCAGGGCGTGTTCCAGTCGGTGTTCCCGATCAAGGACTTCAACGAGACCGCAACGCTGGAATTCGTGAAATACGAGCTTGAGCACCCCAAATACGACGTGGACGAGTGCCAGCAGCGCGACATGACCTATGCCGCTCCGCTGAAGGTTACCCTGCGTCTGATCGTGTTTGATGTCGATGAAAACACCGGGGCCAAATCGGTCAAGGACATCAAGGAACAGGACGTCTTCATGGGCGACATGCCCCTGATGACCCAGAACGGTACCTTCGTCGTCAACGGCACCGAGCGTGTCGTCGTCAGCCAGATGCACCGTTCGCCGGGCGTGTTCTTCGACCACGACCGCGGCAAGACCCATTCTTCGGGCAAGCTGCTGTTCGCATGCCGGATCATTCCGTACCGCGGCAGCTGGCTGGACTTTGAATTCGACGCCAAGGACCTGGTCTTTGCGCGCATCGACCGTCGCCGCAAGCTGCCGGTGACGACGCTTCTCTATGCCCTGGGCATGGATCAGGAAGCGATCATGGACAGCTTCTATGAAACGGTCAGCTATAACCTGCGCCGCGATGGCCGCGAGCAGGGCTGGGTCACCCGCTTCTTCCCCGAGCGGGTTCGTGGCACCCGTCCGGCCTTCGATCTGGTCAACGCCGACACCGGCGAGATCATCGCCAAGGCTGGCGAAAAGGTCACGCCGCGCACGGTCAAGAAGCTGCAGGAGACTGGCGAACAGCTGAACCTGCTGGTTCCCTTCGAGCGTATTGTCGGCCGCTTCGTCGCCAAGGACATCATCAACGAGACCACCGGCTTCATCTATGCCGAGGCCGGCGATGAGATCACCGCCGAATACGCCAAGGACGGCGAGATGAACGGTGGCCTGCTGAAGGTCCTGCTGGACAACGGCATCGAAGACGTCCCGGTTCTGGACATCGACCACGTCAACGTCGGTCCCTACATCCGCAACACCATGGCTGCGGACAAGAACATGAACCGCGAACAGGCGCTGATGGATATCTATCGCGTCATGCGTCCGGGCGAGCCCCCCACCGTGGAAGCCGCCTCGAAGCTGTTCGACAGCCTGTTCTTCGACAGCGAGCGTTACGACCTTTCGGCCGTCGGTCGCGTCAAGATGAACATGCGCCTGAACCTTGATGCGCCCGATACGCAGCGCACCCTGCGTCACGCCGATATCGTTGCCTGCGTCCACGGTCTTGTGGAACTGCGTGACGGCAAGGGCGAGATCGACGACATCGACCACCTGGGCAACCGTCGTGTGCGTTCCGTCGGCGAACTGATGGAAAACCAGTATCGCGTCGGCCTGCTGCGCATGGAGCGTGCCATCCGCGAACGCATGTCCGGCGTCGAGATCGACACCGTCATGCCGCAGGATCTGATCAACGCGAAACCCGCAGCAGCGGCCGTTCGTGAATTCTTCGGCAGCAGCCAGCTGTCGCAGTTCATGGACCAGACCAACCCGCTGTCCGAAGTGACGCACAAGCGTCGCCTGTCGGCCCTTGGGCCGGGCGGTCTGACGCGTGAACGCGCAGGCTTCGAGGTTCGCGACGTTCACCCGACCCACTATGGCCGGATGTGCCCGATCGAAACACCGGAAGGTCAGAACATCGGTCTGATCAACAGCCTCGCGACCTTTGCGCGGGTCAACAAGTATGGCTTCATCGAAACCCCGTACCGCAAGGTGATCGAGGGCAAGGTGACCGACGACGTGGTCTATATGTCCGCGACCGAGGAAATGCGTCACACCGTGGCGCAGGCCAACGCGACCCTGGATGCCGAAGGCGGTTTCGTCGACGAGCTGATCAGCACCCGCCAGTCGGGCGACTTCATGTTGAACCCGGTTGATGCCATCGACCTGATCGACGTGTCGCCCAAGCAGTTGGTGTCGGTTGCCGCGGCACTGATCCCCTTCCTTGAAAACGACGACGCCAACCGCGCCCTGATGGGTTCGAACATGCAGCGTCAGGCCGTGCCGCTTCTGCGCGCCGAGGCTCCCTTCGTGGGCACCGGCATGGAAGCGACCGTGGCACGCGATTCCGGCGCCGCCATCATGGCGCGTCGTGGCGGCGTCATCGACCAGGTCGATGCGCAGCGTATCGTCGTGCGTGCGACCGAGAGCCTGGGTGCGGGCGATGCCGGCGTGGACATCTATCGTCTGCGCAAGTTCAAGCGTTCGAACCAATCCTCGACCATCAACCAGCGTCCGCTGGTGAAGGTGGGTGAAAAGGTCGTTGCCAACCAGGTCATCGCCGACGGTCCCTCGACCGATCAGGGTGAACTGGCCATTGGTCGGAACGTGGTCGTCGCGTTCATGCCGTGGAACGGCTACAACTATGAAGACTCGATTCTGATCAGCGAACGTATCCACCGCGACGACGTGTTCACCTCGATCCACATCGATGAATACGAAGTGGCGGCCCGCGACACCAAGCTGGGGCCGGAAGAGATCACGCGCGACATCCCGAACGTGGGCGAAGAAGCCCTGCGCAATCTGGATGAAGCCGGCATCGTCTATATCGGCGCCGAATGCGGTCCGGGCGACATTCTGGTGGGCAAGATCACCCCCAAGGGCGAAAGCCCGATGACGCCGGAAGAAAAGCTGCTGCGCGCCATCTTCGGTGAAAAAGCGTCCGACGTCCGTGATACCTCGCTGCGTCTGCCGCCGGGTGCCTATGGTACCATCGTCGAAGTCCGCGTCTTCAACCGTCACGGCGTCAACAAGGACGAACGTGCGCTGCAGATCGAGCGTGAAGAAGTAGAGCGTCTGGCACGTGACCGCGACGACGAACAGGGCATCCTGGATCGCAACGTCTATTCGCGTTTGAAGGCGCTGATCCTGGGCAAGGTTGCCGTCAAGGGGCCGAAAGGCGTCAAGGCGAACACCGAAGTCACCGAAGATCTGCTGGGCACGCTGAGCCGTGGTCAGTGGTGGCAGCTGGCCGTTGGCGAAGAAGACGTCGCAAAGGACGTCGAGGCGCTGAACCAGCAGTACGACGCCCAGAAGAAGCTGCTGGAAGCCCGCTTCGAGGATAAGGTCGAGAAAGTCCGTCAGGGCGATGATCTGCCCCCCGGCGTGATGAAGATGGTCAAGGTGTTCGTGGCCGTGAAGCGCAAGCTTCAGGCAGGCGACAAGATGGCCGGTCGTCACGGCAACAAGGGTGTCGTCTCCAAGGTCGTGGCCATGGAAGACATGCCGTTCCTGGCCGATGGTACCCCCGTCAACTTGGTGATGAACCCGCTTGGCGTGCCGTCGCGCATGAACGTGGGTCAGATCCTGGAAACCCACATGGGTTGGGCATCGCGCGGTCTTGGCATCAAGATCGACGAGGCGCTGGAGTCCTATCGCCGTGACGGCGACATGACCCCGGTCCGCGACGCGATGAAGAACGGCTATGGCGACGAACTTTATGCCTCGACCTTCGACGGGATGGAGGATGCTCAACTGCGCGAGCATGCCGATACCGTCCGGACGGGTGTGCCGATCGCGACGCCGGTCTTCGATGGCGCCAAGGAAGCCGACATCAACGATGCGCTGACGCGTGCCGGGTTCGATACCTCGGGGCAGTCGGTGGTGTTCGATGGCCGTACGGGCGAACAGTTCGCACGTCAGGTCACCGTCGGGATGAAATACATCCTGAAGCTGCACCACTTGGTCAACGACAAGATGCACGCCCGTTCGACGGGTCCGTACAGCCTTGTCACGCAGCAGCCTCTGGGCGGTAAGGCCCAGTTCGGTGGCCAGCGCTTGGGTGAGATGGAGGTCTGGGCACTCGAGGCCTATGGCGCCGCCTACACCTTGCAAGAAATGCTGACCGTGAAGTCGGATGACGTCGCAGGCCGCACCAAAGTCTATGAGTCCATCGTCAAGGGCGAAGACAACTTTGAAGCAGGCGTGCCGGAATCGTTCAACGTTCTGGTCAAGGAGGTCCGGGGTCTGGGCCTCAACATGGAACTCCTGGATGCGGAAGAAGAAGAGTGAGGGCGCAAGCCCCCACTCACCCTTCCCCCGTGCCCTTCATTAGGAATTGGAAATGAACCAGGAACTTGCCACCAACCCTCTGAACCCGCTGGCCCCCACGCGGCAGTTCGATGAGATCAAGATCTCGCTGGCCTCGCCGGAAGAAATTCTGGCCTGGTCCTTCGGCGAGGTGAAGAAGCCCGAGACGATCAACTATCGCACGTTCAAGCCGGAACGCGATGGTCTGTTCTGCGCGCGCATCTTCGGTCCGATCAAGGACTACGAATGCCTCTGCGGCAAATACAAGCGCATGAAGTATCGCGGCCTGGTCTGCGAGAAATGCGGCGTGGAAGTCACGCTGCAGAAGGTCCGTCGCGAACGCATGGGCCACATCGAACTGGCCGCGCCCGTCGCGCACATCTGGTTCCTGAAGTCGCTGCCGAGCCGCATCGGCCTGATGCTGGACATGACCCTGCGGGATCTGGAACGTATTCTGTACTTCGAGAACTATGTCGTCATCGAACCCGGCCTGACCGACCTGACCTATGGTCAGCTGTTGGGTGAGGAAGAGTATCTTGACGCGCAGGACAACTTTGGCGCCGACGCCTTCCAGGCCGACATCGGTGCGGAAGCCATCCGTGCGATGCTGGCCAACATCGATCTGGCCGCAACTGCCGAGCAGCTGCGCGAAGACCTGAAGGCCGCCACCGGCGAGCTGAAGCCCAAGAAGATCATCAAGCGCCTAAAGATTGTCGAGTCGTTCCTTGAATCGGCCAACCGTCCCGAGTGGATGATCATGACGGTCATTCCGGTCATTCCGCCGGAACTGCGTCCGCTGGTTCCGCTGGACGGCGGCCGCTTTGCGACCTCCGACCTGAACGATCTGTATCGCCGCGTCATCAACCGCAACAACCGTCTGAAGCGCCTGATCGAGCTTCGTGCGCCCGATATCATCGTGCGCAACGAAAAGCGGATGCTGCAGGAATTGGTCGATGCGCTGTTCGACAACGGCCGTCGTGGCCGCGTCATCACGGGCAACAACCGTCGCCCGCTGAAGTCACTGTCGGACATGCTAAAGGGTAAGCAGGGTCGCTTCCGTCAGAACCTTCTGGGTAAGCGGGTCAACTTCTCGGGCCGTTCGGTCATCGTCACCGGTCCGGAACTGAAACTTCACCAATGCGGTCTTCCCAAGAAGATGGCCTTGGAACTGTTCAAGCCCTTCATCTATTCGCGTCTTGAAGCGAAGGGGCTGTCCAGCACCGTCAAGCAGGCCAAGAAATTGGTCGAGAAAGAGCGTCCCGAAGTCTGGGACATTCTGGAAGAGGTCATCCGTGAGCATCCGGTTCTGCTGAACCGTGCGCCCACGCTGCACCGTCTTGGCATTCAGGCGTTCGAACCGATCCTGATCGAAGGCAAGGCGATCCAGCTGCACCCGCTGGTCTGTTCGGCATTCAACGCCGACTTCGACGGTGACCAGATGGCCGTTCACGTGCCCTTGTCGCTGGAAGCGCAGTTGGAAGCGCGCGTCCTGATGATGTTGACGAACAACGTTCTGTCGCCTGCAAACGGTGCCCCGATCATCGTTCCTTCGCAGGACATGATCTTGGGTCTGTACTATGTCTCGATGAGCCGTGACGGCATGAAGGGCGAAGGCATGTCCTTCTCCAACATCGAGGAAGTCGAGCACGCCCTGGCCGCAGGCGAGGTGCATCTGCACTCGAAGATCACCGCCCGCATCCGTCAGATCGACCAGAACGGCAACGAGGTCGTCCAGCGTTTCGAAACCACGCCGGGCCGCATGCGTCTTGGCGCGCTGCTGCCGATGAACGCCAAGGCTCCGTTCGAGCTGGTGAACCGTCTGCTGCGCAAGAAGGACGTGCAGGTCGTCATCGATACCGTCTACCGCTATTGCGGTCAGAAGGAATTGGTCATCTTCTGCGACCAGATCATGGGTCTGGGCTTCCGTGAGGCATTCCGCGCCGGCATCAGCTTCGGCAAGGATGACATGGTCGTTCCCGACAACAAGTGGACGATCGTCGAAGAGGTCCAGGAGCAGGTCAAGGAATTCGAACAGCAGTATCTGGACGGCCTGATCACTCAGGGCGAAAAGTACAACAAGGTTGTCGACGCCTGGTCCAAGTGCAACGACCGCGTGACCGAAGCCATGATGTCCACCATCTCGGCCACCAAGATGGACGAGAACGGTGCCGAAATGGAACCGAACTCGGTCTACATGATGGCCCACTCGGGTGCTCGTGGTTCGGTCAACCAGATGAAGCAGCTGGGCGGCATGCGCGGCCTGATGGCCAAGCCCTCGGGTGAGATCATCGAAACGCCGATCATCTCGAACTTCAAGGAAGGTCTGACCGTTCTTGAATACTTCAACTCGACCCACGGCGCCCGGAAGGGTCTGTCGGACACCGCGTTGAAGACGGCGAACTCGGGCTATCTGACGCGTCGTCTGGTCAACGTCGCACAGGATTGCATCATCCGCGAACACGACTGCGGAACCGAGCATTCGATCACGGCATCGGCCGCGATCAACGATGGTGAGGTCATCTCGCCGCTGAGCGAGCGTGTGCTGGGCCGGACCGTGGCCGAGGACGTGCTGGTTCCCGGCAGCGATGAGATCATCATCCGTGCCGGCGAAGTGGTCGACGAACGCAAGGCTGATGCCATCGAGAAGGCGGCTGTTCTGCAGATCCGCATTCGTTCGGCACTGACCTGTGAATCCGAAGACGGCATCTGTGCGCTGTGCTATGGTCGCGACCTTGCACGCGGTACGCTGGTCAACATCGGTGAGGCTGTCGGCATCATCGCCGCGCAGTCGATCGGTGAACCCGGCACGCAGCTGACGATGCGGACCTTCCACATCGGCGGCATTGCACAGGGTGGTCAGCAGTCCTTCCAGGCTGCCTCGCACGAGGGTACGATCCAGTTCCGCAACGAAAGCATCCTGGAAAACGCCAATGGCGAACAGGTCGTGATGTCGCGCAACATGCAGCTGCTGGTTCTTGACGATCAGGGGCAGGAACGTGCCAGCCACAAGCTGTTCTACGGCTCGAAGCTGTTCGTGAAGGAAAAGGACCGCGTCATCCGCGGCGCCAAGCTGTTCGAATGGGATCCCTATACCCTGCCGATCATCGCGGAGAAGGGCGGCACGGCCAAGTTCGTCGACCTGATGTCGGGGATCTCGGTCCGCGACGAGACCGACGATGCGACGGGTATGACCCAGAAGATCGTGACCGACTGGCGGTCGGCGCCGAAGGGCAACGACCTCAAGCCCGAGATCATCGTCATGGACGCCGACGGCGAACCGGTGCGCAACGACCAGGGCAACCCGGTCAGCTATCCGATGTCCGTCGACGCCATTCTGTCGATCGAGGACGGCCAGGAGATCCGGCCGGGCGACGTGGTTGCACGTATCCCGCGCGAAGGTGCCCGGACCAAGGACATCACCGGGGGTCTTCCCCGCGTGGCGGAACTGTTCGAAGCCCGTCGTCCCAAGGATCACGCGATCATCGCCGAGATGGACGGCTATGTCCGCTTTGGCAAAGACTACAAGAACAAGCGTCGCATCACCGTCGAGCCTTCGGAAGAAGGCAACACGCCCGTCGAATACATGGTGCCGAAAGGCAAGCACATCCCGGTGCAGGAAGGCGACTTCGTGCAGAAGGGTGACTACATCATGGACGGCAATCCCGCGCCGCATGACATCCTGCGCATCATGGGTATCGAGGCTTTGGCCGACTACCTGATCGACGAGGTTCAGGACGTCTATCGACTGCAAGGCGTGAAGATCAACGACAAGCACATCGAGGTGATCGTTCGCCAGATGCTGCAGAAGATCGAGATCATCGACAGCGGCGAGACCACGCTGCTGAAAGGTGAGCACGTCGAGCGTGACGATTTCGAGGCTGAAAATGCCAAGATCGAAGCACGCGGTGGTCGTCCGGCCACGGGCGAACCTGTTCTGCTGGGCATCACCAAGGCGTCGCTGCAGACCCGCAGCTTCATCTCGGCCGCCTCGTTCCAGGAAACGACGCGCGTGCTGACCGAGGCTGCCGTTCAGGGCAAGCGCGACAAGCTGGTCGGCTTGAAGGAGAACGTCATCGTCGGCCGTCTGATCCCGGCCGGTACCGGTGGCGCCACCGCCCGCGTTCGCCGCATCGCGACCGAGCGTGACACGGAGGTGATCGAGACCCGCCGCGCCGAGGCAGAGGCCGCAGCCGCATTGGCCGCACCCGAGCCCGCCGCCGAGGCAAGCCCGATCATCGACATGACCGAAGGCAATCCCGAGGATTGATCTTCGTCACATGACAAGGCAAAGGCCCGGCATCACGCCGGGCCTTTGTCGTTTCACGCCCCCGATCTTGCGACGATCGGGCAGCCGCGTTATCGCTTGGGCGGTCAGCGGAGGCGGGTGATGAAAGTGCAGATGCTGGGGTTGTGCCGGTTTTCCTATGTCGGCCTGCGCGGTTTTCAGGTCGAACATGACGATTATTCGTCCCGGCGCGCCTATCTTTACGACCCCGACCGCCTTGAGCGGCGCTGGCAGTGGTTCGAACGCGTCGCCATGCCCGGCTGGCTGACGCAAAGCGATCCAGATTTCACGCTGGTCGTCATGACCGGCCCCGATCTTCCCGAGCCCTATCTGTCGCGGCTGGCCGCCATGTGCGACCGCGTGCCCCAGCTAAGGCTGGCGCTGGTGCCGCCGATGGCCAAGCATCGCGAGGCCTGCCTTGAGGCTGTTGCCCCGCATGTCGATGCGACCGCCGATGTCGTGGGGCATTTCCGCCATGACGACGACGATGCCGTCGCGCTGGACTACATCGAACGCAGCCGCGCCGATTTCGCCCGTGTCCGGGAACTGTGGAAAACCGAAGGCCGATTGTCGCTGGACTATGGCCGCGGATTGATGGTGACGGCCGCCGGCGGCAAGCTGTCGATCAAGCCCTGGCTGTGTCACAACATGGGCGTGGCGCTGACCATCTTCCTGCGGCCCGACGCGGGGCTGACCGCGCTGAGTTTCAATCACGCCAGCCTTGCCAAATGGATGCCGGGGGTGTCTGTCAACGATCCGGTGATGTTCATCCGATCGATCCATCAGGACAGCGACTCGGGTGCGATGGGGCAGGGGATGACCTGGCAACCCGAGGATGAGCCGCTGGCCCGTCTGATCCAGCGGCGCTTCGGCTTCGGGCGCCGGGTGCTGGAGGATCTGGCGGCGCTGACCGCGTGACGCTTGGGTAACGGGCAGGGGGCCGATGTTGACAGTCCGCCGGAATCCGCCTATAGCCCCGCTACCCGGCGGGAAACCGTCTTGGGCACATGAACATATGAGGTCACGATCCGGGCCGAAATACGCCCCGATCCTCTGAAATCATGCCCGTCACCCGGTTTCCGGCGCGGCGGGCTTGGTATTTTGCGATTCGCGCAACTTACCGTCGAGAAGAGGCGCAACCGGTCTGGTTGCGAGTATTGACAGAGCAAGACGGGGAACCGAATGCCTACGATCCAACAGCTGATCCGCAAACCGCGGCAGCCGAAAGTGCAGCGCAGCAAGTCGCAGCACCTTCAGGGCTGCCCGCAGAAGCGCGGCGTCTGCACGCGCGTCTACACGACGACTCCGAAGAAACCGAACTCGGCCATGCGTAAGGTTGCCAAAGTGCGCCTGACGAACGGTTTCGAGGTCATCTCCTATATCCCGGGCGAAAAGCACAACCTGCAGGAACACAGCGTCGTGCTGATCCGCGGCGGCCGCGTCAAAGACCTTCCGGGTGTCCGTTACCACATCCTGCGCGGTGTGTTGGATACCCAAGGTGTCAAAGACCGTCGTCAGCGTCGTTCGAAATACGGCGCCAAGCGTCCGAAATAAGGAGAGGCATCAATGTCCCGTCGTCACGCCGCTGAAAAGCGCGATGTCCTGCCCGACGCCAAATTTGGCGATCGCGTGCTGACCAAATTCATGAACAACCTGATGGTTGACGGCAAGAAATCGACCGCCGAGCGGATCGTCTACAACGCGCTGGAGCGCGTCGAGACCCGTCTCAAGCGCGAGCCGATCGAAGTCTTCCACGAGGCCCTGGACAACGTGAAACCCTCCGTCGAAGTGCGTTCGCGCCGCGTCGGTGGTGCCACCTACCAGGTTCCCGTCGAAGTCCGCCCGATCCGCCGTGAGGCGCTGGCAATCCGCTGGCTGATCACTGCCGCTGCCAAGCGCAACGAAAACACGATGGAAGAGCGCCTTGCGGGCGAGCTTGCCGATGCGGTCAACGGCCGCGGCACCGCCGTGAAGAAGCGCGAAGACACGCATAAGATGGCCGACGCCAACAAGGCGTTCAGCCACTACCGCTGGTAAGGCGAAAGGATCCCGACCATGGCACGCGACTATCCGCTGCAGCGTTACCGCAACTTCGGCATCATGGCCCACATCGATGCCGGCAAGACCACGACGACCGAGCGTATTCTGTTCTACACCGGCAAGTCGCACAAAATCGGCGAAGTGCATGATGGCGCCGCGACCATGGACTGGATGGAGCAGGAGCAGGAGCGCGGCATCACGATCACGTCTGCCGCGACCACCACGTTCTGGCAGCGTCAGGAAGACCCGACCAACGAAGGGACTTCCGACACCAAGTACCGGTTCAACATCATCGACACCCCGGGCCACGTCGACTTCACCATCGAAGTCGAACGTTCGCTGGCCGTTCTGGATGGCGCCATCTGCCTTCTGGACGCCAACGCCGGCGTCGAACCCCAGACCGAAACCGTCTGGCGTCAGGCTGACCGCTACAAGGTTCCGCGGATCGTGTTCGTCAACAAGATGGACAAGATCGGCGCCGACTTCTTCAACTGCGTGAAGATGATCAAGGACCGCACCGGCGGCACCCCGTGCCCGATCGCTCTGCCGATCGGCGCCGAGGACAAGCTGGAAGGCATCGTCGACCTGATCAAGATGGAAGAATGGGTCTGGCTGGGTGAAGATCTTGGCGCAAGCTGGGTTCGTCAGCCGATCCGTGACGAACTGAAGGATCTGGCCGACGAATGGCGCGCCAACATGATCGAGCTTGCCGTCGAGCAGGACGATGCCGCCATGGAAGCCTATCTGGAAGGCGAAGAGCCCGACGAAGCAACCCTGCGCGGTCTGATCCGCAAAGGCACGCTGTCGCTGTCGTTCTTCCCGGTCACCGCCGGTTCCGCGTTCAAGAACAAGGGCGTGCAGCCCCTGCTGAACTCGGTCATCGACTTCCTGCCGACCCCGCTGGACGTTCCCGCCTATATGGGCTTTGCGCCCGATGACGAGACCGAAACCCGCAACATCGAACGCCGTGCAGACAACTCGCAGGCATTCTCGGGTCTGGCCTTCAAGATCATGAACGACCCGTTCGTCGGCTCGCTGACCTTCACGCGTCTCTATTCGGGCGTGCTGAAGAAAGGCGATCAGCTGCTGAACGCCACCAAAGGCAAGCGCGAACGCGTTGGCCGCATGATGATGATGCACTCGATCAACCGTGAGGAAATCGAAGAAGCCTTCGCAGGCGACATCATCGCATTGGCCGGTCTGAAAGACACCACCACGGGCGATACGCTTTGCGATCCGTCCAGCCCGGTGGTTCTGGAAACGATGACCTTCCCCGAGCCGGTCATCGAGATCGCCATCGAGCCGAAGTCCAAGGCCGACCAGGAAAAGATGGGCATCGCCCTTCAGCGCCTGTCCGCCGAAGACCCGTCCTTCCGCGTGGAAACCGACCTGGAGTCGGGTCAGACCATCATGCGCGGCATGGGCGAACTTCACCTCGACATCTTGGTTGACCGCATGAAGCGGGAATTCAAGGTCGAGGCGAACATCGGTGCGCCCCAGGTGGCCTATCGCGAAACGATCTCGACCTCGGCCGACATCGACTACACGCACAAGAAACAGACCGGTGGTACCGGCCAGTTCGCGCGCGTCAAGATGTCGATCATCCCGACCGAGCCGGGCGAAGGTTATTCGTTCGAAAGCAAGATCGTCGGTGGTTCGGTTCCCAAGGAATACATCCCGGGCGTCGAAAAGGGCATCAAGTCGGTCATGGACTCCGGTCCGCTGGCAGGCTTCCCGGTCATCGACTTCAAGGTTGCGCTGACGGATGGTGCGTTCCACGACGTCAACTCCTCGGTGCTGGCATTTGAAATCGCGGCCCGTGCAGCCATGCGTGAAGGTCTGCGCAAGGCCGGTGCGAAGCTGCTGGAACCGATCATGAAGGTCGAAGTCGTGACGCCGGAAGAATACACCGGTTCGATCATCGGCGACCTGACCAGCCGTCGTGGCATGGTGCGTGGACAAGACAGCCGCGGCAACGCGAACGTCATCGACGCCGCAGTGCCGCTGGCCAACATGTTCGGTTACATCAACAACCTGCGTTCGATGTCTTCGGGTCGCGCGGTGTTCTCGATGCAGTTCAGCCACTATGAAGCTGTGCCGCAGAACATCTCGGACGAGATCCAGAAGAAATACGCCTGATTTTGCAGCGGGGCGTCACGCCCCGCTCCTGACCCGAATTGAAGAACAAGGAGCCATTCCATGGCAAAGGCAAAGTTTGAACGGAACAAACCGCACGTCAACATCGGGACCATTGGTCACGTTGACCACGGCAAGACGACGCTGACGGCTGCGATCACGAAGTACTTCGGCGACTTCCGCGCCTATGACCAGATCGACGGCGCACCCGAAGAGAAGGCCCGCGGGATCACGATCTCGACCGCGCACGTGGAATACGAGTCCGAAGCGCGCCACTATGCGCACGTCGACTGCCCCGGCCACGCCGACTACGTCAAGAACATGATCACCGGTGCCGCCCAGATGGACGGCGCGATCCTGGTCGTGAACGCCGCTGACGGCCCCATGCCGCAAACGCGCGAGCACATCCTGCTGGGTCGCCAGGTCGGCATCCCCTACATGGTCGTCTACCTGAACAAGGTCGACCAGGTGGATGACGAAGAGCTGCTGGAACTGGTCGAGATGGAAGTGCGCGAGCTGCTGTCCAGCTACGACTATCCGGGCGACGACATTCCGATCATCAAGGGCTCGGCTCTTGCTGCCATGGAAGGCCGCGACCCCGAGATCGGCGAGAACTCGATCAAGGAACTGATCGCAGCCGTTGAACAGCTACATCCCGACGCCCGAGCGCGCCGTGGACCAGCCCTTCCTGATGCCGATCGAAGACGTGTTCTCGATCTCGGGCCGTGGTACGGTCGTGACCGGCCGCGTCGAGCGTGGCGCTGTCAACGTCGGCGACGAACTGGAAATCGTGGGTATCCGCGACACCAAGAAAACGACCTGCACGGGCGTGGAAATGTTCCGCAAGCTGCTGGATCGTGGTGAGGCTGGCGACAACGTCGGCGTCCTGCTGCGCGGCATCGACCGTGAAGGCGTGGAACGTGGCCAGGTGCTGTGCAAGCCGAAGTCGGTGAACCCGCACACCAAGTTCGAAGCCGAAGCCTATATTCTGACCAAGGAAGAGGGTGGCCGTCACACGCCGTTCTTCGCCAACTACCGCCCGCAGTTCTATTTCCGCACGACCGACGTGACGGGAACGGTGAACCTGCCGGAAGGTACGGAAATGGTCATGCCGGGCGACAACCTGAAGTTCGAAGTCGAACTGATCGCGCCGATCGCCATGGAAGAAAAGCTGCGCTTCGCAATCCGCGAAGGCGGCCGCACCGTCGGTGCAGGCGTCGTCTCGAAAATCCTCGCCTGATCGGACGGCCCGCAAGGGCCATCCGCCAAGCGTTCATCCGGTGATCCGGCAACGGATATCAGGATGAAGAAGGGCCACCCCTCGGGGTGGCCCTTTTGCATTGTGGGGGTTAGCCCTTGGGTGAATTACGAAAAACTTATGAAAGGGGATGCCCATGGCAAAGTACATCCATTCGATGGTCCGCGTGTTGAACGAACAGCGGTCCATCGATTTCTATGATGTCTGTTTTGGTCTCAAGCTGGCGGACAGGCTGGATTTCGACAAGTTCACGCTTGTCTATCTGTCCAACGCCGAGACGGGTACCGAGTTGGAATTGACCGTGAACAAGGAACGTAGCGAGCCTTACGACTTGGGCGACGGCTATGGACATATCGCCTTTTCGGTCGCAGATGTGGACGCGGAACACGCGCGGCTGACGGCGGCTGGCTTTGCGCCGCGCAAGCTGGTCGACTTCGCCCCCGGTGGTGATGTCATCGCACGCTTCTTCTTTATCCAGGACCCTGACGGATACGAGATCGAAGTGCTTCAACGCGCCGGACGCTATCAATGAAAAACGCCCGGGGAATTTTTCCGGGCGTTTTAAAATTCGACAAAGCCAGATTTACATCACTGCGGCTTGGTTGACGCCGCCTTCTGCGATGGCGGTCATGTGAACGTCGCCCTGCTGGGTCTGATCCAAGCATTCCTGCAGGATCTTGCCGTCGGCATCCAACTCGAGACGGTTTGCGAAGGTACGGACGCAGCCGTAGCCGGCAATGGCGTAATGCGCCAAGCGCTGGTACTGGGTGATGATCGCCGCGTCGCGCACGTCGTCATCGCCATAGGATGCCTCGATGGCGTGCTTGCGCGCCTCGGTCACAAGACCTTCCATGCCTTTGCAATGCTCGCCCGTCGGGTCGATGCCGTGGTCGTTGCAAAGCTGGGCGATCTTGTCCATGCCGTCGGCAATGCCCGTGTTGCCCGCGATCAGGGCCTCGGACAGTTCGCGCGATTTGGCGGTGCGGCCCATTTCCGTCACGACGGTCATCGACTGCTTGCAGGCCGAATAGAGGTCCTGCAGCTGGTCAAGGTACAGGTCTTTCAGGGTGTTCATGGTCATGTCGTTGCCTTTCGTTGTTCCCTTGCGGGTGCTGGTGAAACAACGCGACCTGCGCCCGGTCGTTCCACAATGATGTCAAAGATCCGCATCGCTTGACTTTGGCTCGGGGCGGGGCCAGCAACGGCGCTGACGCGATGGGCGAAAGGATGGCATCATGTTCGGATGGTTCGAAAGACGCATCGACCCCTATCCCATGGCCGAGCCGACCATGCCGCCCGCAGGCCTGTTCCGCTTTGTCCTGCACTACAGCCGCGGTGCCATCCCCTGGCTGGTGCTGCTGGCGATCGGATCGGCGACCATTGCGCTGATCGAGCTAATGCTGTTCGGTTGGCTGGGCACGCTGATCGACCGTCTGGCCGACACGCCGCGCGACCAGTTCTGGTCGCAGCAGGGCGGTACGCTGGCAATGATGGCGGTTGTGTTGCTGATCGTGCTGCCGGCGCTGAACCTTGTGACCTCGATGGTGCTGCATCAATCGCTGATGGGGAATTTTCCACAGCGGATCCGTTGGCTGGCACATCGTTATCTGTTGCGGCAGTCGGTGGGTTATTTTCAGGACGAATTCGCCGGACGGATTGCGCAGCGGCTGATGCAGACCTCGCTTGCGGTGCGCGAGGTTGCGATGAAGATCATGGATGTGGGCAGCTATGTCGTGACCTATTTCATCGGCGCGATGCTGCTGGCGGCCAGCCAGGATTGGCGGCTGGCGCTGCCGTTCGTCATCTGGGGCACGGGCTATGGCCTGTTGCTGTGGCAGATCGTGCCGCGGCTTGGGCGTGTGGCGCAGGCGCAGGCTGATGCGCGCAGCCAGATGACCGGGCGGATCGTCAACAGCTATACCAATATCGCCACCGTGAAGCTGTTTTCCCATTCCGACCGCGAAGAGCGCTGGATGCGCGACGGCATGGACCGCTTTCTGGTGACGGTCCACGGCCAGATGCGGCTGGCCAGCATTCAGGACGTGGCGCTGAACATGCTGAACGTCTGGTTGGTGGCCTCGGTCGCGGGGCTGGGGCTGTGGCTCTGGTCCGAAAATGCCGTGGCGGTGGGGGCGGTGGCGGTTGCCGTGCCGCTGGCGATGCGGATGAACAACATGGCGCATTGGATCATGTGGGAATTCGCGGCGCTGTTCGAAAACATCGGCACCGTGCGCGATGGCATCACCAGCCTGTCGCTGCCCCGTCAGGTGCTGGATGCGCCGGGCGCCGTGCCCTTGCTGCCGGGGCCGGGGGCGGTGCAGTTGCAGAACGTCACCTTCCGCTATGGGGGCGCTGCGGGCGCACAGCCGATGGCCGTGCTGGATGATCTGACGCTGAACCTGAAACCCGGCGAGCGTGTCGGTCTGGTGGGACGCTCGGGGGCGGGGAAATCGACGCTGATCAACCTGCTGCTGCGGTTTCACGACATCGACGGCGGTCGCATCACCATCGACGGTCAGGACATTTCGCAGGTCACGCAGGACAGCCTGCGCAGCGCCATCGGGGTGGTGACGCAGGACAGTTCGCTGCTGCACCGCTCAGTCCGGGACAACATCACCTATGGGCGCCCCGATGCCAGCGACGAACAGGTGCAGGCAGCCCTGCGCATGGCCGAGGCTGACGGCTTCGTCCCCGATCTGTCCGACAGCCAGGGGCGACAAGGCTTGGATGCCCATGTCGGCGAACGCGGGGTCAAGCTGTCGGGTGGTCAGCGCCAGCGCATCGCCATTGCCCGCGTGGCGCTGAAGGATGCCCCCATCCTGATTCTGGACGAGGCGACCAGCGCCTTGGACAGCGAGGTCGAAGCCGCCATCCAGTCGCGTCTGGACGTGCTGATGCAGGGCAAGACCGTCATCGCCATCGCCCACCGTCTGTCCACCATCGCCGCCATGGACCGGCTGGTGGTGATGGATCAGGGCCGCATCGTCGAGGAAGGCACCCATGCGCAACTGCTGGATCGCGGCGGCATCTATGCCCGGCTGTGGGCGCGGCAATCGGGGGGCTTTCTGGCGGCGCATGATGCGTGACGCTTGCGCGCGGTGATCGCTTCAGGCATTCCGGAAGCATGGAAAAGAAACCCGTTCTGGATGCCCTGTCGGCACTGGCCCACGACATGCGGCTGGATGTCTTTCGCCTGCTGATCAAGGCAGGTCCCCAAGGCATGGCGGCAGGCGACATCGCGGCGGCGCTGGATGTGCGCGCGAACACGCTGTCGAACAACCTCAACATCCTGTCTGCGGCGGGGCTGGTCGTTTCGCAGCGCGAAGGGCGGTCGATCCGCTATCGCGCGCAAATGCAGACGATGCGCGGTTTGCTGGGCTTTCTGATGCAGGATTGCTGCGGCGGGCAGGCGGATCTGTGCGGCCCGCTGCTGGATCAGATCACCTGAACACCCGCGCTGCCATGAAAAAGCCCCGGTCGAAACCGGGGCTTTTTTCGTTTGTAAAATGGTTACTGCGCGTTTGCGGTGCGTAGCAGATCGGTGATGCGACGAACCGAGGCGCGGCGGTTGCCCCGAATGTCACCTTCGGACCGGATGCGCAGGAACTGTTCGCCATAGCCTTGGGTCACAAGGTTTTCGGGCGGAACGTCGAAATATTCCGTCAGCGCCAAAGCCACGGATTCGGCACGACGGTCCGACAGTGCCAGGTTGAAGGCATCGGCGCCGACGGTATCGGTATGCCCTTCGATCATGAAGATCTCGGAGGGGTTCTCGGCCACCGAATCCTGAATGACGCGGCCAAGCGATTGCAGCTGCTTGGCCTGATCCGGACGGATCGCAGCCGAGCCGCTGTCGAAGGTGATCGCATCGATGTTCACGGGGGCCACCAGCGAACGCACCTCGGGGATGTTGCGGATCTGGGACAGGGTGAAGCGACGCTCGATATCGGCTTCGCGGCGCAGGGCGGTGCGCAGGTCGTCCTCGTTCATCGGGGCATCGCCGTTCTGAACTTCGGCAGGGGCGGGCAGCTGGCTGACGTCAACGGGCTGCACATCGGTGGTATCATCGATCAGCTGCGTGGTGGTGCCATCGGCCGACACCAAGGTCCGGCGCAGCACGCGCAGATCGGCATCGCGGATGGTCACGACACGGCTGCCGTCTTCACGCGTGACGACCGTGCGCGACGAGCCGTCGTCGAAGTTCTCGGTCGTCACGTTCGAGCCGGGCTGGCGCAGCAGGGCGACCTCATCCTTGATGACCTCTTGGCTGCCGTCTTCGCGAGTTACGACGACGCGGTCGGGGGCGCTGAGCGCGACCTGACGGTTGTTGTTCAGGAACGACCCGACCGCCAACGCACCGGCACCCAGCAGCAGGGCCTTGGTCAGATCGCTGCTGCTGTCGTCATCTTTGGCGTCATCCTTCGACCGCGCCTTGGCGTTGTCGCTGCCCGCCAGTGCATCACGCAGATTGGTCGCGAAGTCCTCGGACGACGAACGGCTGCTGTCCTTGGTGACTTTCTGTTCGGTTACCTTGCCCGAGCCTTCCGAAGCATTCAGCGCCGCGGCGGATACCGGCTTGCTCTGCTTGGCGGCCTCGCGCGAGGCTTGGGTTTCGCGCGTGTCCTCTTCGGCAGCGCGCTGGACCATGTCACCGGATTTGCCGACACGGAACATCTGGTTCGAGGTATCGGCCAGACGGAAGGGACCGCCACCGTTCGGTTCGACCACCACGCCACGCGGGGTGATGGCACGGTCGCCATCCGCACAAGGATAGCTGCCGCCCTGCAGGCAGTTCAGCTGATCCTGCGTCAGCCCGTCCTGAACCTCCTGATTCAGGACCTTGACCAGACCGGGCATCTGGGCGGCACGGTCGGACTGTACCTTGCCCGTGCCGATGGTCAGGGCATTTTCATCCGGTTTTGGCTTCTTGGCAGGCTTTTTCTCGGCATCCTGCTGGTCGCGGGCGGCCTTGCCGGGTTCACCCAAGATGCCGAGGTCTTCCTTGTCGGCCTTCTTGTCCTTCGTGTCTTTCTGCTGCGGCTTTGCCTTGGGCTTGGCGTCGTCCTTATCCGCCTTTCCCGGCTTGGCCTTGGGCTTCTTGTCGCCCTCTTTCGCGTCTTTCCGGTCGGCTTCAGCTTTCATGGCATCGGCCAGTTCGTCTTCGCCGCGCTTCTTGCCCTTGGCGGCGGGACGCGCATCTTCGTCCTGCGCAGCCTCTTTCGCCTGTGTGATGATCGCCGACAGCCCTTCCTTGAGGTCGTCCTGGTTCTGATCCTGAGCTGCGGCAATTTGCGGCGCAAGCAAGGCCAGGCAAGTGACGATGGCTGTGGTATTGTGGATGATCCGGCGCATGAAAGCTCCTCTGCGATTGATCGCGTACGTCTTGTTGACGGTTTAACAGGCCGTTTGCGGAACAGTTCCCAAAGATCGCGTGAGTTGCACGTGATGCAGTCGCGGCATTGCACCCATGCGCCAAGGCCCCTAATCATTCCTCAAGAGAGAAGAGGAGAGGATAATGCTGGTGAACTTGAAGGCAAAAGACGCCCCCGATCTGGGCCGTTTCGATTGGGAGGATCCGTTCCGCCTGTCCGACCAGCTGACCGAGGAGGAGCGCATGATGCGCGATGCGGCCCGCGCCTATGCGCAGGACCGGCTGCAGCCGCGCGTCATCGACGCCTATCGTGATGAACAAACCGACCCCGAAATCTTCCGCGAGATGGGCGAGATGGGCCTGCTGGGCGTCACCATCCCCGAGGAATACGGCGGGATCGGCGCGGGATATGTGTCCTATGGCCTCGTCGCCCGCGAGGTCGAGCGTGTGGACAGCGGCTATCGCAGCATGATGTCGGTGCAGTCGTCGCTGGTGATGTACCCGATCTATGCCTATGGCAGCGAGGAGCAGCGTCAGAAGTACCTGCCCAAGCTGGCATCGGGGGAATGGATCGGCTGTTTCGGCCTGACCGAGCCTGACGCGGGTTCCGACCCCGCGGGCATGAAGACCGTCGCCAAGAAGACCGACAGCGGCTATGTCATCAGCGGGTCGAAGATGTGGATCAGCAATTCGCCAATTGCCGACGTCTTCGTGGTCTGGGCCAAATCCGAGGCGCATGGCGGCAAGATCCGCGGCTTTGTGCTGGATAAGGGCATGAAGGGCCTGTCTGCGCCCAAGATCGGCGGCAAGCTGTCACTGCGTGCATCCATTACTGGCGAGATCGTCATGGACAGCGTCGAGGTCGGTGAAGACGCGCTGTTGCCCAATGTCGAGGGTCTGAAAGGTCCGTTCGGCTGTCTGAACCGCGCCCGTTACGGCATTAGCTGGGGTGTGCTGGGGGCTGCGGAATATTGCATGCATGCCGCGCGCCAATACGGTCTGGACCGTGTGCAGTTCAACAAGCCCTTGGCCCAGACGCAGCTGCACCAGTTGAAGCTGGCCAATATGATGACCGAGATCAGCCTTGGCCTGCAGGCCAGCCTGCGGGTCGGACGTTTGCTGGACGAGGCGCAGGCGGCACCCGAGATGATTTCCATCGTCAAGCGCAACAATTGCGGCAAGGCGCTGGATATCGCGCGGATGTCGCGGGACATGCATGGCGGCAACGGGATTTCCGAGGAATACCAGATCATGCGCCACATGGTGAACCTTGAGACGGTCAACACCTATGAGGGCACGCATGACGTCCATGCGCTGATCTTGGGGCGTGCGATCACCGGATTGCAGGCGTTCTTCTGAGCGGCAGGTCCGGGGGGCGCGTCGCCCCCCCGGACCCTCAGGGGGTATTTAACCAACGAAGAAGGGCGCAGGAGATGATCCTGCGCCCTTTTCATGTGGTGATGGTTATGGGGTCAGACGCCTTCGCCGACGAAGGCTTTTTCGACCACGAACTCCTTGGGGTCCGAGTTTGCACCCTCGCGCATGCCGAAATCTTCGAGGACTTTCTTGACGTTGACGTTGAAGGCAAGACTGCCACAGATCATGGCGCGGTCGGTTTCGGGGCTGATGGGCGGCAGGCCCAGATCCTGCAGCACCTTGCCCGAGGACAGGTTGTCGGTGATGCGGCCCATGAAGGGCGAATCCTGACGGGTCGTCGTCGGATAATACATCAGGCGCTTGGCGAAATCTTCGCCGTAGAGTTCACCCAGCAGCGGATCATGGCGCAGGTTCTGCACCAGTTCGGCGCCGTAGGTCAGTTCCTCGGCGGTGCGGCAGGTGTGCATCATGATGATCTGTTCATAACGCTCGTAGGTTTCGGGATCGCGCATAAGGCTGGCGAAGGGGGCAAAGCCGGTGCCGGTGGCCAGAAACCACAGGCGCTTGCCCGGCAGCAGGGCGTCCAGCACCAGCGTGCCCACGGGCTTGGGGCGCAGGATGATCTCATCGCCCGGCTTGATGTGCTGCAAGCGCGAGGTCAGCGGCCCGTCCGGCACCTTGATCGAGTAGAATTCCAGTTCGTCGTCCCAGTTGGGCGAGGCGATGGAATAGGCGCGCAGGATGGGTTTTCCGTTATCACCCGGCAGGCCGATCATCACGAACTCACCCGACCGGAAGCGCAGCGAGGCCGGCCGCGTCACCCGGAACGAGAACAGCGTGTCGGTCCAATGCGTGACCGAGGTCACCGTCTGGGCGTCGGGAAGCGTCTTCTTGGGGGCAGCGTCAGCCGCGGGCAGATCCAGCGTCATGATATTTCCTGTTCGTTCCGTATGCCGGTCTTAGCCGGCCAGATTTTCGCGGTGGTCCCATGCCTTCCAGTCGGCGCGGGCCAGCCATTGGTCCTGCGGTTGGCGCGCGGCAATGTCGGCCGCCACCTGCACCTCGTCAAAGCCGACGCGGCGGGCCATGGCGTATTGGTCGGCGATCAACCGGCCGGACGCACGCAGCGTTCCCTTGTAACCCAATTCGCGCAACCGTCGCGCCAGCGTAAAGCCGCGGCCATCGCTGAAGGCCGGAAAGTCGATGGCGATCAGCGGGTGGTGCATGCGGTCGGGCAGGGTGGCGGGGTCGGTGTCGGGGGCCAGCACGATAGGTGCATCATGATCGATGGGATGGAAACCGTCATCGCGGGCCAGGACGTCCTGGGACAGGGTCTCGTCGCTCATGCCGTTGCCTTTCTGCGGACCATCCGTCCGCCGATGAAGTGAATGCCGCATTCGGTCTTTTCCTGACCGCGCCAGCGACCCGAACGCGGATCCTCGCCGGGTTTGACGGGGGAGGTGCAAGGGGCGCAGCCGATCGAGGGATAGCCTTTGGCGACCAGCGGGTGACGCGGCAGGTTGTTTTCGATCATATAGTCCTGAACGTCCTCGGACCGCCAGTGGGCCAGCGGGTTCACGCGCAGGCGCAGCGGGGGTTCGGGCTCAAAGAACTCCAGTTCGGTCCGCTGACCGCCTTGGAACCGCTTGCGGCCCGTGATCCAAGCATCAAAACCCGACAGCGCGTTTTCCAGCGGCACCGTCTTGCGGAAGTTGCAGCAGGCGTCGGGATTGACCTTGTGCAGCGTGCCGTCGGGGTCGTTCAGGGCGATCTCTTCTTCGCTGGCGGTGATGACCTGCACGTTGGTCAGCCCCAGCTTGGAGGCGACCTCGCGCTGGTACTCCAGCGTTTCGGGGAACAGCATCTGGGTGTCGATGAACAGCACCGGCAGCCCGGGGGCCACGACGCTGACCATATGCAGCAGCACCACCAATTCCGCACCAAAGGACGACACCAGCCCCACGCGGCCCAGATCGGGGTCGGTGACGGCACGGCGCAACACCTCGGTCGCAGCGTGGTGGCGGTAGCGGTCGTTCAACCGCCCCGCGCGTGTATCCAGATTGCCATCAAGCATCGGTCGTTTCCGGATAGAGGGCGGCCTTGAAGGGTGCCTGTCCAAGACGACGGTAGGCGTCGATGAAGCGTTCGTCCTCATCCTCGCGGACCTCCAGATAGGCGCGCAGCAGGCGGTCGATGGCGGGCACGACCTCTTCGGCGGGGAAGCCCGCACCGGCACGCTGACCGATGGCCGGGATGTCATAGGCGTCGCCGCCAAGCGTGATCTGATAGTTTTCGACGCCCGCGCGATCCAGCCCCAAGATGCCGATATGGCCCAGGTGGTGGTGACCGCATGCATTAATGCAGCCCGAGATGCGGATGTTCAGATTGCCGATTTCCTGTTCCAGCCCGAGGGCACGGAAATGGTCGGCGATCTCTTCCGCGATCGGGATGGACCGCGCCGTTGCAAGCGCGCAGTAATCCATGCCGGGGCAGGCGATGATATCGCTGGTCAGACCGGCATTGGCGGTGGCCAGACCGGCGGCCTTCAGTTCGGCATAAAGCGCCGGCAGGTCTGATTTGTGGACATGCGGCAGGGCCACGTTCTGGTCATGCATGATGCGGATGTCGGAATGGCCGAAACGCTCGGCCAGATCAGCGATCAGGCGCATCTGTTCCGCACTGGCATCGCCGGGCGTCTGGCCGGGCGACTTGAAGGTCACGACGACGCTGGCATAGCCCTCGATGCGGTGCTGGTGCAGGTTGGTGTCGGTCCAGCTGCGGAAGCCGGGGTTGGACTGACGCTCGGCTTCAAAGCCGTCGGTGGCGGCATTGCGGAAGGCGGGCGCGCGGAAGCGGTCCTTGAAGATGGCCAACGCCTCGCGGTCGGCGCCGTCGAATTCGCGGCGGCGGGCGATGAATTCTTCCTCGATCTCGGCGCGCATGACGTCCATGCCACGTTCCATCACCGTGATCTTGATGCGGGCCTTGTACTTGTTGTCGCGACGACCGGCTAGGTTGTAGGTGGCGATGATCGCCTCGACATAGGGCAGCAGGTCCTCCTCGGGCAGGAAGTCGCGAACCACCTGACCCAGCACCGGCGTCCGGCCAAGGCCGCCACCGATCCAGACCTCGAAGCCGGTCTTGCCGTCCTGTTCCTTCAGGCGCAGACCGATGTCATGGGCGGCGATGACCGCACGGTCCTTGGCGCCGCTGGAAATGGCAATCTTGAACTTGCGCGGCAGGAACTGGAATTCCGCGTGGTCGGTTGACCAGCTGCGCAGCAGTTCCGCATAGGGACGCGGATCAGCGGTTTCGTCGAAGGCCGCGCCCGCGAAGGCGTCGGTGGTGACGTTGCGAATCGTGTTGCCGCTGGTCTGGATGGCATGCATCCCCACCTTGGCCAATTCGTCCAGCATGTCCGGGATGTCCACCAGCTTGGGCCAGTTGTACTGGATGTTCTGGCGGGTGGTCCAATGCCCGTAACCCTTGTCGTATTTTTCAGCCAGCAGCGCCAAGGTGCGCATCTGGTCGGGGTTGATCGTGCCATAGGGTACGGCCACCCGCAGCATATAGGCATGCAGCTGCAGATAGACGCCGTTCATCAGGCGCAGGGGGCGGAACTCTTCCTCGGTCAGGCTGCCGTCGATACGGCGTGCGACCTGATCGCGGAATTGCTGGGCGCGGTGCTGGACATAGTCGATCTCGACGGGGCGGACATCAAACATTGCTGGCCTCGGCTTGCTGTTCGGCCTGTATGCCGTGGAAATAGTTGGAAGGCCCGCGCTGGCGGAACGCTTCACGGAAATGGACGGGCTCGGGTCCGTTCGGGCCGCGCTTGGCCTCGACGATATAGGGGCCCACCACCAGATCGGCCTGACCGATGGCCTGCAACATGGCAAGCTCGGCGATGGCCTCGTCCTCATAGAGCGTCGCCTTGCGCGGATCGGGCGTCCAGCCGTCTTCGCACATCCAGACGTTGAAGCCTTCGCGCAGATCGTTGGCGGTGATGACACCGGGCTTGTTTGCCGTCGGGGTGAAGGCTTTGCTCATGACTCGGACCTTTCTGATACTGGTCTCTATATAGAATTTTGTTCTGGATTCTTGCGAGGGGGCGCGCGAAATAAGGATGACCTGACCGGAGGACATGGAATGTCGGAACCTGTTTCCACAGAAAACGCCGCAGCGCAAATTTCTGTCCGGCTGGACGAGGTGGATCGCAAAATCCTGTCCCAGTTGCAGCAGGATTCCAGCCTGTCTTTGGACCAGATCGCCGAGCGTGTGGGCGCGTCAAAGACCCCGGTCTGGAACCGTATCCGCAAATTGCGCGAGGCGGGCGTGATCCGCAAGCAGGTTGCCATTCTGGACCCCGAGGCACTGGGGCTGGAAGCCTGCTTCTTCGTCTTGGTCCGCACCAGCGAACACGACAAGGATTGGGCAGGCCGTTTCCTGAAGGCATTGCGCGATCGCCCCGAGGTGGTCGAGGCGCACAGATTGGCTGGTGACATCGACTATATCCTCAAGGTGCAGGTGCGTAACGCACGCGCCTATGATCGGTTCTATCAATCGCTGATTTCCGAGGTGAAGATCCACAACGTCACCGCACTTTTGTCGATGGAGGAGATCAAGGCCTCCAGCGCGCTGCCCATCCCGGACCTGCCGCAGAAGGGGGCATGAGGATGACTTATACCATCTGGCACAAGCCGACCTGCTCGACCTCACGCTTCGCGTTGAACGCGCTGCGCGAGGCGGGGGTCGAGGTGACCGTGCGCGATTACATCAAGGATGCGCCCTCGGTGGCGGAGCTGGAACAGGCGCTGGCTTTGCTGGGCATCGGCCCGCGCGGGTTGCTGCGCCGCAAGGGCACGCCCCATGACGAACTGGGGCTGTCGGACGCGTCGCTGGAGGATGCCACGCTGATCGCGGCCATGGCGGAACACCCGATCCTGATCGAGCGTCCGGTCGTCTTCGGTCCCCAAGGCGCCGTGCTGTGCCGGCCCAAGGAACGCATCTTCGATTTTCTGGCCTAGGGTTTTTCCAGCGGATCAAAAGCACCCACCGAAATGCCCAGCAGCAGCCAGCGGCGACCTTCCAGCCCGAAGACCAGATCGAAGCTGACATGGCGCGGCTGCAGCGGGAAATAACCCGTCAGGCGCAACTCCTGTCCGCTTTGGCTCAGCTGGGTGTCGACCATCACCGGATCGGTGACCATCGCCTGCAACAGGTCCAGACGCTCGGCCCGGACATCGGTGAACAGGCCCGCAAGGCGCGTGGGGTCGTTGGCCTGCGCGAACTCGGGCGCGGCGTAATCGCGCAGCACGGTGTAATTGCCCGTCCAGTTGCCGTGGTTCACCGCCGCCAGCACATCGCGGATCAGGGCGGTGGCATAGCTGGGCTCGATCAGGTTGGTCTGGGTGGGGGCATCCTGTGCCGAAGCGCCGGCACCCGAAAGTGCCAGCGCCAGACCCAAGGACGCTGCACGCAGCAGCGCCCCCGGTTTCGATATGCGGCTGATTACCACGCGTAGGTCACGCCGATACGACCGCCGACCTGATTGCGGTCGAAGCCATAGGTCACGCCCGCGTCGAACTGGGTGTTCGCATCGAAGCGATACCCCATCGAGGCCGCCATTGCCGTCGCCCCGTCAAAGGCACCCAGGCTGGTCGAGACCGCGAAGGTCTTGTCCTCGGGGACATAGGGCGTGCTGAGCGCCATGGCCATCGCGATACCTTCCTTGTTGTCCTCGATCGAGGATCCCAAGGAACGCACGCTGCTGTCAAGCTGCGACATCTGCGTGCCGATCGAACGATCCACCGCCAGGTTGCCCTGCGCGTCCGAGGTCACGATGCCCACCGGACCCGATTGCGCCGCCGTGCTGGCCGTCGAGGCAATGCCCGCCGCGCGATAGGTGTTCTGCGCATTGCCCAGCGCGAATTCGTTCGCGCGGGTGGCCGATGCGCCGGCACCGATGGCAACCGAGTTGTCGGCGGCGGCAGATGCCTGATCACCCATGGCGATCGAACCTGCGCCCAATGCCATCGCAGCCTCGCCCACGGCGGTCGAGCGAACGCCAATGGCCTGCGCCAGATGGCCGAAGGCCTGAGCGCGTTCGGCGCCTGCGACCGACTGCCAGCCGATTGCGGTCGCACCGGGGCCGGTTGCAACGGATTCGCCACCAACTGCGGTGGTCGAATTGCCGTTGGCCGCAGCGGTATCGCCGATGGCCAGCGCGTCGATGCCGTTGGCGATGGTTTCGTTGCCGATGGCTGTAGACATGTCGCTTTGCGCGTCGGCGTTCTCACCGATGGCCAGCGAACGAACGCCCTGCGCGGTGGCTAGGTGACCGAAGGCCTGTGCGCGTTCAGCGGTCGCCATGGATTGCCAGCCGATGGCCGAAGCGCCGGGGCCGGTCGCGACGCTTTCACCGCCGACTGCGGTGGTCGAGGGGCCATTGGCCGCAGCCGTATCACCAATTGCCAGCGCGTCGATGCCGTTGGCGATGGTTTCATTGCCGATGGCGGTCGAGAGATCGCTTTGCGCATCAGCGTTCTCACCGATGGCCAGCGAACGGACGCCCTGTGCGGTGGCAAGGTGACCGAAGGCTTGCGCACGTTCAGCGGTCGCCATGGACTGCCAGCCGATGGCCGATGCGCCGGGGCCGGTGGCGACGGATTCACCGCCGACTGCGGTCGTCGAGGGACCGTTGGCCGCAGCGGTGTCGCCGATGGCCAACGCATCGGTGCCGTTTGCGATGGTTTCGTTGCCGATGGCGGTCGACAGGTCGGTCTGTGCATCGGCGTTTTCACCGATGGCCAGCGAGCGGACGCCTTGTGCGGTGGCCAGATGGCCGACGGCCTGCGCGCGTTCGGCGGTCGCCATGGATTGCCAGCCGATGGCCGAGGCGCCGGGGCCGGTGGCGACCGATTCACCGCCGACTGCGGTGGTCGAGGGGCCGGTGGCCATGGCAACGCCACCGATGGCCACGCCGTCCACCGAAGTGGCATCGGTTATCGCGCCGTCACCGATGGCGACGGAAAAATCACCGTTCGCGGTCGAGTTCACGCCACATTCGACGGAATTGCTGCCTGCGCCGGTGTTGCAATCGGCGGTGGCATCCGCCCGGGCAAGGCCTGCTCCGCCAACCAGCGCGACAAAGGCGACGCTGCTGTAAAGTGACGCGATCTTCATGGAATGTCCTGTGGTGGCTGGCATGACGCTCTCCTCAACCGTTGTGCGCAGGGGTCCGAATGCGACCTCTGGAACGGATGACTCGGCAGCAGCGCGACTGGATGCAGGACGGATCAAAAAAAATTCATCACCCCGTGATGGGGCCGGTCATTCGTCCACGACGTTTAGGATTTTTGGCAGTGCGGGGCAGGGCAGCAGCTGGTTCTTGGCCACATCGGCAAGGCTGTGGTTGTGCAGGAACACATAGACATGCGCCGACAGGCTCTCCCACAAGCGGTTCGACAGCGTCTGCGCCCGCGATCCCGAGATGCCGCCCGATGCGCCCGCGCCGATATGCATGGCGCTGACGGTTTCATCGACCGCTTCCAGGATCTCGGCCACGCGGATGGTTTCGGGTGCGCGCGCAAGGCGATAGCCGCCGCCGGGACCACGCACCGAGGTCACCAGACCGGCGCGGCGCAACCGCACGAACAGTTGTTCCAGATAGGGCAGCGAGATGTCCTGCCGGTTCGAAATTTCCGCCAGCGAAGTCAGCTCGTCGTTCTTGGCGATGGCAAGATCCACCAGCGCGATGATGGCGTAACGCCCCTTGGTCGACAGTTTCATGGCACAGCCCCTTCGTAAGCGGCACTGAAACTTGTGCCTTGCATTGACGGGCGCCGTCATCGCGCGCTATGCCCAGCCCAGCATGTTTCTTGCCAAGTCCGCGCGGGCTTCCCAGATAACCCGTCTAGAAGCCGCGCGCGCAAGCGTCAAGAAACCCGAAAGCCCTGTGAAGGAAGACCATGCCCGAGCTGATTTTCCCCGGCCCCGAAGGCCGTCTCGAAGCGCGCTACCACCCCCAGCCCGGCAAGCCCGACGCGCCCATCGCCATCGTCCTGCACCCGCATCCGCAGTTCGGTGGCACGATGAACAACCGGGTGGTCTATAACCTGCACTATGCGTTCCACCGCATGGGGTTCACCGTCATGCGGTTCAACTTCCGCGGCGTGGGCCGCAGCCAGGGTGAGTTCGACCAGGGTGTCGGCGAATTGTCCGATGCCGCCTCGGCGCTGGATCACCTGCAGTCGATGAATCCCAACAGCAAGCATTGCTGGGTCGCGGGCTTCAGCTTCGGCGCCTGGATCGGCATGCAGCTGCTGATGCGCCGCCCCGAGATCACCGGCTTCATCAGCGTGTCGCCGCCCGCCAACATGTACGACTTCAGCTTCCTTGCGCCCTGTCCCTCGTCGGGGCTGATCGTGAACGGCACCGCCGATCGCGTGGCACCCCCCAAGGATACCCACACGCTGGTCGGCAAGCTGCGCGAACAGAAGGGCATCACCGTCACACATGAGGAAATCGAAGGCGCGGACCACTTCTTCCGCGACGATGAGGCCCACATGAAGCCGATGATCGACCTGATGCAGACCTATGTCCGCAAGCGGCTGACCGAAACCACCCGCTGAGGAACCGCCATGACCAACCGGATCGGCCAGCATGTCAATTTCCTGTGCGAGGCCGACCGGTTGAAATCGGTCACCCGCGCCAATGTCCTGATGGACCTGTCGCGGGCTGAAAACAGCGCCGAACACAGCTGGCACGTCGCGCTTTACGCAATGGTCTTCGGCGCCAGCGACCGCGCCATCGCCATGCTGCTGCTGCATGATCTGGTCGAGATCGACGTCGGCGATCAGCCGATCCATCTGGACCACGATGTCGAGGCCCTGAACCGCGCCGAGCTGGCCGCCGCCCGCCGCATCTTTGGCCTGTCCCCGGATGCCGACCGCCTGCTGGCGCTGTGGTCCGACTTCGAATGCTATGGCTCGGATGATGCGGTGATGGCCAAGCGCATGGATCATGTGCATCCGCTGTTTCAGGTGATGCAGGCGCCGCAGCCCGTGCCTGAACATGTCGATGTCGTGCGTGACAACCTTGACCGGGGGCGTGCTGCACGTCTGGCGCAGGAATGGCCACAGGTGATGCAGGCGGCGCGGTTGCTGCTGGACGGTTGACACTTGCCCGATGACGACCTGACCCGTCGCCTGAGTTTTCTGGCCGAGGCGGATCAGCTGAAATCGGTCCTGCGTGCCAATACGCTGATCGACCTGTCGCGCCATGAAAACAGCGCCGAACACAGCTGGCATCTGGCGCTTTATGCGCTGGCCTTTGCAGATCTGGCGGGGCCCGACGTTGATATCGGTCGTGTCATCCGCATGCTGCTGATCCATGATCTGGTCGAGATCGACGTGGGCGATGTGCCGCTGCATTCGGCAGGGGGGCAGGCCCATGGGTCGGCGCAGATCCAGGCGGATGAAGCCGCCGCCGCGCGCCGCATCTTTGGCCTGTTGCCGCAAGGGCAGGGCGACCAGCTGCTGGCCCTGTGGCATGAGTTCGAGGCCCAGCAGACCTCTGACGCGATCTTTGCCAAGGGTCTGGACCGCGCCCAGCCTGCCATCCAGCATCTGCACGCAGGCGGCCTTGGCTGGATCGAATACGACGTGTCGTTGGCACAAATGGAAACGCGCGTCGGACAACCTGTCGGACGCGCGTCACCTGAATTGTGGAACTGGCTTCACGGCCGTCTGGCCAGCCATTTCGCCGCAGCCTGATCGGCGGTCACCCGACGCCAAGGTCGGGTAACGCGCTGGTTCAGGATGCCAGCGGCTGGCTGTTGGCCATGTGGCGCGAGGCCATCTGGCGGACCTTGGCGCCGCGGGCGAAGGGACGCGCGCTGGCGGGCGAAGCCTCCATGATGCCGGGGAAGATCGCCTCGATCTCGGCCAGGGCAGCGGCGCTGAGGGCGCGCAGGGCCTGCGGACCGGGATAGAGCGATTCGCTTTCGGCGCCGTTGGACAGCACGACTTCATGGGCGTCGAACATCAGGTGGTGATAGCTGATGGCGGTGACCGTCGTGTCGATGTCGATGCCCGGCAGTTCGGTCAGATGCTTGGCGGCGACCAGAACCTCGGCGGCGCCGAACATGCGTTGCGCGATTGCCGAACGCACCAGCACACGGTGCTGCGGCGAGACGACCAGATCGGCTGCGGGCATGTTGACGCCAAGGGCGCCGGCCTTGATGCGGATCGGCAGCAGTTTGGGCTTGGCGGCCAGATCGATGGCGTCCAGATGGCTGACCCCGACCCAACGCAGCGGCTGGAAGCCGTTGTCGCGGGTCCAGATCATGTCGCCCTTGGACAGGTCCTGAATGGCAACCTCGCCCTTGTCAGTGCGGATCAGGGTGCCGGCGGCGAAGCAAACGATGTCCAGTTCGAAGATTTCAGGCCCGAACGAAACCTGCGCGACATAGGTGTAGCGCGGCAGCGGGTCCGCCTCCAGAACCTCGACCGAATGCAGCTGCTTGATGTCTTTCCAGTCGTTGACCGTCTGCAGGGCCGGACGGAAGAACATGTCGCCATTGCCCATCTGCATCATCACGCCGGACTGATCCTGCGTCGTGCCATCGGGCATGGTGATGCGGTAATCGACCTTGGCAAACCCGGTGATCGCGCTTTTGACAGCCGTCCCCGAGGTCGGCGAGGTATAATTCATCGTGCTGTTACCGTCGGGGTGGCCGTTGTAGGTGGTCGACCAGACCTTGGTGGTCTGATTGTCGATGCCGACCAGACGGTCCTTGGCGGTGACGGTCACGGCGCTGATCTGGTTGGGGCCGACGGCCTTATATCCGTTCAGGCTGTCAGCCTGAGCATTGGTCATGGGGCTGCGCCAGTCCGCATTGATCTGCGGCTTGTTGCCGAAATACATCCATGTCGCACTGCTGTAAGACGAATAATAGGTCATCGTGAAACCTTCGATCTGGGAAAGGTTTTCCGTAACAGGCGCCGGCCATATGCACTATATGTATAAATGGATATGTTTGTACAAATTCGTGTCAAAATGTATGCGTCACCGCCCCGGTTCGCATACAATTGCATACCGTCTTCCCATGCGGGCCCATTCGGGCTATAGGCGGGGCATCCAATTCAAACGCCAAGGGGGACCCCATGTCGAAGATCAAGGTCGCAAATCCCGTCGTCGAGCTTGACGGCGATGAGATGACGCGGATCATCTGGGACTTCATCAAGCAGAAGCTGATCCTGCCCTATCTGGACATCGACCTGAAATACTATGACCTGGGCATCGAAGAGCGTGACCGCACCGATGACCAGATCACCATCGATGCAGCCGAAGCGATCAAGAAATACGGCGTCGGCGTCAAATGCGCGACGATCACCCCCGACGAAGGCCGGGTCGAGGAATTCGGCCTGAAGAAGATGTGGCGCTCGCCCAACGGCACCATCCGCAACATCCTTGGCGGCGTCATCTTCCGCGAACCGATCATCTGCCAGAACGTGCCGCGCCTTGTGCCGGGCTGGACGCAGCCGATTATCGTTGGCCGTCATGCCTTTGGCGACCAGTATCGCGCCACCGATTTCCGCTTCCCCGGCAAGGGCAAGCTGACGATCAAATTCGTCGGTGAAGACGGCGAGACGATCGAACACGAAGTCTTCGACGCCCCGTCCTCGGGCGTGACGATGGCCATGTACAACCTGGACGATTCGATCCGCGACTTTGCGCGCGCTTCGATGAACTATGGTCTGTCGCGCGGCTATCCGGTCTATCTGTTGACCAAGAACACCATCCTCAAGGCCTATGACGGCCGTTTCAAGGACCTGTTCCAGGAGGTCTACGAGGCCGAGTTCGAGGACCAGTTCAAGAAAGCCGGCATCCACTATGAACACCGCCTGATCGACGACATGGTCGCATCGGCGATGAAATGGTCGGGCGGCTATGTCTGGGCCTGCAAGAACTATGACGGCGACGTCCAGTCCGACACCGTCGCGCAGGGCTTTGGTTCGCTTGGTCTGATGACCTCGGTCCTGATGACGCCCGATGGGCAGGTCGTCGAATCCGAAGCGGCCCACGGCACGGTGACGCGTCACTATCGCGAACACCAGAAGGGCAATGCGACCTCGACCAACTCGATCGCGTCGATCTTTGCATGGACCGGTGGTCTGAAGCACCGCGCCAAGCTGGACGACAACGCCGAGCTGCTGAACTTTGCGCAGACGCTGGAGCGTGTGACCGTTCAGGCCGTCGAAGACGGTCACATGACCAAGGATCTGGCGCTGCTGGTCGGCCCCGACCAGAAGTGGCTGACCACCATGGGCTACCTGGAAAAGGTGGACCAGTATCTGAACAAGGCTCTGGCGTAAGCCGGAACCACGAAGGGGCCGGGCGGATCGCCCGGCCCCTTTTGCATTCAAAGGGCAACGCCCTCTTTCTTCGTGCGGGAAGCTGCGCTATGTCCCGCCCATCCCCGCTGACAGGAGTCCCGCGATGAAAGCCGCCGTCGTCACTTTCCCCGGATCGAACTGCGACCGCGACCTTGCCGTCGCATTGGAACAGGCGGGGGCTGATGTGACCCGCGTCTGGCACAAGGACGACAGCCTGCCCGAGGGAATTGATCTGGTCGGCGTGCCGGGCGGATTTTCCTTTGGCGACTATCTGCGCTGCGGCGCCATCGCGGCCCAATCGCCCATCGCTGGTGCCCTGCGCGCCCATGCGGCCCGCGGAGGTTATGTGTTGGGCATCTGCAACGGTTTCCAAGTACTGACGGAACTGGGCCTGCTGCCCGGCGCGCTGATGCGCAACAACGGCCTGACCTTCCTGTGCAAGCCAGCCACCCTGACTGTGGCGACCGCCGACAGCGCCTTCACCACCGGCTATGCCAAGGGCCAGAAGGTCAGCATTCCCGTCGCCCATCATGACGGCAACTATCAGATCACCGCCGACGGGCTGGCGCAGCTGCAGGATCAGGACCGCATCGCCTTTACCTATGCGCCCGCCGTCAACGGCTCGGTTCAGGATATCGCGGGCGTGCTATCGGAAAACCGCCGCGTGCTGGGCATGATGCCCCACCCCGAACGGGCCGTCGATCCGGTCACCGGTGGCACCGACGGCGCCGCGATGTTCCGCGGCTTGGTCGATGCGCTTGCCCATGCCTGACTTGAGCCGCGCGCCGGTTGGTCCTAGATTGCGTGGAACGCGCGAAACGGACGGACCGGTGTGTGGACGGTGAATTGGACGGTGAACAGGAAATTCATGACAGGGTGGAACGCAGGCGGGCCAGACGGTCGCGGCTGGCGAACCCTTGGTGGCTGCGTTCCACCGTCGTCCTGATCTTTCTGACCGCGCTGGCGACCATCTGGACGACCAACGCCTGGCTGACCGACCGCTTTTCCGAAAACACCCGCGTCAGGTCCGAACTGCGCATCGCGCTTTATAGCGGCAACCTGATGTCGGAGCTGCAGCGCAATTCCGTGGTGCCGCTGCTGCTGGCCCGCGATCCGGCATTGATCGCGGCGCTGGTTGGCAACGACTTCTCGACCACATCGGCCCGGCTGATGACCGCGCAAGAGGAAATCGGTGCCGCCTCGATCAGGCTGCTGGATGCCTCGGGGCGGGTGGTCGGATCGACGGACCGCTACCAGATCGGCGTGAACAGCGTCGCCGCCCCCTATTTCGTCGAGGCCCTGCGCGCCCGTGATACCGTCTTCACGGTGTCCGAACTGGCCTCGGGGGCCTATGAGTTCGCCTATTCCCGCGCGGTGGTGTCGGACGGCAAGACCCTTGGGGTCATCGTCGTGGGCGCGGATCTGTCCCAGTTGGAGCGGTCCTGGGCGGGCATTTCCGATGCCGTTGCGGTGACCGACAGTGAGGGCAATATCATCCTGTCGACCGAACCGCGCTGGCGGGGGCTGACCATGCCGCAGGCGCTGGCGGTCAGGTCCGCGCCCTCGGCCATCCAACGGGCGTTTCAGGTGACCGCCGATTGGACTGCGACGCCCGCCGATGCCTATGTCCAGGGCCGCGCCGTGATGCGGTCCGAGGCGCGGGTGCCCTTCCGCGGCTGGCGGATGATCAGCTTCACAGCCTACAGCTCGGTCCGCGAAAAGGTGAACGCGATCCTGGCGTTGCAGATCATGGGGTTCGCCATCCTGCTGGCCGGGACCTTCTGGCTGATGTCCCGTCGCGCGCGGCTGCAATCGGCGGCCTATCGCCGCGAATTGGCCGACCTGCGTGCGCTGAACGCCCGCCTGACGCGCGAGATCGCCGAGCGAGAGCGCGTGCAAAAGGAACTGCGCGTGGCCGAACAGACCATGCAGCAATCCAGCAAGTTGGCGGCATTGGGCGAAATGTCGGCAGGCGTCAGTCATGAATTGAACCAGCCGCTGGCGGCGATGAAGACCTATCTGGCGGGCGCGCGGCTGCTGTTGCAACGGTCCCGCCCCGAAGAGGCCCTGTCCAGTTTCCAGCGCATCGACGATCTGATCGACCGGATGGGGGCGATCACCCGCCAGCTGAAATCCTATGCCAGGAAGGGCGGCGAGGCGGTCGAGCCTGTCGATCTGCGCGCCGCCGTCAGCAGCGCGCTGACCATGATGGAACCACAGCTGCGCACCCGCCCCATCCGCATTCTGCGCAACGTGCCGCGCGAACGGGTCATGGTTCTGGCCGACCGCATCCGGTTGGAACAGGTGCTGATCAACCTGCTGCGCAACGCGGTCGACGCGGTCAAGGGCCGTCCCGATGCCACGATCGAGATCACGGTCGAGGCCGGCGCTCACGCCTATGTGTCGATTCGCGACAACGGTCCGGGTGTTTCGGACTTGGAAAAGCTGTTTGAACCCTTTTGGACAACCAAGAAGCCCGGAGAGGGCACTGGACTGGGGCTTGCCATCTCCTCCACCATCGTGGCGGATTTCGGCGGTCGCCTGACCGCCCATAACGAAACCGAAGGCGGCGCCGTCTTCCGGGTCGAGCTGCCCTTGCACCGACCCGGCCAGCCCCGTCAGGCCCTTGCGGCCGAATGACGCCAAACGAGAGGATTGCAGAATGTCCCGGAAATTGAAGATCGCGATCGTGGATGATGAACCCGACATGCGGGAATCCATCAGCCAGTGGCTGGTCCTGTCCGGCTTCGAGACTGAGACCTTTGCAAGCGCCGAGGATGCGCTGAAGGTCATCGGCACCGATTGGCCCGGCGTCGTGGTGACCGACATCCGCATGCCCGGCATGGATGGCATGGCCTTCCTGAAGCGGCTGATGGGGCTGGACAGCAACCTGCCGGTCATCATGATCACCGGCCATGGCGATGTGCCGATGGCGGTCGAGGCGATGCGCCTTGGCGCGATGGACTTCATGGAAAAGCCCTTCAACCCCGACCGCATGACGGCGCTGGCCAAAAAGGCCACGCAGATGCGCCGGATGACGCTGGACAACCGCGCCCTGCGCCGCGACCTGTCCGAAGGCCAGCAGGTCATGTCCAAGCTGATCGGTGCCAGCCCGGTGATGGAGCGCCTGCGCGAGGATATTCTGGATCTGGGGCAGGCCGACGGCCATGTGCTGATCGACGGCGAAACCGGCACAGGCAAGACACTGGTGGCCCATGCGCTGCACGCTGTGGGTCCGCGCGCATCGAAGAAATTCGTGCCTGTGTCCTGCGCGGCCTTCAACGACGAGGCCCTGGCCACGCGCCTGTTCGGCCCCTTGGAAGAAGGCCTGCCCGCGGTCGAGGAAGCCCGTGGCGGCACCCTGTGCCTGGAAGATATCGAGGCGCTGTCCGAACCCCTGCAGGCCCGCCTTCTGGCCTTCATCAGCGAACAGGGAACGCCCGCCGAAACCCGCATCATCGCCATCAGCAACGCCCGCGGTGAAGGCCGCAAGGCCGAGGATTCGCTGCGTCCCGACCTGTTCTATCGCCTGTCCGCGCTGAAGATCACCCTGCCGCCGCTGCGCGCGCGGGGCGAAGATATTCTGGCGCTGTTCACCCGCATGACCGAGCAGTTTTCCGAAGAATACGGCTGCGAACCCCCGCAGGTCAGCGCGCAGGAGGCAGCCCAGCTGCTGCAGGCCCCTTGGCCCGGCAACATCCGCCAGCTGATCAACGTGGCCGAACGCGCCGTGTTGCAGAACCGTCGCGGATCGGGGTCGATCGCGTCCCTGCTGATGGCCGATGGCGAGGATAACCAGCAGGCCACCACGACCGAGGGCAAGCCGCTAAAGGAATATGTCGAAAGCTTCGAGAAGATGCTGATCGACAACACGATGCGCCGCCACAAGGGCAGCATCGCCAGCGTGATGGACGAATTGTGCCTGCCACGCCGGACCCTGAACGAGAAAATGGCAAAATACGGATTGCAGCGCGGCGATTACCTGTAATCCCCCGCAGCATCATCGAAAGGCAGAACTTATGACCGCCACGTCCGACAAGGACCTCAGCCCGCGCACCCGGGCCGTTCACCATGGCACCCGTCGCAGCCAATACGGAGAGATGGCCGAAGCCATCTTCCTGACGCAGGGCTTCGTCTATGACAGCGCCGCACAGGCCGAAGGACGCTTCCAAGGCAGCGGACCGGATGAATTCATATATGCCCGCTATGGCAACCCTACCAGCCGCATGTTCGAGGATCGCATCGCATCGTTGGAAGGGACCGAGGACGCCTTTGCCACCGCCAGCGGCATGGCGGCGGTCAACGGCACGATGTTCGCCATGTGCAAGCCCGGCGATCATGTCGTGGCCGCGCGGGCGCTGTTCGGGTCGTGCCTTTACGTGCTGGACCTGCTGGCGAAATTCGGGGTCGAGGTGACGTTCGTCAACGGCACCGATCTGGACCAGTGGCGCGCGGCGATCCGCCCCAACACCCACGCGGTCTTCTTCGAAAGCGTGTCCAACCCGACGCTGGAAGTGATCGACCTAAAGGCCGTGGCCGAGATGGCCCATGCCGTCGGCGCAACCGTCGTCGTGGACAACGTCTTCGCCACGCCGGTCTTTTCGCGGGCCGCCGAACTGGGCGCCGATGTCATCGTCTATTCCGCCACCAAGCATATCGACGGCGGCGGTCGCGCCCTTGCCGGCGTCATCTGCGGCACGCGCCAATTCGTGCGCGAAGTGGCCGAGCCCTATCTGAAACACACCGGCGGCGCGATCAGCCCCTTCCACGCGTGGATCATGCTGAACGGCTTGCAGACCATGGACCTGCGGGTGCGTGCGCAGGCCGATGCGGCGGCCTCGATCGCGGCGGCCCTGCACGGCCATCCGGGCCTGTCGCGGGTCATCTATCCGGGTCTGGCCGATCACGCCCAGCACGAACTGGCGATGCAGCAGATCGGCTCGGGCGGGACGATGATCGCGCTTGAGGTGGCGGGCGGCAAGGATGCGGCCTTCGCGATGCTGGACCGTCTGCAGATCATCAAGATCTCGAACAACCTCGGCGATGCGAAGTCGATCGCGGTCCATCCCGCGACCACGACCCACCAGCGCCTGTCGGATGCCGACAAGGCGCATCTGGGCATCACGCCCGGCCTGATCCGCCTGTCCATCGGCCTTGAGGATGCGGGCGATCTGACCCGCGATCTGCTGAACGCATTGGGCTGATCCACCTAGGCGCATCCCGGCCCTGACGTTGCCGGGATGCGCTTTGCACTGACATTTCCCCCAAGGTTGCTTATATGGGCCCCGACGCTGCCCCGGAGGCCATGATGACCCAAGCCCGCCCCATGACGCCCGCCTATCCCGCCCTGACCCGCACCTATGACGCGGATTTCAAGGTCGATGAGGCGTATAAGGCCGATCTGCCCGACCTTCAGAATGGCCCCGCCAGCCTGATCATCGGCGCGCGTGCGGCCATCCAGCATGTGGGGATTTCCAATTTCCGCCTGCCGATCCGTTATCAGACCCGCGACGACGGCGTGAACGGAGGAGAGATCGTGCTGGAGACCAGCGTCACCGGCACCGTCAGCCTGGAAGCCGACCGCAAGGGCATCAACATGAGCCGCATCATGCGGTCCTTTTACGGCCATTCCGAAAACCTGTTCAGCCTGTCGGTTCTGGAAGCCGCGCTGGAGGATTACAAATCCCATCTGGACGCGCTGGACGCCCGCATCCAGATGCGCTTCAGCTATCCGATGCGGGTGGATTCGCTGCGTTCGGGGCTGTCGGGTTGGCAGTATTACGACATCGCGCTTGAGGTGATCGAACATAAGGGGCAGCGCCTGCGGGTGATGCATGTCGATTACGTCTATTCCTCGACCTGTCCCTGTTCGCTGGAACTGTCGGAACATGCGCGGGAAACACGCGGCCGTCTGGCCACGCCCCATTCGCAGCGCTCCGTCGCGCGGATTTCGCTGGTGATGGAGGGGGCGGAAAAGATCTGGTTCGAGGATGTGATCGATCTGTGCCGCCGCGCGGTTCCGACCGAAACCCAGGTCATGGTCAAGCGTGAAGACGAACAGGCCTTTGCCGAACTTAACGCCGCCAACCCGATCTTCGTCGAAGATGCGGTGCGTGCTTTTGCAGCCCAGCTGCTAGCCGATCCGCGCATCGGCGATTTCCGCATCATCGCCAGCCATCAGGAATTGCTGCATTCGCATGATGCCGTCAGCCTGCTGACCAGCGGGACGACATTCGCACAGGAATTGCTGGACCCAACGACCTTTGCGGCGCTGAAGGTCTGACCGCAGGGCGCGGGGGTCGTGCAAGAACGAAATAAGAACGCGGGCTTTTCATGCGACGGCTCTGCGCCTATGCTGAAGGTATGGATGTGATCGACGATTCCGAAGGTGAGACCCCCGTGCCGCTGTCGCAACGTGCGATGGCCGCGCGCCCGATGCCCTATCTGGAAGGGTTGAACGCCGCGCAACGCGCCGCGGTCGAGGCATTGGACGGGCCTGTCCTGATGCTGGCCGGGGCAGGGACGGGCAAGACCCGCGCCCTGACCACGCGCATCGCCCATCTGCTGATGCTGGGAAAGGCGCGGCCCGGTCAGCTGCTGGCCGTGACCTTCACCAACAAGGCCGCGCGCGAGATGAAAGAACGCATCGCCAAGCTGCTGGGCGAAACCGTCGAGGGGATGCCCTGGCTGGGCACCTTCCACAGCATCAGCGTCAAGATCCTGCGTCGCCATGCCGAATTGATCGGGCGCGACGGGCTGCATTTGAAGCCCAGCTTCACCATTCTGGACACCGACGACCAGATCCGCTTGCTGAAACAGCTGATCCGTGCGGAAAACATCGACGAAAAGCGTTGGCCCGCACGCCAGCTGTCGCATCTGATCGACGGCTGGAAGAACCGCTGCCTGACCCCCGCCAATCTGCCCAAGGGCGAAGAGGCGGCCTTCGACGGCAAGGGCGGCAAGCTCTATGCGCAGTATCAGGACCGCCTGCTGACGCTGAACGCCGTCGATTTCGGCGACCTGCTGATGCATTGCGTGACGCTGTTTCAGGCCCATCCTGACGTGCTGCGGCAATGGCAGGACCGCTTCCGCTATGTGCTGGTGGACGAATATCAGGATACCAACGTCGCCCAATACATGTGGCTGCGCCTTTTGGCGCAATCGCATCACAACATCTGCTGCGTGGGCGATGACGACCAGTCGATCTATGGCTGGCGCGGGGCCGAGGTGGGCAACATCCTGCGTTTCGAAAAGGACTTTCCGGGCGCCGAGGTGATCCGGCTGGAACAGAACTATCGGTCTACCCCGCAGATTTTGGGGGCGGCCTCGGGGCTGATCGCGGCGAACAGCGGCCGTCTGGGCAAGACGCTGTGGACCGATGCGGAACCCGGCGAACCCGTGCGCCTGATCGGCCATTGGGACAGCGAAGCCGAGGCCCGCTGGATCGGCGAGGAGATCGAAGCCTTCCAGGCCGGCCATCGCGCGGCGCTGGGACGGGTGTCGCTGGACGATATCGCGATCCTGGTGCGGGCATCGCATCAGATGCGCGCCTTCGAGGACCGCTTCATGACCATTGGTCTGCCCTATCGCGTCATCGGCGGCCCGCGGTTCTATGAACGGCAGGAAATCCGCGACGCGATGGCCTATTTCCGGCTGGTCACCAGCCCCGATGACGATCTGGCATTCGAGCGTGTCGTGAACACCCCCAAGCGGGGCTTGGGCGACAAGGCATTGCAGACCATTCAGGCTGCTGCGCGGCAGAACGGCGTGAACCTGCTGGAAGGCGCCAAGATCGCGGTTGAGGAAAAGCACCTTGGCGGCAAGGGGCTGGCCAATCTGCGCGACTTCGTGGCGCTGATCGGGCGGTCGCATCTGTCGGTGATGGATGGCGCGAACCATATCGAACTGGCCGAACGCATCCTGGACGAATCCGGCTATACCGCCATGTGGCAGAATGACAAATCGCCAGATGCGCCGGGTCGTCTGGAAAACCTCAAGGAACTGGTCAAGGCGCTGGAGGAGTTCGAGAACCTTCAGGGCTTCCTTGAACATGTGGCCCTGGTCATGGACCGTGATGACGGTCAGCAGACCGAACAGGTCAGCATCATGACGCTGCACGGCGCCAAGGGTCTGGAATTCCCTGTCGTCTTCCTGCCGGGGTGGGAGGACGGGTTATTCCCCAACCAGCGCGCCATGGACGAACAGGGCACCAAGGGCTTGGAAGAAGAACGCCGTCTGGCCTATGTCGGCATCACGCGGGCCGAACGTCTGGCGACGATCAGCTTTGCGGGCAACCGGCGGCTTTACGGTCAGTGGCAAAGCTCTCTGCCTTCGCGTTTCGTCGATGAACTGCCCGAGGAACATGTCGAGGTTCTGACGCCCCCCGGCCTTTACGGCGGCGGATATGGCGCGGCGATGGCGTCGGCGGGCAGTGTGCAGATGCATGACCGTGCAGCCAAGGCCGATGTCTATAATTCGCCCGGATGGAAGCGGATGCAGGCCAAGGCCGCCGAACGCCGCGCGCCGGTGCATCGCACCCCCGTCACCATCGACGCGACACCCGCCAGCCGCTTTGCGGTCGGCGACAAGGTCAGCCATGCCAAGTTCGGCGAAGGGCAGGTCATGGGCGTGGCCGAAGACACGCTGACCATCCAGTTCGAGGCGGGCTTCAAGAACATCAAGGCCGCCTATGTCCAGCCTGCGGGCGGGGTGGACGACGTTCCGTTCTAGGCGCGGCGACTGCGGCCGATGCGGGGCTTGCGTCCGGCGCGCGCCAGCGCATCGGCATAGGCGGCGTCGATATCGCGGTCGGGATGTTCGGCGGCAAGGCGCAGCAGGGTGAAGTGGATTTTGGCGACCTTTTCGTAATAATCAACGAAGGCATAGTTGATCGCCGCGCCGGTCGCAGCCCCGATGACCGGCACCGTCTGCGCCCCCAGCTTGGCCGTCACCCGCGCTGCGAATTCACCGGCAAAGCGGGTGATCAGCGCCGACACGGTCTGACCGTTCGTCAGCACACGATTGGCAAGGAAGGATTGCGCGGCGGCGTCGCCATCCTCTCCGGGTTCGCCGTATTGGAAGACCGCCAGGCATTCCAGACGCACCTGTGGATCGCTGGTGTCGAACCCCTGCTGGCGGGCGACCTTCTGGATGGAATTGAAGATCACCGTGGTCGAGGCGACCAGATCCGGCACCAGCCCCGCAAAGCCGAACCAGCCGCCCGTCGCGCCAGATACGACCGCCGCTGCGCGATTGGCGATCAGCGGCGCGTGGCGGATCAGACCGATCTGATCGGTCCGCCCCGACAGGTCGTAAAGCTGCTGGAAGGCGCTTTCCAAGACTTTCTCAAGGGAAACCGGCGATATGCCCAACACGGTGGTGGCAGCACCTTCGGTCAGGCGACCCACGGCCTCGACCCCGCGCATCAACAGGCTGCGCCCGCGCAGGTGACGTTCGGCAAGGCGGTCCAGTTGCCGTGCCAAATCATCGGCTGCGGGGGCCGGGACGGAAGGGGCGTTGTCGGTGGCGGGCAGGGGCATCTTGGACATTCCCGAATTAATTGGCGCTTGCGGGCCAACGCATCCCCCCGCGCAAGGGTTGCCTGACGTGACGCGACATCTGGCCCCCGCTTGCGCCCCCATGTTACGCTGGGGTTCGCGATGACGCGAAGAAGGGCAGGGACAAGGTGGCATTGATCCGGCTGTGGCTGTTCATGTTGGCGGTGCAACTGCTTTTCTATGTGCTGCTGCGGGTCTATGTCCGGTCCGAACAGGTCGAGCGTCTGGAAGACCGGTGGGATGCGCGCCATCCCGACCGGGCTGGCGACAGCGCGGCCCGTCGTGCCTTCATCGCCAAGGCGATGGCAGGCTTCGAGAAAACCCTGAAGGCGCGGCTGACTCTGCTGGTCTTCGTGCTGCCGACGCTGGCCGTTCTGGGCATCGTCTATCTGGTCAACTGGCACTAGGAGCTGCCGTCACATGTATTACCTCCGCGTCGCCATCGGCGTCCTTTTCGGCATCTTCGCCTTTGCCCTGCTGGATTACACGCTGCCGTCCAAGAACACGGTGCGTATCAGCAACACCTATAACCGGCTGACGTCGATCCCGCCGTCGGCCACGATCTTCTGGGCCTCGGACAGCACCGGCACGGTGGAAAATGCGTCCGGTCAGCGCGATGTGCGCTTCATCGACACGGTGCGACCCGGCGGCAATGTCTTCGTCTATCGCAACGAGGATACGGGCTGGGTCTGGCCGCCCTATTTCAAATACGACAGCTCGAACCTGCATGCCGAGGCGACGAACCTGAAGTCGCCGGCGAACGACCCGATCTGGGTCAGCGTCACCGGCTATGGCTGGCGCATGCCGTGGATGTCAACCTATCCCAACGCCATCTCGATCAACCCCGTTGCCGGACCGGACGACCGCCCGATGAACTGGCCCGCCATGGTGATCTGCGTCGTGCTGCTGGTCCTGCTGGCGCTGATCTGGCGGATGTGGGCGCAATTCCAGGAACGCGGGCTGACGCCGCTGCGTGACCGGCTGAACCGAAAGGGCAAATGATGACCCAGAACCCCGGAACCGATCTGCGCACCGACTGGTTCGCCGATCTGCGGATCAACACCCCCGCGGTGGAACGACGTGCGGCGACATTGCCCGCGCGCCGCAGCCTGAAGCAGGACCATCAGGCGGCATGGCTGCTGAACGCCGTGCGCTGCATCGACCTGACCACGCTGGCGGGCGACGACACGCCCGACCGCGTGGCGCGCCTGTGTGCCAAGGCCCGCCAGCCCATCGCGCCCGAACTGCTGGACGCCATGGGCGTCAGCGGTCTGACCACCGGCGCGGTCTGCGTCTATCCGACGATGGTCGGCCCCGCCAAACGTGCGCTTGGCAATTCCGGCATTCCCGTGGCCAGCGTCGCCACCGGTTTCCCTGCCGGTCTGATGCCGCTGGACATGCGTCTGGCCGAGATCCGTTACGCGCTGGATGAAGGCGCGGATGAAATCGACATCGTCATCACCCGCGCCCATGTGTTGCAGGGCGATTGGACGGCGCTTTACGACGAACTTCGCGCCATGCGCGAGGCATGTGGCGCCGCCCGCATGAAGGCCATTCTGGCCACCGGCGATCTGAAGTCGCTGGAAAACGTCGCCCGCGCCAGCCATGTCGCCATGCAGGCGGGGGCGGACTGGATCAAGACATCGACCGGGAAAGAGGCCGTGAACGCCACCCTGCCGGTCAGTCTGGTCATGTGCCGCACCATCCGCGATTACGGCATGCGCACCGGCCATAAGGTCGGCTTCAAGCCCGCAGGTGGCCTGCGCACCGCCAAGGACGCGATCAGCTGGCAGGTTCTGATGGCCGAAGAACTGGGCCGCGAATGGCTGACGCCCGATCTGTTCCGGATCGGCGCCAGCAGCCTTCTGGGCGATATCGAACGACAGATCAGTCATCACGTGACGGGCCGCTATGCCGCGGCCCATCGCCTGGCACTTGCGTAAGGAAACGGGATGAGCCTTGTGAACGACATCATGCAATCCATGGAATACGGCCCCTCGTCCGAGGATGCCTCGGCCGCCCGCGACTGGCTGGCCCGGCGCGGGACGTTCGGCCATTTCATCAACGGCAGCTTCGCGACACCGGGTCAGGTCTTTGAGACCCGCGACCCCTCGACCGGCGATGTGCTAGCCCGCGTGACCCAAGGGACCGCCGATGACATCGCCGCCGCCGTCAAGGCGGCCCGCAAGGCGCAGAAGCCTTGGGCGAACCTCTCGGGGACGGAACGGGCGCGGTTCCTCTATGCCATCGCGCGCCATGTGCAGAAACGCGAACGCTTCCTGTCGGTGCTGGAGACGCTGGACAACGGCAAGCCCATCCGCGAGGCCCGCGACGGGGACATTCCGCTGGTCGCGCGGCACTTCTATCACCACGCAGGCTGGGCCGAGCTTCGCGACACGCAGTTCCCCGACCATGCGCCCTTGGGCGTTTGCGGCCAGATCATCCCGTGGAACTTCCCGCTGCTGATGCTGGCGTGGAAGGTCGCGCCCGCGCTGGCCGCCGGAAATACGGTGGTGCTGAAGCCCGCCGAATACACCCCCCTGACCGCGCTGGCCTTCGCCGAGATTTGTCAGGAAGTCGGCCTGCCCGCAGGCGTCGTCAACATCGTCACCGGCGACGGCGACACCGGTGCGGCGCTGGTTGCGGCTGATGTGGACAAGATCGCCTTCACCGGATCGACCGAGGTTGGTCGCGGCATCGCGCGGGCCCTTGCAGGCACGGGGCGCAAGCTGACGCTGGAGCTGGGCGGCAAATCGCCCTTCATCGTGATGGAGGACGCCGATCTGGACGCCGCCGTCGAAGGTGTCGTGGACAGCATCTGGTTCAATCAGGGGCAGGTCTGCTGTGCAGGCTCGCGCATCCTGGTCGCGGAATTGGTGGCGGAACGGTTCGAAACCCTGATGCGTGCCCGCCTGGACCGCCTGCGTGTCGGCGCGCCTTTGGATAAATCCACCGATATCGGCGCCATCGTCGATCCGGTGCAAAAGGACCGCATCCTGTCGATCTGCAAGGCCGCGACCGATGCCGGGGCCGATCTGGTCGGCGGTCAGCCGCAGGACGGCTGCTTCATTGCGCCCGGCTATCTGAAGAACATCGCCCCCGCCAATCCGGGCATGCAGCAGGAGATCTTTGGTCCCATCGCCACGCTCTCGACCTTCCGCACCGCCGATGAGGCGATCGAGCTGGCCAACAACACCCGCTACGGTCTGGCGGGCAGCGTCTGGTCGGAAAGCGCGACGGTTGCCACCGATATGGCGGCGCGCATCAAGGCGGGTGTCATCTGGATCAACTGTGCCAATATGTTCGACGCGGCGGCCCCCTTTGGCGGCTATCGTGAAAGTGGCTATGGCCGCGAAGGTGGTCATGCCGGCATGCTGGATTATCTGGCGGCCCCCGGTCCCAAGAACGGCGGCGAGGGTGGCAAGCTGAAGCCGCTGGACGCCGTGACCGACGCCGATGCCGCCAAGCCGCAGGGCATCGACCGGACCGCCAAGATGTACATCGGTGGCGCGCAGAAGCGTCCCGACGGTGGCGCGTCCTATGCCGTGCCGGGCGGGCTGGCGCCCCTTGGCAGCCGCAAGGACATCCGCAACGCGGTCGAGGCAGCCTCTAAGGCCGGTAAATGGGCGGCGATGGGTGGTCACGCCCGCGCACAGGTGCTGTATTTCATGGCCGAGAACCTGGCCGCCCGCGCCGATGAATTCGCCGCCCGCACCAACAAGCGCGAGGTCGAGGCCGCCATCGATCGCGCCTTCCACTATGCCGCCTGGGCCGACAAGATCGACGGCCGCAACGTACAGGCCAAGCCGGGCCATCTGGTGAATGTCATCCCCGAACCGATGGGCATCATCGGCATCGCCTGTGCGAACCGCAACCCGCTGGTGGGCTTCCTGTCGCTGGTCCTGCCTGCCATCGCGATGGGCAACAGCGTCGTGGCCATTCCGGCGCAGAACGACCCGCTGGCGGTGACGGATCTGTATCAGGTGCTGGACACCTCGGATGTGCCAGCCGGGGTGGTGAACATCGTGACCGGCGCGCGCGACGCGCTGTCGGCGCATCTGGCGCTGCATGATGAAGTCGCGGCCATGTGGTATTGCGGCACGCCGGAGGGTCAGGCCTCGGTTGATCAGGCGGCCAGCGGCAATCTGAAGCCGGTCTGGTCGGTGCCGCATCGCGACTGGACCGGGAACGACGCGCAGGGGCATGACTTCCTGAACCATGCGGTGCGTCAAAAGACGATCTGGCTGCCCTATGGTGCGCTGCCTGCGGGCAGTGGCAGCGCGGCCTATTGACGAAGAAGGGGGGCCGCGCGGCCCCCCTTTGCTTTACCGGCCCCGAATGCGCGGGTCCATCGCGTCGCGTAACCCGTCGCCGATATAGTTGACGCAAAGCACCGTCAGCGAGATCAGGACACCGGGGAACACCACGCGCGACGGATACAGCACCATCTGGTCCACCGCGTCGTAAAGAAGCCGTCCCCATGTCGGGAAATCGGGCGGGAAGCCAAGTCCCAGAAAGCTGAGCGCCAATTCCGTGATGATCGCGGTGGCGATCCCCAGGGTCGCGGCCACCATGATCGGCGACAGCACGTTCGGCAGGATGTGGCGCAGGATCATCCGGTGGCTGGGCGTTCCGATCGATCGGGCGGCCAGGATGAACTCACGCTCCTTCAGGCCCAGAACCTCGCCCCGGACGATGCGGGCGGCCTGCATCCAGCTGGTCGCCCCGATGGCCGAGACGATCAGCAAGAAGATCCCGAAGGCCGCCCCGAAGGTCTGGGACAAAGGCTCGCGGAACAGGGTCACCATCAGCAGCAGCAGGGGCAGCAAGGGCAGGGCCAGAAACAGCTCGGTCACGCGCATCAGCGGACCGTCAAGACGGCGGAAGTAACCCGCGACTACGCCAATCAGGCTGCCGATGAAGATGGCGATGGCCATGGCGGTCAGTCCGACCGCGATGGACACCTGTCCCCCCGCCATCAAGCGTCCCAGCATGTCGCGGCCCAGCTGATCGGTGCCCAAGGGGTGGGCCAGCGAAAAGCCCTGGTTGCGCGCGCGGATGTCCACATAGGTGGGGTCGGTCCGCCAGATCAGCGGCCCCACCGACACGAACAGGATGATCCCCACGAACAGCACCAGCGCGACCATCGCGCCCCGGTGGCTGCGGAACTGTCGCCAGACATCGCCCCATTGGCTGCGGTTGGGGGCAGGTGCCGGGGCGACGGGCGGCGATGCGGCGGCGGGGGTGGCCGCGTTGCCGGCGGTCAGAGTGGTTCGGTTGACAGGCTCAGTCATAACGGATCCTTGGGTCCAGCACCCCGTAGAGGATGTCTGCGATCAGGGTGAAGACGACGATCAGGATCGCGAAGATGAAGGTCAGGGTCAGCACCATCGGAATATCGTTGCCGTGGATGGCGGTGATCAGCAGCTGGCCCAGCCCGTTCACCTTGAAGACCTGTTCGGTGATGATCGCACCGCCGAAGACGGTGGGCAGGCCAAGCGCGATCACGGTGACGACGGGGATCAGGCTGTTTCTCAGCACGTGTTTCAGCACGACGACGCGTTCGGACAGTCCCTTGGCGCGGGCGGTGCGGACGTAATCCTGACCCAGGTTGTCCAGCATGGATGATCGCATGAAGCGGCTGATCTGGGCGGCATTGTACAGCGCCAGCACCGTCACGGGCATGACCATCTGGCGGACCTGCGCCATGAAGCTGTCCCAGTCCCGCACCTGCAGCGTGGTGTCATAGACCGAAGGGAACCACTGCAGGTTCACGCCGAAGATGATGATCAGCACGACACCGGTAAAGAAGGTCGGCATCGAAAATCCGATCATCGACACGAAGGTGCCGATCTGGTCGAACCAGCTGTATTGCTTGTAGGCCGACAGGATGCCGATGGGAATGGCGATCAGGATGCCCACCACATAGGACATGCCCACCACCGTCAGAGTCTGGGGCACGCGCTGCGCGATCACGTCGAAGACGGGGCTGCGCGACTGGAAGCTGATGATGCGCTGCATGTCGGCGCTGAAGGCGGTGCCGAAGATCTGGTCGAACCAGTACAGCGGCTCGACCCAGAAGAACTGCTTCAGCCACAGGACATAGCGGATGGGCCAGGGTTCGCCCAGACCAAGGGCGGCGCGCATGCGGTCGCGAACCTCGGGGGGGACGGTCAGGGGGACATCACCAAGCGGATCGCCGGGGGATGCTTCCAGCAGCAGGAAGATCACCAGCGAGATGAACAGCAATGTCGGGATCGCCAGCAAAAGCCGGCGTATGGTGAAATTCAGCATGATGCCTCGGTCGAAGGGTTGCGGGCGGGGATATGCCCCGCCCTGCGCCAGAAGGGCCGCCCCGGTAAGGGGGCGGCCGCGGGTGTCATTCCGCCGCGCGCGACCAGTCGGCGACGTTCCAGATTTCGCTGTCCCATGCGTTCAGCTGAACGCCCTGCAGCGTGTTGGAATGGGCCGAGGCGGTGCCGCGATAGACCAGCGGGATGATGGCATTGCTGTCCTTGGTCAGCATGTCGTTCATCTTGCGGCCCATCTCGGCGCGTTCGTCGGCGTCGATGATGCCTTCCAGTTCAGACACCATGCGATCGTATTCGGGATCGCAGAAGCGGCTGGTGCCTTCACCCTGCCACTGGTTGGCGGGCGAGGGCGCCTTGTTGCAGGTGTGCTTGGCCAGATAGGGGGCCGGGTTGTTGCCGTCGAAGTTGTCGGCATACATCTCGACGTCGGCATAGAACTTCTGCAGCGTGTCGGGCGAGCCCGCATCCGATCCGAAGAAGACCGAGGCGTCGATGGTCTTCAGTTCGGTTTCCACGCCGATTTCCGACCACCACTGCTTGATCAGCGCTTGGAAGTCCTGACGCACCGCATTGACCGAGGTCTGATAGAGGATCGACAGACGCACGCCGTCCTTTTCACGCACGCCGTCGCCGCCCTTGACCCAGCCCGCTTCGTCCAGCAGGGCATTCGCGCCCTCGATGTCCTGGGTCATGCATTCGGTATTGTCGGATGCCCATGCCGCGGGGGCCGGGACATAGTTGCAGGTCGGCTTGCCCGCCGGACCATAGCCGATTTCCACCAGCAGTTCGCGGTCGATGGCCATGGACAGCGCCTTGCGCACCGCCGGGTCGGACATGAACGGATGCGGATGCTGCGAGGTCGAGCGTTCTTCCGCAGGCAGGTTGGGCGAGGGGTCCGTCAGGTTGACGTGCAGGCGTTCGACAAGGCTGCCGAAGGCGGCGCTGACCTTGCCACGACCCGCAGCCTCCATCCCGGCGATGACGTCGGGGGCCAGCTGGGTGTTCCAAGCATAGTCGAATTCGCCGGTTTCCAGCACCGAACGCGCCGCACCTGCCGCATCGCCGCCGCCCTTGACCAGAACGGTCGCGAAGGCGGGCTTGGCGGGGTCGCGGTATTCGGGGTTCGCCTCCAGCGAGATGGTGTCATTGGTCAGGAATTCCGTCACGCGGAAGGGACCGGTGCCGACGGGGTTGAAGTTCTGATCCGTGCAGGTCGGGGCATTGGCACCCGTGCAATCGGCGAATTGCGCCTTTTGCAGCACCGGCGACTGTGCCCCCACGAAGGCCGAGAACGGGTCCGGGCGCGGCGCATTGAAGGTGATCTTGACGGTCTGGGGATCGACGGCCTCGATGCTGGTGATGCCTTCGAATTTGGCCAGCTGCGAACAGCCGCCTTCGGGGTCCATGCAGTAATTGGCGGTGAAGACCACGTCATCGGCGGTGAAAGGCGTGCCGTCCGACCATTTCACGTCGTCGCGCAGCTTCCAGGTAACCGAGGTCATATCTTCGGAAATGCCGCCGTTTTCCAGGCTGGGCAGTTCCGCGGCCAAACGCGGATACATCGCGCCCTCGGCGTCATAGCCCGCCAGCGGTTCCAGCGTCAGGCTGCTGGCGATGACTTCCTTGGTGCCGCCCGACAGATAGGGGTGCATGGTGGTGGGCGCTTGCCACATGATCAGGCCAAGCTGACCGTCGCTGCCGCGTTCGGCGAATGCGGCGGGGGCCATCGTCAGCGACGCGACGGCGCCCATCAGAACGGTTCTCAGTTTCATCAGGCTCTCCTGTTGGGGTTGGACCCGCGGGTTGTCTGCGCATCTGCGACCATTCGAGGGTCGTGCTTGGTTTGTGATGTCCCGATCTTGTTGGGCATGTTTGTGATGTCGCCATCCCTGCGGAATGGGGGCATCATCAGACAAAGCCCAATCCGAAAGCAAGTCCCATCGCGCAGGCAGCCCCGCCGCCTTTGCGCTTTGACTTTTGCAGGGCAGCGACTAGCCTTCCGATCTGCACAGCATCCGGAGGGCAGCATGCTTGACGACAAACCACTCGTTTCAATCGAGAAACTTCGCGTCGAATTCCAGACGAACGACGGCGTGGTGGTGGGCGTCAAGGATGTCAGCTTCGACATCAAGCCGGGCGAATGCGTCTGCGTGGTCGGCGAATCCGGGTCGGGCAAATCGGTCAGCTCGCTGTCGCTGATGCGGCTGGTGGAATTCGGGGGCGGCTCCATCACGGGCGGCAGGCTGATGTTCGAAAAGGGCGACGGGCAGGTGGTGGACCTTGCCACGCAGGGCGGTCCGGCAATGCGCGACATCCGCGGCAACCAGATCGGGATGATCTTTCAGGAACCGATGACGGCGCTGAACCCGGTCTTTACCGTGGGCGACCAGCTGGCCGAGGGTCTGATGGCGCATCGCGGCATGACCAAGGCGCAGGCCCGCGCCCGCGCGCTGGAGATCCTGCGTCAGGTCCGCATGCCCGAACCCGAACGCCGTCTGGACCAGTATCCGCACGAACTGTCGGGCGGCATGCGCCAGCGAATCGTCATTGCCATCGCCATGGCCTGCGAACCGCGCCTGCTGATCTGCGACGAACCCACGACCGCGCTGGACGTGACGATTCAGGCCGAAATCCTGGCGCTGATCGACCGTTTGAAGCGGGAAAAACAGATTGCCGTTCTTTTCATCACCCATGACATGGCTGTGGTCGCACAGATGGCAGATCGTGTCGTGGTCATGTACCGCGGCGACAAGGTCGAAGAAGGCCCGGTCGAGCAGATCTTTGAAAACCCGCGCGAAGATTACACCAAGATGCTGCTGGCCGCCGTGCCCCGTCTGGGTGAAATGACCGGCAAGCCTGCCCCCGAACGTCTGCGCCTGATGGGCGACGGCACGCATGGCGCCCCCGAACCCATCATCGTCACCGACCCCAAGCCGCTGCTGACGGTCCAGAACCTGACCACTCGCTTTGCCGTCAAGGGCGGTGTGCTGCGACGCACGCTGGCCCATGTCCATGCGGTCGAGGATGTCAGCTTTACCATCAACGGTGGGGAAACCCTGTCGCTGGTCGGTGAATCGGGCTGTGGGAAATCCACCTGCGGGCGGTCGATCCTGCGCTTGGTCGAACCGGAATCGGGTCAGGTCGATCTGGGCGGAACCGATGTGCTGGCGCTGTCGCAGCGGGCGCTGCGCAAGGCGCGGCGCGACATGCAGATGATCTTTCAGGACCCCTTCGCCAGCCTTGATCCGCATATGAAGCTGTATGATCAGGTCGCCGAGCCGATGCAGAATTACGGAATCGGCAGTCGCAGCGAACGCGAAGACCGCATCGCCGCCCTGTTCGACCGGGTCGAGCTGCCGCGCCATTTCATGCGTCGCTACCCGCACGAGATGTCGGGCGGTCAGCGCCAGCGCATCGCCATCGCACGCGCCCTGGCGCTGAACCCCAAGCTGATCATCGCCGATGAGGCCGTGTCGGCGCTGGATGTCTCGGTGCAGGCGCAGGTGTTGAACCTGCTGATGGAATTGCAGCAGGACATGGGCATTTCCATGCTGTTCATCAGCCACGACATGGCCGTCGTCGAACGCGTCAGTCACCACGTCGGCGTCATGTATCTGGGCCGCATCGTCGAATTGGGCACGCGTGCGCAGGTCTTCGAGAACCCGCAGCACAGCTATACCCGCCAGCTGATGTCGGCGGTGCCCGTGGCCGATCCACGCCAGAAAAAGATATCTGAGGATCTGAACTTCCGTCCGATCCCCTCGCCGATCCATCCGGTCGATTACACGCCCCAGCCCTCGGTCTATCGCGAGGTTGCGCCGGGTCATCGTGTGCTGGTCGATCCCGTCACCCACAGCTGAAGTCCGGCAGGCCAAGACTTGCAGATCATGCAGGAACGCGCCAACCTGCCGCCGAAGGAGAACATCATGCCCGTCAAGAACCGCTTTGCCGAACTGCTGCCCGAGATCACCGCATGGCGCCGCGATTTCCACGAAAACCCCGAACTGCTTTACGAAGTGCATCGCACCGCCGGCAAGGTCGCCGAACTGCTGCGCGAATTCGGTTGCGACGAGGTGACCGAGGGCATCGGTCGCACCGGCGTCGTGGGCGTCATCAAGGGTCGCAGCGACAGCAAGGGCCGCGTTGTGGGTCTGCGCGCCGACATGGACGCGCTGCCGATCACCGAACAGACCGGCGTCGAATATGCCAGCAAGACGCCGGGCAAGATGCATGCCTGCGGCCATGACGGCCATACCGCCATGCTGCTGGGGGCGGCGAAATATCTGGCCGAGACCCGCAATTTCGATGGCACCGCCGTGGTCATCTTCCAGCCCGCCGAGGAAGGCGGGGCAGGGGCCGAGGCGATGATCAAGGACGGGCTGGTCGATCGTTGGGGCATCGACGAATTTTATGGCATGCACAACATGCCGGGGATGCCGGTGGGCCAGTTCTCGATCCGGCCCGGCGCGATGATGGCATCGGCGGATCAGTTCGACATCACCGTCACGGGCAAGGGTGGCCATGCGGCCAAGCCGAACGAATGCATCGACACGACGCTGACCGCCGCCCAGATCATCGTGGCGCTGCAATCCATCGTGGCACGCAATATCGACCCGCTGAAGAACGCCGTGATCTCGGTCTGCGTGGTGACGACGGATTCGACGGCGCATAACGTCATCCCGCAGGTGGTCAAGCTGAAGGGCACCGCCCGCAGTCTGGCCCCCGAGGTCCGCGACCAACTGGAAGCGGCCATCAAGCGCGTCGCCACCAATATGGCCGCGGCCATGGGTGCCACGGCGGATGTGAATTACGAACGCGGTTATCCGGTGACGATGAACAACGAACAGGCCACCGATTGGGCCGCCGACATTGCCCGCCAGATCAGCGGCGATGTGGATATGGACATGCAGCCGATGATGGGCGGCGAGGATTTCAGCTATATGCTGAACGAACGTCCCGGCGCCTATATCTGGGTCGGCAACGGCGACACGGCGATGGTCCACCACCCCGCCTACAACTTCAACGACGAGGCGATCCCCGCCGGGTCCAGCTGGTATGCCGGCATGGTCGAGGCCCGTCTGCCCGCCGCGTGATGGCGTCGCCTGATGGCGATGTCGCGACGCGCATGCCAGCGGTCGCAAACATGATTGTCATTCGCGGACAATAGGACGAAATGCAGGGGCGCGGGACGCAAGATCCCGCGCCACGGCAATGAAGGGGACGAACGTCAGATGAAAACCTATACCCTGCGCGTGACCTGCGCCTCGACCCGCGGCATCGTCGCGGCGATCTCGGGCTTTCTGGCGGACGCCGATTGCAACATCACCGACAGCGCGCAATTCGACGATGTGGAAACCGGCCGTTTCTTCATGCGCGTCAGCTTCCGGTCCGAAGGCGATGCCACGCTGGAAAGCCTGCGTCGCGACATCGCCCCCGTGGCCGAGCGTCTGGGGATGGAGGTCGGCCTGACCGATGACGCGGTCAAGAAGAAGGTGCTGATCATGGTCAGCCGCTTCGGTCACTGTCTGAACGACCTGCTGTATCGCTGGCGCATCGGCGCGCTGCCGATCGATATCGTGGGCGTCATCTCGAACCACCACGAATACCAGAAGGTCGTCGTCAATCACGACATCCCCTTTCACATGATCCGCGTCACCCCCGAAAACAAGGCCGAGGCCGAGGCCCGTCAGATGGCCGTGATCGAGGAATCGGGCGCCGAACTGGTCGTGCTGGCGCGCTATATGCAGGTGCTGTCGGACCGGATGTGCCAGCAGATGTCGGGGCGGATCATCAATATCCACCACTCGTTCCTGCCCAGCTTCAAGGGGGCGAACCCCTACAAGCAGGCCTATGAGCGTGGCGTCAAGCTGATCGGGGCGACCAGCCACTATGTCACTGCCGATCTGGACGAAGGTCCGATCATCGAACAGGACACCGTGCGCGTCACCCATGCGCAATCGGCCAGCGATTACGTGTCCCTTGGTCGCGACGTCGAGGCGCAGGTTCTGGCCCGCGCGGTCCATGCGCATATCCATGGCCGCGTCTTCCTGAATGCGGCCAAGACGGTGGTCTTCCCGGCCTCGCCGGGCAGCTATGCCAGCGAACGCATGGGCTGAGGCAACTAGACCAGCGGCAACCGCGGCTGCGCCAGCACATGGGTGGCGTATTCCGCGGCGACCGGCGCGATGCGGTCATGGACCGGGGTCTGCGCACAAAGCTGCCACCACCGGCGATAGAACGGCAGATCGCCTGCCTTGATCGTCTGATGGGGGTTCAGCCGCAGCGCCCGGTCGCCGGTCTGCGCCAGATGCGTCAGGATCTGTTGTTCCTGATCCCCGGACAGCTTTAGGTGGAAAGGCTTGGCGATCCGGCCCGCAAAATGGATCACCACCGGGTCGAATTTGCGCGGGACGTCGTGGAAGCGGTAGTTGTAGCGGTCATGCGCCCGCAGGTAATTGCTGCCATGTGTCAGCGAATAAAGCCCTTGATCCCCGAACCCCAGCCCTCGCTCCTGCGCCCGCGTGGCCGTCTGCAGATAGGTCTGAATGCCGACGCCGTCGCGGCGCAGACGGTCCAGATCGATGACCATCACTCCGCTGTTGAAGACCCCCTTGGAGATCCGCAGCACCTTGGCATCCGACAACGCCCGACCCTGCGGCGGCAGGGCCGGCCTGCACAGGATCGGCGGCGTCGTGGGCAATTCGCGGCAAGCGGCAACGTATTGGCCCAGCAGCGGTTGCGTCGCGAAGGGCAGCAGATCGCCCGTCACAAGCGTGTCCAGCGGGTCGATGTAAATGATCCGGTCCATGGTCGCGGGCAGGTATTCATGTGCGATGAACCACAGGAAGCGCGCGCCGAAAGGCCGGTTGCCCAGTTGGCTGAGGGTCGCGAAATCCTTACGCTCCTGCACGGTGATCACATGCAGCACCAGGTTCGGCAGGCCGTCGCAGAAGGCGCCAAGGGCATCCAGCTTGTCCTGAGACAGGCTCAGGTGGAACAGCCAGAAGTCGATCTGATCGCCGGGGTGGGATTGCGACAGCGACAGCAGCATCACTTGCAACACATCCGCATCATGCCCCCCAAGCGATGTCATCACGTTCAGATGCGCCGGTTCGCGGCGTTCGGAATGGCGGCGACGCTGCAGCGCGTCCATCGCGACGGGGCCAAGGGCGGGAAGGCGGCGATAGGCGATTCTGGCCAGCTGGCGGGGGTGCAGGGACGGCATCTGAGCCTGTATCTGGGGGCGCTGGCGACAGGGCGGCCTGCGGCGGTCACGGGTTCTTTACATTGCACAGGGCACCGCATCATCCGCAAGGCTGCTTGGACGCCTGCAGGTGGAAATGCGAACGCCCCGCCCTGTCGGACAGGGCGGGGCGTTGTGTCGGATCGGACAGATTACTGCGGGATCTGCGCGGTGATGCCTTCGACGAAGAAGTTCATGCTTTGCAGGTCGCTGTCGGGGGCGGTTTCACCCTCGGCCAGCCATTCGGTGCCGTCAGCCTTGTTCAGCGGGCCGGTGAAGGGGTGGTATTCGCCCGCGCCGATCTTGTCGCGCAGGGCCTCGGCCTCGGCCTTGACCTCGGCGGGGACGGCGTTGGTGATCTCGCCGATGACGACTTCGCCTTCACCGATGCCGGCCCAGCTGGCGCCGCTTTCCCATGTGCCGTCCAGCATCTGGCCCACGCGCTTGATGTAATAGGGCGACCATTCGTCGATGATGGATGCCACGCGCGGGCTGGGGGCAAAGGCCGCCATGTCGCTGGCCTGACCGAAGCCGATGGCGCCGGCTTCCTGCGCCTTGGCAAGCGGCGCGGTTGAATTGGTGTGCTGCAGGATCACGTTGACGCCTTCGGCCAGCAGGGCGGATGCGGCGTCGGCCTCTTTCGCCGGATCGAACCAGCTGTAGGCCCAGACCACCTTCATCTCGACGTCGGGGTTCACCTTCTTGGCGTGGATGAAGCTGGAGTTGATGCCCTGGATCACCTCGGGGATGGGGAAGGACCCGATATAGCCGATCTTGTTCGATTCCGTCATGCGACCCGCGATGGTGCCCGTGACGGCGCGGCCTTCGTAGAAGCGGGCGTCATAAGTGGCGACGTTTTCCGCCTGCTTGTAGCCGGTGGCATGTTCGAATTTCACGTCGGGGAATTTCGCCGCGACGTTCATCACCGGGTCCATGAAGCCGAAGCTGGTCGCGAAGATCAGCTTGTTGCCCGCCAGCGCCAGTTGGGTCAGCGCACGTTCGGCATCGGCCCCTTCCGGCACGCTTTCGATGAAGGTGGTCTCGACCTTGTCGCCATATTCGGCCTCGACCGCTTGGCGGGCCTGATCGTGCTGGAAGGTCCAGCCGCCGTCGCCCACCGGGCCGACATAGATGAAGCCGACCTTCAGCGGCTCGTCCTGCGCCATGGCGGGGACGGCCATGGCCATCAGGATCGCGGAGGCCGAGGCAAGAAGGGTTCTGCGTTGCATGTGGGGTATCCTCTGTTGGAAGGGTGTCTGGCCGCGTTCAGCGCAGCGCGTGAAAGTTGTTGCCCAAGGAACCGGGGGCCGCGCCACCGGCCTTGCGGCTGTATTTCTGCCGGGCCGAGATCAGCACAAGAACGATGATCGTGGCAAGATAGGGCGCCATCGACAACAGCTGGACGGGCACGTCAACCTCGGCCGCCTGCAGGCGCAGCTGCAGGACGGTGACGCCGCCGAACAGCCATGCGCCGGCTAGCACGCCAAAGGCCGTCCAGCTGGAAAAGACCACGATGGCAAGCGCGATCCAGCCCGCGCCTGCGGTCATGCCCTCGGTCCATTGCAGGACTGTGGCGATGCTGATGAAGGCGCCGCCGATGCCTGCCATTGCCCCGCCAAAGGCGATGGCTGCGGTGCGGGTCAGCCGGACGTCATAGCCAAGCGCGTGGGCGGCCTCGTGGTTTTCGCCGACCGCGCGCAGGATCAGCCCGCGGCGGGTGCGGTTCAGGAACCACCAGATGACCGGCACCATCAGCAGCCCCAGCCAGACGATCCAGTTGATGCCCAAGGGGCCGCCGGGCATGGGCGGGGCCTTCACTCCCTCGAAGGGTTTGCCGAACATGGCGGCAAGGCCCAGCCCGAACAGGGTCAGCGACAGACCTGATGCCACCTGATTGGCCAGGAACACCTGCGTCAGAACGGTGTACAGCAACGATATCGCCGCCCCCGCCAATGCTGCCACCGCAAAGCCGACGAAGGGATTGCCGCTGGCATAGGCGGCGGCGAAACCGGCCAGCGCACCGGTGATCATCATCCCCTCGACCCCAAGGTTCAGGATGCCCGCGCGTTCGGCGATCAATTCACCAAGGGCCGCGAACAGGATCGGCGTGGAAGCCGACAGCAGCAGCAGGAAGACCGAAAGCGGATCGATCATGACTTGCCCCTTCCCTGAATGCGGAACCGGGTCAGCACATCAAAACCCAGCAGGAAGAACAGCAGCATGCCTTGGAACACCTGCACGGTGGCTGCGGGAAGCTGCATGGTCAGCTGCGCCAGTTCGCCGCCGATATAGGTCAGCGCCAGCAGCAGCCCGGCCAGCAGGATGCCGACCGGATGCAGGCGGCCAAGGAAGGCCACGATAATGGCGGTGAAGCCGTATCCGGTGCCCAGCTTGTCGGTGATCTGACCGGCCGGGCCCGCGACCTCGAACAGGCCCGCCATGCCCGCCAGCGCGCCGGACAGGCCAAGGCTGAAGGCCACCAGCGTGGCGGGGCTGACACCGGCAAAGCGCGCGGCACGGGGGGCGGAGCCTGCCGCGCGGATGTGGAAACCGCGAATGTGGCGGCTGACCAGCACCCATGTCACCAGAACGGCGACGGCGGCGGCCACGACGCCCCAATGCGCGCCGGTGCCTGCGATCAGTTCGGGATTGGATGCCGATGGATATTGCTGCAGGTTGCGCGACCCCGGAAAACCAAAGCCTTCGGGGTTTTTCATCGGCCCGAAGGCCATCCATGCGGCGACACGTTGTGCGACATAGACCAGCATCAGCGACACCAGAATTTCCGATGCGCCGAACCAGTTGCGCAGCAGGGCGGGGATCATGCCCCACGCCCAGCCACCGGCCGCCCCCGCAATGACCATGGCGGGGAAGATCCACGCACCTTCGGCAGGATAGGCGGCCAGCGCCACCGCGCCGCCGGTCAGCCCGCCGATGATGTATTGCCCCTCGGCGCCGATGTTCCAGATGCCGGCGCGAAAGCCGATCGCCAGACCCGAGGCGATCAGGATCAGCGGCGCGGCCTTGACCAGCAGCTGCGGTCGGGAATAAGCGGCGGCTGGTCCGAACAGCGGGTCCCAGAAGATGGTGCGGATGGCGGTCACGGGGTCATACCCCATGATCGCGAACAGGATGCCGCCCGCGATCATCGTGGCCAGAACCGCCATGACGGGCGTTGCGATCTGCCAGAAGGTCGATGCGGTGCTGCGCGGAACAAGCTGGATCATAGCGCGGCTTCCTGCATGCCATGCGTGCCGCCCAGCATCAGGCCGATCTGGTCCAGCGTCAGCCCCTCGGTGGGCTGGGGTTCGGAAAGGCGGCCTTCGTTCAGGGCGCAGAATTGGTCGGAAAGTTCCAAAAGCTCGTCCAGGTCCTGAGAGATGACGATGACACCCGCCCCCTGCCGCGCCAGATCCAGCAGCGACTGCCGCACGAAGGCGGCGGCACTGGCATCGACGCCCCAGGTGGGCTGGTTGACGACCAGAACGCGGGGGTCCTGCAGGACCTCGCGCCCGATCACGAATTTCTGCAGGTTGCCGCCCGACAGGGCACGTGCCGCGACATGGGGGCCGGGGGTGCGGACATCGAACCCGGCAATGACGGTTTCGGCAAAGCTGCGCGCGGCGCGGTGGTCGATCATGCCGTTCCGGACCAGACCCTTGCGGGCCCCTGCGGTCAGCAGCGTGTTTTCCGTCAGGCTGAAATCGGGGACGGCGGCATGGCCTAGGCGATCCTCGGGGGCGGTCAGCAGCCCGGCCTTGCGGCGCTGTTCGGGGGGCAGGTGAGACAGGTCGGCCCCGTCCAGCGTGATGGTGCCGGGGCGAGCGCGGACCTCGCCCGTCAGGGCGGCCAGCAATTCCTCCTGGCCGTTGCCCGCCACGCCGCCGATCCCCAGGATCTGTCCGGCGCGCAGGTCCAGCGACACCGATTTCAGCGCCGTCCCTTCGGTATTGGGGGCGGGCAGCGACAGGTCGCGGACGGTCAGCAGCACGTCGCCCGCTTGACGCCCCGTGCGGTCGATATCGCGCATCTCGCCTCCGACCATCATCGCGGCCAGTTCGCGGGCCGAATGGGCGCGGGGATCGCAGCTGTCGACCACGCGGCCATGACGCAGGATGGTGGCGCAATCGCAATGGGTGCGGATCTCGTCCAGCTTGTGGCTGATATAGAGGATTGCGGTACCTTGGGCGGCCAGCTTGCGCAGGGTGGCGAACAGCAGCTCGGCCTCTTGCGGGGTCAGGACGCTGGTGGGTTCATCCATGATCAGCAGGCGGGGGTTCTGCAGCAGGCAGCGGATGATTTCCACCCGCTGACGTTCGCCTGCCGACAGGGTGACGATGCGGCGGGCGGGGTTCAGTGGCAGGCCGAAATCATGGCTGACCTTGGTGATGCGGGCGGCCAGTTCGCGCCGCGGGGGCGGGTTCTCCATGCCCAGCGCGATGTTTTCGGCCACGGTCAGGGCGTCAAACAGGCTGAAATGCTGAAAAACCATCGCCACGCCCTCCGCACGCGCGGCACGCGGATCGGCTGGCGTATGGGGCGCGCCCATCAGCGACATCTGCCCCTGATCGGGTCGCACGAGGCCATAGATCATCTTGACCAGCGTCGATTTGCCCGCCCCATTTTCACCCAGCAGCGCGTGGATCTGCCCCGCATCGACCTGAAAGGACACGTCGTCATTGGCGCGGACGCCGGGATAGGACTTGCCGATCCCCTCGGCGCGAAAGACGGCGGTACTGTTCAAATTTCGTCCCCTTGGTCAAAACCTGCCCTGCTTAGACCGCAAATCCCCGTCAGGGCAATTGCACTGTTTGGACAGGCTGAGATACTGTCCTGATTATGGCCGCAAATTCCCCCCAATTCATCCATCTTCGCACACATTCCGAGCATTCGTTGCTGGAAGGTGCGATCCCTGTAGGCAAACTGCCCGCTTTGGCGGCAGATGCCGGTATGCCCGCCGTGGCGCTGACGGACAGCAACAACATGTTCGCCGCACTGGAATTCAGCGTGAAGGCGCAGGACAAGGGCGTGCAGCCCATCGTCGGCTGTCAGGTGACCCTGCAGGGGGATGCCACCGGCCCCGTGGTTCTGCTGGCGCAAAATCAGGCGGGCTGGCTGAACCTGATGTCGCTGTCGTCCTGCCTGTACCTGCGCGAAGGCGGGGCGCTGCCGCATGTCACGGTCGAGGAGCTGTGCGACCGGTCCGAAGGCCTGATCTGTCTGACCGGCGGCGCGACCGGCCCATTGGGTCTGCTGATCGCGCAGGGGCAGGCGGATAAGGCGAATGCGCTGGCCGACCGGCTGGCCAAGGCCTTTCCAACGCGGCTCTATGTCGAATTGCAGCGCCATCCCGGTGACAACGGGCAGTTGATGCTGGCCGAGGCCGCATCCGAGGCCGGTCTGATCGAACTGGCCTATGCGCGCGATCTGCCGCTGGTGGCCACGAATGACGTCTATTTCCCGAAATCCACCATGTACGAGGCGCATGACGCGCTGATCTGCATCGCCGAAAAAGCCTATGTCGACCAGTCCCAGCCTCGTCGCCGCCTGACGCCACAGCATCACTTCAAGACGCCGCAGGAAATGGCGGTGCTGTTCGCCGATCTGCCCGAGGCGATCGAGAATACCGTCGAAATCGCCCGCCGCTGCGCCTTCGCCGTCGCCCGCCACGCGCCGATCCTGCCGAAATTCGCCGATGACGAGGTGACCGAACTGCGCCGTCAGGCGCGTGAGGGCCTCGAAGCGCGGCTGAAGGTCATCCCCCATGCCGTCAGCGTCGAGGATTACCACGCAAGGCTGGATTTCGAACTGGGCATCATCGAGCAGATGGGCTTCCCCGGCTATTTCCTGATCGTGGCCGACTTCATCGGCTGGGCCAAGGATCAGGGCATTCCCGTCGGTCCGGGCCGAGGGTCGGGCGCCGGGTCGCTGGTGGCCTATGCGCTGACCATCACCGACCTTGATCCGCTGCGCTACAGCCTGCTGTTCGAACGCTTCCTGAACCCCGAACGCGTCAGCATGCCCGACTTCGATATCGACTTCTGCATGGACCGTCGCGAAGAGGTGATCCGCTATGTGCAGAAGAAATACGGGGCCGATAAGGTCGGGCAGATCATCACCTTTGGCGCGCTGCTGTCCAAGGCGGCTGTCCGTGACGTTGGTCGCGTGCTGCAACTGCCGTTCGGGCAGGTGGATCGCCTGTCCAAGATGATCCCGGTGGAAGGCGTCAAGCCGGTCAGCATCACCAAGGCCCGCGCCGACGAACCCCGCCTGCGCGAAGCCGCCAAGGAAGAGGTCGTCGCCCGTCTGCTGGATTATGCCGAGCAGCTGGAGGGTCTGTACCGCAACGCATCCACCCATGCGGCGGGTGTGGTAATCGGGGACAGGCCGCTGGACCGGCTGGTGCCGTTGTATCGCGACCCCGCGTCCGACATGCCCGCGACCCAGTTCAACATGAAGTGGGTGGAACAGGCCGGTCTGGTCAAGTTCGACTTCCTGGGTCTGAAGACCCTGACCGTCATCCAGAATGCCGTCGATCTGATCAACGGGGGCGGACGTCCCCTGCATGTCGCCGCCGATGGCCGTCAGCTGTATGAACCCACGCCGGGGACGGAAAACCAGATCAACCTGATCCCGCTGGACGACAAGGTCAGCTATGACCTGTTCGCATCCGCCCGCACGGTCGCGGTGTTCCAGGTGGAATCCAGCGGCATGATGGACGCGCTGCGGCGCATGAAACCCACCTGTATCGAGGATATCGTCGCCCTTGTGGCGCTGTATCGCCCCGGTCCGATGGAAAACATTCCGGTCTATTGCGACGTGAAGAACGGCGCGCGGGATCTGGAATTGGTCCATCCGACCATCGACCATATTCTGGCCGAAACGCAGGGCATCATCGTCTATCAGGAACAGGTGATGCAGATCGCGCAGGTCATGGCCGGTTACAGCCTTGGCGGCGCCGACCTGTTGCGCCGCGCCATGGGTAAAAAGATCGCCGCCGAGATGGCGAAGGAACGCCCGAAGTTTGTCAAAGGCAGCATCGAAAACAAGGTGCCGGAGAAGAAGGCCGGTGAGGTTTTCGACCTGCTGGAGAAATTCGCCAACTATGGCTTCAACAAATCGCACGCGGCGGCCTATGCGGTCGTCAGCTATCAGACGGCATGGCTGAAGGCGAACCATCCGGTCGAATTCATGGCCGCGGTGATGAACTGCGATATCCATCTGACCGACAAGCTGGCCGTCTATAAGCGCGAATGCGACCGGATGGGCATCGAGATCGTCCCCCCCTGCGTCAGCCGATCCGCGCCCACCTTTACGGTCAAGGAAGGCCGTATCCACTATGCGCTGGGCGCGCTGAAGGGCGTGGGCCTCGAGGCGATGAAGCTGATTGAAACCGCGCGGGGCGATGAACCCTTCCGCGACCTATTCGATTTTGCCCGGCGCGTGGACATGAAGCGCGTCGGCAAGCGCCCGCTGGAGATGCTGGCCCGCGCCGGTGCCTTTGACCTGCTGGACGACAACCGCGCCCGGGTGATGAAATCGCTAGACGGGCTGGTGGCATGGTCGGCGGCGGTGCAGGAACAGGCGAACTCGAACCAGACATCCCTGTTCGGCGGGGGTGAGGATCTGCCGCCGCCACGCGCGCCCATCGCCGGCATCTGGCTGCCCGCCGAGAAGCTGGGTGAAGAACATAAGGCCGTCGGGTTCTACCTGTCGGGCCATCCGCTGGACGATTACCTGCCCGCCCTGCGCCGCAAAAAGGTCCAGACCCTGGCCGAGATCAGCCAGGAGGCCCTTGGCGGCCCGATGGTCGCCCAGATCGCCGGCACCGTGGCCGCGCGCATGGAACGCAAATCCGCCAAGGGCACGCAATACGCCTTCGTCAGCCTGTCGGATCCCACGGGTCTTTACGAGGTCACGGTGTTTTCCGACCTGCTGAATGCATCGCGTGATCGGTTGGAACCAGGGCAGAACGTGGTCCTGCAGGTCAAGGTCGAACCCTCGGGCGATCAGGTCAAGATGCTGGCCAATTCCGTGACCGCGCTGGAAGACGCGGTGGCGGATGCGGGCGCGGGCTGCCTTGCCGTCGAAATGCAGGGGGCCGACACCATCCCCCGTCTGGCCGAGGTCTTGGGCCGCATCCGCAGCGACATCATCGTGCCCTCGCGGTCGCGCGGCCCCGTTCGCCTGCGCCTGCGCGAAGGCGATGAGGTCATCGAGATCGAGATCGCCAATGACGCCCCCCTGACCACTCCCGCCCGCCAAGCCCTGCGCGCCGTCCCCGGCGTCCTGGACGTGCTGGAGGAATAGCGCCTTGGCGGATGTTCGCGCTTCGTGCTAGTCATAAGAAAAAAGGGGGCAGTATGAAGGTCTTGGGCATCGATCCCGGTCTGCGCAACATGGGCTGGGGGATCATCCAGGTGGACGGGTCCCGCATCCGGCATGTCGCCAATGGTACGATTCATTCGGACGGCGATCAGGATCTGGGGTCCAGACTGTCGGTGCTGTTCCGGGGGCTCTGCGCCGTTATCGCCACCCATCAGCCCGATGAGGCGGCGGTCGAACAGACCTTCGTCAACAAGGATGCCACCGGCACGCTGAAGCTGGGACAGGCGCGCGGCGTCGCCCTGCTGGCCCCGGCCGAGGCCGGCATCACCGTCGGCGAATATGCTCCGAATGCGGTCAAGAAAACGGTCGTCGGCGTGGGCCACGCGGCCAAGGAACAGGTGCAGCACATGGTGCGCGTTCAGCTGGCGGGGGTGCAGTTCGAAAGCGCCGATGCGGCAGACGCGCTGGCCATTGCCATCTGTCACGCCCGCCACCTTCAAAGCCGCACGTTGCGCGTGGCGCAGCCCAAGCGGGGCGCGGCATGATCGGACGCATCGCAGGCGTCATCATCCACCGCGCGCAGGATCACGTGCTGATCGACGTGCGGGGCGTAGGTTACATCGTGCATGTCAGCGAACGGACGGGTGCGGGGCTGCCTCCGGTCGGGCAGGCGGCGGCGCTCTATACCGAGCTGGTCGTGCGCGAGGATCTGCTGCAGCTGTTCGGCTTCACCACCATGCTGGAGAAGGAATGGCACCGGCTGCTGACCAGCGTGCAGGGCGTGGGGGCCAAGGTCTCGCTGGCCATTCTTGGCACGCTTGGTCCGGAAGGTCTGGGCCGCGCGATAGCGCTTGGCGATTGGGCATCCGTTCGCAAGGCCAACGGAGTAGGGCCGAAGCTGGCGCAGCGGATCGTGCTGGAACTGAAGGATAAGGCGCCCTCGGTGATGGCCTTGGGCGGCAGCTTCACGGTCGATGCCGGCGCGCAGATGGCGGGCGGGGGTGCGGACGAGCCGGGCATCGAGCCCGGCGCGTCCGCCGCCTTGGCGCCGGGGTCGATCCCCGGCGACAAGGCGCGCCCGGCCACCGACGGTGCGCATTCGGGGCAGGCGATGGCGGACGCGCTGTCGGCGCTGACGAACCTGGGCTATGGTCCCTCGGAGGCGGCGGGCGCTGTGGCCGAGGCGCAGGCGCGGGAACCGGGCGCCACCATGCAGGCGTTGATCCGCGCGGCGCTGAAGGCCTTGGCGCCCAAGGACTGATCCGAAGGAAATGCAGAATGGCAGGTAACGCGAAGGTCTTCTTGCTGATGGCTGCCATGACCGCGCTGGTCATGGCCCTTGGCTGGATGATGGGTGGGCAGGGGGGCGTGATCATCGCCTTTCTGATCGCGGGCGGCATGAACTTCTTTGGCTATTGGAACAGCGACAAGATGGTTCTGCGCCAGCAGGGCGCGGTCGAATTGTCACCCCATCAGGGTGCCAAGATCCACGCCATGACGGCGCGCCTTGCCGAACGTGCGGGCCTGCCGATGCCCAAGCTGTATCTGCTGCCGACCGAACAGCCCAACGCCTTTGCCACCGGTCGCAATCCGGCAAATGCCGCCGTGGCGGTGACGCAGGGGCTGGTCAACACGCTGACCCCGGACGAACTGGCCGGCGTCATCGCGCATGAACTGGCCCATATCAAACACCGCGACACGCTGACCATGACCATCACCGCGACGATGGCCGGTGCCATTGCGATGATGGGGAACATGATGATCTTCACCCGCCGCGACGACCGGGGTGGGATGCTGGGGTCGATTGCCGCCATGATCCTTGCGCCTTTGGCCGCGACGATGGTTCAGATGGCCGTATCGCGCGCCCGCGAATACGAAGCCGACAAGACCGGCGCTGAAATCTGCGGCCAGCCGCGGGCCTTGGCATCGGCTTTGCAGCGGATCGCGGGGGCTGCGGGGCGCACGGTGAATATGCCTGCCGAACAGAACCCAGCAGCGGCATCCATGTTCATCATCAACCCGCTGGCCGGTCTGCGGATGGACAAGCTGTTCACCACGCACCCCCCGACCGAGGAACGCATCGCCCGTCTGATGGCGATGCGTGCGGCACCTGAACCAGCCACGCCCACACGCATCCCCCGCAGCGGCCAAGGCCGCAGCCAAGGGCCTTGGAGCCATTGATGACCCAGCCCGACCCCGATCTGCGCCCCGAAAAGCTGGATGGCGATGCCGAAGACCGTGCCCTTCGCCCTCAGAACCTGTCGGAATTCGTCGGTCAGGCCGAGGCGCGCGCCAACCTGCGGGTCTTCATTGAAAGCGCGAAGATGCGCGGCAAGGCTATGGATCACACGCTGTTCTTCGGCCCTCCGGGTCTGGGCAAGACCACGCTTGCACAGATCATGGCGCGCGAACTGGGTGTAAACTTCCGCATGACCTCGGGTCCGGTGATCGCGCGGGCGGGGGATCTGGCGGCGATCCTGACCAATCTGGAATCGCGCGATGTTCTGTTCATCGACGAAATTCACCGCATGAACCCTGCGGTGGAAGAAGTCCTCTATCCCGCAATGGAGGATTTCGAGCTGGACTTGGTGATCGGCGAAGGCCCCGCCGCCCGTACGGTGCGCATCGAATTGCAGCCCTTCACGCTGGTCGGCGCGACGACGCGGCTTGGCCTGCTGACGACGCCTCTGCGCGACCGTTTCGGCATTCCCACCCGTCTGCAGTTCTATGAGATCGGCGAATTGGACCTGATCGTCCAGCGTGGGGCGCGGATGATGGGGATCAGCGCCGAACCCGAAGGCACGATGGAGATCGCCCGCCGCGCCCGTGGCACTCCACGCATCGCAGGCCGTCTGCTGCGCCGTGTCGTCGATTTCGCGCTGGTCGAGGGCAATGGTCGCCTGACCCGCGACATCGCCGACATGGCGCTGAACCGGCTTGGCGTCGATGATCTGGGTCTGGACGGCGCCGACCGCCGCTATCTGACGTTGATGGCGCAGCATTATGGCGGGGGGCCGGTGGGGGTCGAGACGCTGTCGGCGGCGCTGTCGGAAAGTCGCGACGCGATCGAGGAAGTGATCGAGCCTTACCTGCTGCAACAGGGTCTGATCGCCCGCACGCCGCGTGGGCGTCAGCTGGCGGCACGGGCATGGCGGCATCTGGGGCTGGACATGCCGACGCCCCCCGGTCAGGCAACGCTGTTCCCCGGCTAAGCCCGATTGCGCAAGCGGGCTCAGCGCCTTAGCCTGCGGGGCATGAGCCATGACATCACCCTCCGCGTCTATTACGAGGATACCGACCTTGCCGGTATCGTCTATTATGCCAACTATCTGAAATTCATCGAACGGGGCCGCAGCGAATGGCTGCGGACCTTGGGCATCGACCAGCTGGCGATGCAGCAGACCACCGGCCATGTCTTCGCCGTCCGGCGGGTCGAGGCGGATTACCTGCGTCCCGCCCGTTTCGATGATCTGCTGACGGTCGTGACCGATCTGGCGCAGGGCAGCCCCGCGCGGGTGGTGGTGGATCAAAAGGTCATGCGCGGTGACGAAACCCTGTTCACCGCCCGCGTCACCATCGCCTGTCTGGACGCCAAGGGCCGGCCCGTGCGTCTGCCAGCCGATCTGGCGGCGGCACTGCGCGGATGACGCGCCGCATCGCCATGTGGTCGGGGCCGCGGAACCTCTCGACGGCGATGATGCGCAGCTTTGGGGCGCGCGGCGATTGCGCCTGTGTCGATGAACCGTTCTATGCGCATTATCTGGTGCAGACGGGCCTGCCGCACCCGATGCGCGAACAGGTCATCGCCAGCCAGCAGGCAGACTGGCGCAATGTCCTGCCGGTGCTGACCACCGGCGGCGCGGCACCGCTGCAATATCAAAAGCATATGGTCCAGCACATGCTGCCTGATATGGATCTGGGCTGGACCGACAAGGTCACCAATGTCTTTCTGATTCGCGAACCCGAACGGGTGGTTGCATCTTTTGCGCAGAAACGCGGGCTGCCCGATCCGGCGGAACTGGGCTTCGACCGTCAATGGCAGATGTTCCGACAGATGTCCGCAAGCGGCCCGGGCCCCGTGGTGATCGACAGCGCCGATATCCGCCGCGACCCTGAGCGTGCATTGCGGGCGCTTTGTGCGGTGATCGGCATCGAATTCACCCCCGCCATGCTGGCATGGACCCCCGGTCCCCACCCCGAGGACGGCGTCTGGGGCGCGGTCTGGTACGATGCGGTCAACGCCTCGACCGGGTTCGGCGGACCCGAAGGCCCGCTGCCCGAACTGACCGGTGAACTGGCTGCACTGGCCGATGCGCTGCGCCCGTCCTATCGCGCGATTGCGGCATATCGGCTGCGGATTGCATAAAAGTGACGCCATTGTGTTGCGCCGGGGGCTGAAACAGTTGCTAGGAACGCGGTAAAAGATGCGCAACAGCAGGCTGCGACACGCAGCCGTCGATCCTTGATGATAAGGCAGTGATTATGGAACCCATTCAGGCCGCTGAGGCCCTAGATTTCTCGGCAATGGCGTTGTTCTTTCGCGCGTCCCTGACGGTTCAGGTGGTCATGATCATCCTGATCGTGGCCTCGTTCTGGGCATGGGCGATCATCGTCCAGAAGTTCATGGTCTTTGCCCGCGCCCGTACCGAAGCCAGCCGTTTCGACCGCGCTTTCTGGTCCGGAGAGCCCTTGGACGATCTTTACGACCGCCTTGGCGACCGGCCCAAGGGCGCATCCGAACGCATCTTCGCCGCCGGCATGACCGAATGGCGCCGCAGCCACCGCGATGACGGTCGCCTGATCCCTGGCGGCATCAGCCGCATCGACCGCGCCATGAACGTCGCCATCCAGCGCGAGGAGCAGCGCCTGTTCCGCGGGTTATCCTTCCTGGCCACCGTGGGGTCGACCGCGCCCTTCATCGGTCTGTTCGGCACAGTCTGGGGCATCAAGACCGCCTTCGAGGGAATCGCATTGTCGCAGGATACCAGCTTGGCCGTCGTGGCGCCGGGCATCGCCGAGGCGTTGCTGGCCACCGCCTTGGGCCTGGTCGCGGCCATTCCTGCCGTGGTCTTCTACAACAAGCTGTCGGGCGACGCGGAACGCATCACCGGCGGGTGGGAGGCGTTCTCGGACGAATTCTCGACGCTGCTGTCGCGCCAAATGGACGAGGCGTAAGTCATGGGATCCTCGGTCGTCAAACGGGTCAGCCGCAAGGGGCGTCGGCGCAACCAGCCGATGTCCGAGATCAACGTCACGCCCTTCGTCAACGTGATGCTGGTGCTGCTGGTCATCTTCATGGTCGCCGCCCCGCTGATGACCGCGGGCGTGCCACTGAACCTGCCGCAGACTGCAGCAAACGCCGTCCCGACCGAGCAGGAGGAACCGCTGGTCATCTCGATCCCCGCCGAGGGACAGATGCTGGTCATGGACCAGCCGGTCGAGGATGATCAGGTCGTGTCCGCGCTGAGAACCGCGCTGGCGGATCGTCAGTCGGGCCGGGTCTTCCTGCGCGCCGACGGGGCCATTCCCTATTCGCGCGTCGTTCAAATCATGGGTGCGCTGAACGCCGCGGGCATCACCGACATCGTGCTGGTCACCGAGGCCGGCGGCCCACGGATGGACGGCTAGGCCATGGATGATCGTGAAAGCCGCACCGGCTATTGGGTTTCGGGGGTCGCGCATGGGGTGCTGATCCTCTGGGCCATCGTGGGCGGTGCGCTGTTCCGCCCGCAGCCCAGCACGCCGGTCCGCTCGACCCAGGTGTCAACGATCAGCGGCTCCGATTTCGAAAAGCTGGCGGCGGCGTCACGCGGAGCGGGTCCCGTGGGCGCTGATGCGTCCGCGGTTGCCAACCAGTCCGAACAGCAGGTCGATGCCAATGGCACCGCCCGCCCGGTGGACGCGCAACCGCCGCAGCCCGCCGAAGCCACACCGCTGGCGACGCCGGATGCCTCCGAGGCGGTCCCCGACCTGAGTGATTTCCAGGCCGCCGATCCGGTCGAGGTGGCGACCGATCTGCCCACCGCCACCGCTGATCAGCCGGATGAGGCGGCGCCGCGTATTCCCTCCGCACCTTCGGCCCCGGCACCAGTGGCGCAACCCAGCCAGCCGGTTGCCGCCGCGCCGGACGTGGTTGCGACGCCCGTGGCACCGCGTTCGGCGCTGGCGCTGGACGCCTCGCCCCGTCCGCAGGATCGTCCGGCGGGGCTGGTTCAGGAATTCAACCGCCGCCAGGCCGCTGCCGAAGCGGCCCGCGCTGCCGAACAACGCGCCGCCACCGAACGCGCCGCCGAGGTCGAGGCCGCACGCGTGGCCCAACAGCAGGCCGCCAGCCAAGAGGCGGCGCGTCAGGCCGAGGCCGCCGAAGAACAGGCCGCTGCCGAGCGTCGAGAAGCAGTAGCCGAGGCCGAAGCCGCGCAGGAGGCGGCGGATCGCCGTGCCGCCGAAGCGGCAGAACAGGCCGTAGAAGAACAACGCGCCGCCGAGGTTGCCCGCCAGACGGAAGCCCGTGAAGCAGAAGCCCGCCGTGCCGCCGAGGCGGAACGCGAAGAGGCCGAGCGTCAGGCCGCTGAAGCGGAACGTGCGGCGGAAGAGCGTCAGGCCGAGGAACGTCGCGCCGCCGAGGCGGAAGCCGAGCGCGAGGCCGAGCGCCGCACCGCAGCCGAGCGTGAAGAAGCCGCCCGCCAAGCAGAAGCCGCCCGCGAAGCAGAAGCTGAGCGCCAGGCTGAAGCAGAACGCGAGGCTGAAGCCGAACGTCGTGCCGAGGCGGAACGCGAAGCTGAAGCTGAACGTCAGGCAGAGGCCGCGCGCGCAGCCGAGGCCGAGCGTCAGGCCGAAGCTGAACGCCAAGCCGCCGCAGACCGACAGGCAGAAGCCGCCCGTCAAGCACAAGCCGCCCGTCAAGCAGAGGCAGAGCGTCGAGCTGTGGCAGAGCGGGAAGCCGCTGCAGACCGTCAGGCCGAGGCCGACCGGCAGGCGCTGGAGGATGCGCTGCGCGAGGCGCAGGAAGGCGCTTCGGGCATTCAGGGGCAAGACAGCGCCTCAACCGGGGATGCCTTTGGCGGCGATCGCCAATCGATCGAGGGCGGCAGCGGCGCGTCGGCAGGGCAGGACCCGCTGGCGGCGGCATTGGCCGGGGCCATGGCCGGGAATGGCGCGGGCGACGGTGAAAACGATGCCTCGGGTCCGCCGCGCGACCTGATGCAGCTGGTGCCCGTCGTTCCCGAAGACCGCGACGGTCAGGATGGTGCGAATGCCGCGCCCTTGGGCCAGCCGATGTCATTTGCCGAACGTGAAGGTCTGCGGTTCGCCATCCAGAACTGCTGGAACGTCGGCGCGCTGTCGGTGGAGGCGTCGCGGATGACGGTCTCGGTCGGGTTCAGCTTGACGCCGCAGGGCGTGCCAGACCAGAACAGCCTGCGCATCGTGGATTACAATGGTGGTTCGGAAACCGGCGCCCAGCAGGCCTTCGAGGTCGCGCGCCGTGCCATCCTGATGTGCGGGAGGGCAGGTTTCGACCTGCCAGCGTCCAAATACGGGCGCTGGCGTGATGTCGTGGTCGATTTCCGCCCCGACGGCGTTGAATTTTAAGTATAACAGGGATCGAAGGCGGCCTTTCGCTTTTGCCCGACCCAAGGTAATGAGGACGTCATGTTCCGCAAGCTTATCCTCGCTACGGCCCTGCTGATGGCCCTGTCGGTTTCGACCGGCATGATCGGCACCGCGGCCCATGCGCAGGACACCCCCCTGCGTATCGAGATCACCGATGGCGTGATCGAGCCGATGGCCATCGCCATCCCGTCCTTCCACGGGTCCGCCGACATGGCCGCGAAAGTGCGCGGTGTCGTGGCCGACGATCTGACCGGCACAGGCCTGTTCCGAGAGATCCCGGCCGAAAGCCATGTCGCAAAACCTGCCAGCTTTGCCGAAGCCGTCAGCTATGAGGATTGGCGCGCGATCAATGCGCAGGCCATGGTCTCGGCCGAGGTGACGCAGAACGGCGACAACATTAGCGTGCGGTTCCGGCTGTATGATGTGATCTCTGGGCAGCCGCAGGGCGACGGGATGCAGTTCGACGCCCGCGCGGCCGATTGGCGCCGTGCGGCACATAAGATCGCCGATCAGGTCTATGTGCGACTGACGGGGGAAAAGCCCTATTTCGACAGCCGCGTGGCCTTTGTTCAGGAAACCGGACCCAAGAACGCCCGTATCAAGCGGATCGGCGTCATGGATTACGACGGCGCGAACATCCTGTGGATGACCGACAGTTCGTCGCTGGTGCTGGCACCCAAGTTCTCCGCCGACGGTCGCAAGCTGCTGTACACCAGCTATGACAGTGGCTTTCCGCAAATCCAGCTGATGGATGTGGCGACGGTGACGTCGCGGCCGCTGACGATCGACCAGGGTTCGATGGCCTTTGCGCCTTCGTTCAGCCCGGATGGCCGTTGGGTCGCCTATTCGCATGAAAACGGCGGCAATACCGACATCTGGCTGATGGATGTGGCCACCGGCGCGCAGCGTCCGCTGACCACCGCGCCCTCGATCGAGACCTCGCCCAGCTTCAGCCCCGACGGCAAGCGCATCGTTTTCGAAAGCGACCGTTCGGGGACGCCGCAGCTGTACATCATGCCGCTGGAGGGCGGGGAACCGACCCGCATCAGCTTTGCCGATGGTCGCTATGGCGCGCCGGTCTGGTCCCCCAAAGGTGACATGATCGCCTTCACCAAACAGTTGGGCAGCACCTTCCATATTGGGGTGATGCGCACGGACGGGTCTTCGGAAAAGATGCTGACGCAGTCCTTCCTGGACGAAGGGCCGACCTGGGCCCCCAACGGTCGCGTCGTGATGTTCACGCGCGTCACCCCCGGGGGAAATGGTCAGCCGAGGTTGCATTCCGTGGACATCACGGGGCGGAACATGCGACCGATGAACCTGGATTTTGCCGCCTCGGACCCGTCCTGGGGCCCCCTGATGCCATGAGGATGACATGATGAACATCGCTACGAAGACCGCATTGACGGGGTGCCTGCTGGCCTTGGCAGCCTGCGCCCAGCCAGCGCCGCCTGTGGCGCCGCCCGTGGTCGACCCCTATTCCACCGTCGGAGGGGGCGCGGTGTTCCAGGGCAATCTGAACGGCGGCACGCTTGGGTCGCAATCCACCGCCCAGTATTTCCAAGGGACCGTGGGCGACACCGTGCTGTTCCCAGTCGATCAGACCACGCTGACCCCCGATGCGCGTGCCGTTTTGGCGCGTCAGGCCGAATGGCTGGGGCAGAACGGCAATTTCACCGCCATCGTGCAGGGCCATGCCGAAGAAACCGGCACCCGTGAATACAACCTGGCACTGGGGGCGCGACGTGCCAGTGCCGTACAGGAATATCTGGTGGCCCAAGGTGTCGAGCCGGGTCGGATCCGGACGCTGTCCTTTGGCAAGGAGCGCCCGGCCGAGACATGTTCGGACGAAGGCTGCTATGCCAAAAACCGCCGTGCGGTGACCGTGGTCAACGACAACGGGGCCGGGGCATGATCAGACGGGCTGCGCTTTCGATGATGCTGGCGGTGACGTCGGCGGGCGCGGCCTCGGCTGCGCCCGATGCCGCCACGCTGGCCGATCTGCGCGGTCAGTTGTCGGACCTGCGCGGCCAGTTGCAATCGCTGCGCTCGGAGCTGCGGGCTTCGGGGGCGGCGGGCTATCAGGCGGCGGGCGGGGCGACGGCGATCGACCGGATGGACGCCATGGAAAGCCAGTTGATGCAGCTGACCAACCAGGCCGAGCGGTTGCAGAACCACGTCAACGGCACGGCCCACGACATGGACCGCCAACTGTCCGATCTGGAATTCCGGCTGTGTGAGGTCGACGACGCCTGCGATCTGTCCAGCCTCACGACGACCGTTCCCCAGACGGGTGGCAATCCCGAACTGGCCCCGGCCGCGCCTGCGCCCTCGGATCAGGGGGCGCCCGCCGTGACCCGCAGTGAACAGGCCGATTTCGATGCCGCCCGCGAGGCTTTGGACAAGGGCGATCATGCGCGCGCCGCGCAGATGTTCGCGGATGTCGCCCAGACCCATGCCGGTGGCCCGCTGACCGCTGAAGCGTTGTTCCTGCGCGGACAGGCGCTGCAATCGGCAGGTCAGCCCCGTGACGCCGCCGCCGCGTGGCTGGAAGGTTTCGCCGCCGATCCTGACGGTCCGCGTGCCGGTGAAAGCCTGTTGGGCATCGCCACCGTGATCGCGGGGCAAGGCGACGCGACCGCCGCCTGCCTGTATCTGGCCGAGATACCCGCCCGTTTCCCCGGCACGCCCCAAGCCGCCACTGCCGAACAGCGCGTGGTCGAACTGGGCTGCGGCGTCAATGATCTGGGCGCGCTGGACCCGCTGTTGGACCCCACGCTGGACCCCGAGGCTGCTGCGGATATGGCCGAATACCAGTGACCCCCCGATGACCGATCCCGCCGCCACGATCCGCGCCGCGCTTGACAGGCTGGCGGGTGACCTGCCTGCGCTTGGGCTGGCGGTCTCGGGCGGGGGGACTCGGTCGCGATGATGCATGTCGCCGCGGATTGGGCCAAGGGGCGCAGGCTGATGGTGGCGACCGTCGATCACGGTCTGCGCGACGGCAGCGCCGCCGAGGCGCAATCCGTCGCCCGTGCCGCCCGCGCGCTGAACCTGCCGCATGTCGTCCTGCTGTGGCGTCGCGAAACCGAGACCGGAAATCTGATGGCGCAGGCCCGCGATGCGCGGCTGAGATTGCTGTCGGGATGGGCGCATCGCAACGCGCTGCCTGCCGTGGCGCTTGGCCATACCGCCGACGACGTGGCCGAGACGCTGGTCATGCGCCTTGCGCGCGGGTCGGGCATCGACGGGTTGGCGGCGATGGCACCTTGGCGCGATGCCTTCGATATGCGCTGGCTGCGCCCGCTGCTGGGGGCGGGCCGTGACGAGTTGCGCGACTGGTTGCGTCTGCATGGCCACGGCTGGATCGATGATCCCAGTAACGACAACACCGATTTCGACCGGGTGCGCGTTCGCCAGGCCATCGGCGCGCTTGGTCTGGACATTGCGGGACTGGCGCGATCTGCCGAACATATCGCCAGTGCGCGCGATGCCCTGTCGGATTTTGCGCTGATGATCGCCCGCGACGCGCAGTTTGACCGAGGCAGCCTGTCCTTGCCTTTGTCGGACCTGCGTGAAGCACCGCCCGAAATTCGCCGCCGCATTCTGGTCGCGGGGTGCCGGTGGGTGACAGGGGCCGATTACCCGCCGCGCCGGGCCACGCTCATCCACGCGCTGGAGGCGATGATGGCGCAGGGGCGGGTGACCCTGGACGGCGTGATGCTGTCACCCGCGGCAGGCCGCCTGCGCCTGACGCGCGAGGCTGCGTCGGCGGGTCGTGCCGATGCGGCGACCAATGATCAGACCTGGGACCGTCGCTGGCGGATCACGGGTCTGCAGGCGGGGCAGCATGTCGCGATGCTGGGCACAGATCCGCTGCCGAAACTGGGCTGGCGTGATTCGGGTTTGCAACGCGATGAAGCCGCCGCAAGTCCCGCAATCTGGGAAAACGACCGTCTGATCGCTGCGCCGCTGCTGCGCAAGGTGCCCGGGATCACGGTTTCACCCCTCAGGGGCGCGGCAGATTTCCGCAGTCTGGTGAAGGCGCATTGAACCTGTCGCGATAATCCCTATTTTCAATTCAAACCGCATTCCGCCGGAGGACCCGTTTTGGGCAACGCACGAAATTTCGCCTTCTGGGTGGTTCTGTTCCTGATGGTTCTGGCCCTGTTCAATCTGTTCAGCGACGGCTCGACCGCCATGAATGGCCGCCAGATCAGCTATTCCGACTTCATCCAGCGTGTTCAGAACGAACAGGTGTCGAACGTCACCATCGATGGTGAGGATGTCGCCCTGACAGGCGCGGACGGACAGGAATACACCACCGTGCGCCCGATGGGCGAAGAGATCACCGACAAGCTGATCGCGCAGGGCATCGATGTCCGCGTGGTCAAGCAGCAAAGCTCGGGGTTGATGTCGCTGATCGGCGTCTGGCTGCCCTTCATCCTGCTGATCGGGGTGTGGATCTTCTTCATGAACCGCATGCAGGGCGGCGGTAAGGGCGGCGCGATGGGCTTTGGCAAATCCAAGGCCAAGCTGCTGACCGAAAAGCACGGCCGCGTGACCTTCGACGATGTGGCTGGCATCGACGAAGCCAAGGAAGAGCTGGAAGAGATCGTCGAATTCCTGCGCAACCCGCAGAAATTCAGCCGCCTTGGTGGCAAGATCCCGAAAGGCGCGCTGCTGGTCGGCCCTCCGGGCACCGGTAAGACGCTGCTGGCGCGTGCGATTGCGGGCGAAGCCGGCGTGCCGTTCTTCACCATCTCGGGGTCTGACTTTGTGGAAATGTTCGTGGGTGTCGGTGCAAGCCGCGTCCGTGACATGTTCGAGCAGGCCAAGAAATCTTCGCCCTGCATCCTGTTCATCGACGAAATCGACGCTGTGGGCCGTGCCCGTGGAGTCGGCATCGGCGGCGGCAATGATGAACGCGAACAGACGCTGAACCAGCTGCTGGTCGAGATGGACGGTTTCGAGGCCAATGAAGGCATCATCATCATCGCCGCGACCAACCGTAAGGACGTTCTGGACCCCGCGCTGCTGCGCCCGGGCCGCTTCGACCGTCAGATCCACGTGCCGAACCCGGACATCAAGGGTCGCGAAAAGATCCTATCGGTGCATGCGCGCAAGGTTCCGGTCGGTCCCGACGTCGACCTGCGCCTGATCGCCCGTGGCACGCCCGGTTTCTCGGGTGCCGATCTGATGAACCTTGTGAACGAAGCCGCGCTGACCGCTGCGCGCATCGGTCGCCGTTTTGTCAGCATGGCGGACTTCGAAAGCGCCAAGGACAAGGTCATGCTGGGTGTCGAACGCCGCAGCATGGTCCTGACGCCGGAACAGAAGGAAAAGACTGCCTATCACGAAGCCGGCCACGCCATTGTCGGCCTGTCGATGCCGAAATGTGATCCGGTCTATAAGGCCACGATCATTCCGCGTGGCGGAGCCTTGGGCATGGTCGTCAGCCTGCCTGAAATGGACCGGCTGAACTTCCACAAGGATGAGGCTAAGCAAAAGATCATCATGACCATGGCCGGCAAGGCCGCCGAAATCATCAAATACGGTGAGGAAGGCGTCTCGAACGGACCTGCGGGCGATATCCAGCAGGCCAGCGCGTTGGCGCGTGCGATGGTCATGCGGTGGGGCATGTCCGACAAGGTCGGTGCCGTGGACTATGCCGAGGCGCATGAGGGCTATTCCGGCAGCACCGGCGGCTTCTCGGTTTCGGCGGCGACGAAAGAGCTGATCGAGCAGGAAGTGCGCGAGCTGATCGAAAGCGGCTATCAGGAAGCCTATCGCATCCTGGTCGAGAAAGAGGTCGAATTCGAGCGTCTGGCCAAGGGCTTGCTGGAATACGAGACCCTGACCGGCGAGGAGATCGGCAAGATCGTCCGCGGCGATTCGCTGGACGACAATGATGACGACACGCCTGCGACCAAGATCCCTTCGGTGACGGCGGTGCCTAAGACCGGCCCGACACCGGGCGGCGATCCGGCACCCGCATAAGTTGGAAAATTGAAAAACCCCCCGATCCGGACAGGATCGGGGGGCTTTTTCATGCCGTCAGGCAAGAACGGGTTCGATGGCCAGAGTATTGCTGGTGGCGTGGGAATAGGGGCAGACGTGATGTGCGCCCTTGATCAGCGCTTCGGCTTGCGCGCGGTCCATGCCCGGCATCGCCACGATGATCTGGACATCCAGCCCAAAACCGTTGTCCTCGCGCGGGCCGATCCCGACCGAAACCTTGACCGAGGTCGAGGCCGGGACCTTGACCTTTTGCGACGCTGCAAAATGGTGCAACGCGCCCATAAAGCAGGAAGAATATCCCATTGCGAACAGCTTTTCAGGGTTCATGCCCTGATCCGAAGCACCACCCAATTCTTTGGGGACCGTCAGGTCGAAATCGGCGCTGCCATCATCAACTTGGGTATGGCCATCGCGACCACCACCGGTGGCAGTTGCCGAGGTGCTGTACAGAACATTGGTGAGCATGATTAACCTTTCGCAATAAACAATAGCGCGCTATATATTGCCGGACCAGGTAAAGCAAGTCTTGCGATCCTATCGCGCGCAAACTAAGTGAACCTACATGACACAGAACGACGATACGCCGCTGGACCGCATGCTCTGTTTTGACGTCTATGCCGTCAACTTGGCCTTTGGGCGTATCTACAAGCCGTTGCTTGAACCTCTGGGCCTGACCTATTCGCAATATCTGGTGCTGATGTCCCTCTGGGGGCAGGATGACCGAACGGTGGGCCAATTGGGTGCGGGGCTGGGGCTGGACAGCAGCACGCTGACGCCATTGATCAAACGCATCGAGGCTGCAGGGCTGGTCACGCGCAATCGCGATCCGCAGGACGAACGGCGGGTGATCGTCACGCTGACCGATCAGGGACGGGCCTTGCAAACGCATGCGGCCCATATCCGGTCCTGCGTGAGAGAAGAAACCGGTATGTCGGTCGAGGAACTGCTGCAGTTGCAGGCGATGATCCGCAAGCTGCGCAGCTCGATCGCATCGCAGGACCCGCAATAGGGCGCAGGCTCTTGCAATTCGCGGCGCAAGGGTGCAATGGGTCGCCATCATGACACCGACCGATGACATCCCGGATATGCCCGCCCTGCGCTTGGAAATCGATGCGCTGGATGGCGAATTGATGGCGCTGCTGGCCCGCCGCCACGCGCTGATCGACCGCGCGGCCCGCATCAAGTCCGGCAACGGCTGGCCCGCCCGCATCCCCGCAAGGGTCGAGCAGGTGGTGGCCAACATCCGCGCCCATGCCCTCCGGCACGGGCTGGACCCCGATCTCTATGACCGGCTGTGGCGCGACCTGATCGAGGCCGCCATCGCGCAGGAAGAACGTCACTTGCACAAGGATCGCCCATGACCGCCCAGATCATCGACGGTAAGGCCTTTGCCGCCAGCCTTCGCACGCGCATCGCAGCCGAGGTCGCCCGCATGGCCGAACAGGGCATCACGCCCGGTCTGGCCGTGGTTCTGGTGGGCGAAGATCCGGCAAGCCAAGTCTATGTCCGGTCGAAGGGTCGGATGACGAAAGAGGTCGGCATGGCCTCGTTCGAACACAAGCTGCCGGTCGATACGCCGCAGGACGATCTGCTGGCGCTGGTGGAACGGCTGAATGCCGATCCGGCGGTGAACGGCATCCTGGTGCAGCTGCCGCTGCCCGATCACATGGATGAGGCCGCGGTCATCAACGCCATTACGCCCGACAAGGACGTGGACGGCTTCCACATCCTGAACGTCGGGCGTCTGGCGACGGGTCAGAAGGCGATGGTGCCCTGTACGCCGCTTGGCTGCCTGATGATGCTGCGCGACCAGCTTGGATCGTTGTCGGGCAAGAATGCCGTGGTCATCGGACGCAGCAATATCGTCGGCAAGCCGATGGCACAGCTGCTGCTGCGCGACAGCGCCACGGTGACCATCGCGCATTCGCGGACCGCCGATCTGCCGGGGCTGTGCCGCCAAGCCGATATCGTGGTGGCGGCCGTCGGTCGTGCGGGCTTCGTCAAGGGCGATTGGATCAAACCGGGTGCGACGGTGATCGACGTCGGCATCAACCGCACCGAGGATGGCCTGGTCGGCGATGTCGATCAAGCGTCAGTGGAAAAGGTGGCGGGTGCCATGACGCCCGTGCCCGGTGGCGTGGGACCCATGACCATCGCCTGCCTGCTGGCGAACACCCTGACCGCCACTGCGCGCGCCAACGGTCTGTCCGACCCCGAGGGCCTGACCCCCTAAGGCTGCGCGGCCATTCGCGCGGCCAGACGCATCGCATGGGTCGGCTGGTCTGACGCCACCGGCAGCACAGGATCATAGGCCGCGCGGATCAGCGCGGCCATTTGCACATCTGCGGTAAAATCCGTGGCAAAGGTCAGCGCCGATTGCATCATCACACGCTCGGCCAGCATGGCAGGATGGGCGTCCGCCAGCGGGCCGGACATGTTCAGAAAGATCATGCAGGCCCGGATGGCGCCACCGTCATCATACCGGAACAGCCGGTACTGGGTCAACTGACTGCCCGACAGTCGCTGCGGCAGGTCGTCGATGCCGGTCAGATGTGCCAGATCGGGGATGTCCGACAGCTCATCCCAGTTGCGCAGGAAGAAAACCATCAGGTTGGCGCCCATCTCGGGGTCGGTTTCGACGACAGGATGGCCGGCATGGGTGAAGCCCGCCTTGATCGCGCCACGGAAGATGTCCAGCGTTTCATCCGCCAGACCGAAGATCACCGGTGCGACGGGGCGGCCCCAACGCGCGCAGAGAAACCCTTGGTTGGCCTGCGTGAACAGTGTCTCGATCCGGTCGGCAGTCATGGGGGTGTCAGCAGGCATGCGGGGGTCGTGTCCTTTGCGATCCGGGTCGGTGGCTGCACCGGTCGAAACCGGTGCAGGGCGTATTCATGCGACGATCGTCGCCTGTGTTGCAGCGCGCAGGTCGTCTTCGGAGACGCCATCGGCCAGTTCGACGATCTTCAACCCACCCGGGACCACGTCCAAGACGCCGAGGTTGGTGATGATCCGGTTGACGACGCCCTTGCCGGTCAGCGGCAGTGTGCATTCGTGCAGGATCTTGCTGTCGCCGGCCTTGTTGGTGTGGTCCATGACCACGATCACGCGACCCACGCCCGCGACCAGATCCATCGCTCCGCCCATGCCCTTGATCAGCTTGCCGGGGATCATCCAGTTGGCCAGATCGCCGTTTTCGGCAACCTCCATCGCGCCAAGGATGGCGGCGGCGATCTTGCCGCCACGGATCATGCCGAAGCTGGTCGCGCTGTCGAAATAGCTGGTGCGGTCCAGTTCGGTGATGGTCTGCTTGCCGGCGTTGATCAGATCGGGGTCCTCTTCGCCCTCGTACGGGAAGGGGCCCATGCCCAGCATGCCGTTTTCAGACTGCAGGGTGATGTCCTTGTCGCCCACGTAATTGGCCACCAGCGTCGGAATGCCGATGCCGAGGTTGACGTACCAGCCGTCCTCCAGCTCCTGCGCCGCGCGGGCGGCCATCTGGTTGCGGTCCCAGCCCTTGGGTGCCTCGGTCATCACGCGTCCTCCTTCTTGCGGGTGGTGCGCTGCTCGATGCGCTTTTCGTGGCTGCCCTGCACGATGCGGTGGACATAAATGCCCGGCAGGTGGATCTGGTCGGGGTCCAGGCTGCCGCGCGGGACGATCTCCTCGACCTCGGCCACGCAGATCTTGCCACACATGGCGGCGGGCGGGTTGAAGTTGCGGGCCGTCTTGCGGAAGACCAGATTGCCGGTGTCGTCGGCTTTCCACGCCTTCACGATTGACAGGTCGGCGACGATGCCGCGTTCCAGGATGTAGTCCTGACCGTCGAAGGTTTTCACCTCCTTGCCCTCGGCGATCATCGTGCCGACGCCGGTCTTGGTATAGAAGCCCGCGATGCCGCTGCCGCCCGCGCGCATGCGTTCGGCCAGCGTGCCTTGGGGGTTGAACTCCAGTTCCAGCTCCTTCGACAGATACTGGCGCATGAATTCGGCGTTCTCGCCGACATAGCTGCTGATCATCTTGCGGATCTGGCGGGTCTGCAACAGGATCCCCAGCCCGAAGTCGTCGATGCCGCAGTTGTTGCTGGCGATGGTCAGATCCTTCGTTCCCGCATCGCGGATCGCATCGATCAGCAGTTCCGGAATGCCGCAGAGCCCGAAGCCCCCCGCCGCGATGAACATCCCGTCATGCAAGACACCCTCAAGCGCCTCGGACGCCGTCCCGTAAACCTTCTTCATCAGCCCTCCCCCCAAGTTTGGTGATCTGGTCCGGTTTGTCGCGCGTGCCCCTGCAAGTGTCAATTGCGCCGCAATGCGACAGCGCCGCCGCATGGGAATGCGACGGCGCTGATGGCGGAGTTGTGGGGGGCTGATCAGGCCTCAGGCGGGGTATCGTCGGGCTTGGCCGCTGCCTTCTTGGTCGCCGTCTTTTTGGTGGCAGGATTTTTCGCCGTCGTGGACTTGGCTGCGGTCTTCTTGGCTGCGGGTTTTTTGGCCGCGGGCTTCTTTGCCGCCGGTTTCTTGGCGGCTTTCTTCGGCGATTTGGCCGCCTTGGCCGCGATCAGTTCCAGCGCCTGTTCAACGGTCAGATCCGCCGGTTCGACATCACGGGGCAGGGTGGCGTTGATCTTTTCCCATTTGACGTAAGGACCATAGCGTCCGTTCATCACCTGGATCGCGCCGCCATCGGGGTGATCGCCCAATTCCTTCAACGGAGCCGCCGCCGTACCACGACCGCGTGTCTGTTTTGCAGCCAGAACCTCGACGGCGCGGTTCATGCCAACGGTAAAGACTTCATCGACGTCGGACAGGTTGGCGTATTTCGACCCATGCTTGACGAAGGGGCCAAAGCGACCGATTCCGGCCTCGATCATCACGCCGTCTTCGGGGTGCGGGCCGACCGGACGGGGCAGGGCCAGCAGTTGCAGCGCCTGATCCAGATCCAGCTTGGCCGCGTCCCACCCCTTGGGAATCGACGCGCGGGGTGGCTTCGGCACCTCTTCGGTGGCCTCGCCGCGCTGGACGTAGGGGCCGAAACGGCCGGTCTTGAGGCTGATCTTGTCGCCCGCATCCTCACCCAGATCGCGGTCACCGACGGGTTCTTCGCCGTCCGGGGCCGAAAGCGGGCGGGTATAGCGGCATTCGGGGTAATTCGTGCAGCCGATGAAAGCTCCACCCGACCGCGCGGTTTTGAGGTTCAGGCGACCTTCGTTGCACAGCGGGCAGACACGCGGATCACCGCCATCCGCGCGCGGCGGGTACAGATGCGGGGCCAGCGCTTCGTCGATGGCGTCCAGCACTTCGGTGATGCGCAGTTCGCTGGTGCCTTCCAGCGCTTTTGAAAAATCTTTCCAGAAGCGGCCCAGAACCTCGCGCCACAGGCGGTCGCCCGCGCTGATCTCATCCAGTTCGTTTTCCAGATTGGCGGTAAAGTCATGGCTGACATAGCGGGGGAAGTACTTGATCAAGAAGGTGGTGACCAAGCGGCCCTTGTCTTCAGGAATCAGCCGGTTCTTGTCCTTGCGGACATAGTCGCGGTCCTGAATGGTCGTAACGATGCTGGCATAGGTCGAGGGGCGCCCGATGCCCAGCTCCTCCATCCGCTTGACCAGCGTAGCTTCGGTAAAGCGCGGTGGCGGTTGGGTGAAATGCTGGCGCGATGCGGTCGAGGCGGCCTCGTTCATCAGCAGGCCGGGTGCCGCGCGCTGACCCTTCGGGGCCTCGGGCAGCGGGTCGGTTTTTTCCTTGGCCTTCGCGAATTCGGCGTCGAAGCCGCTGGCCACCAAGGTCGCGGCCTCGCCTTCGGTGATCGCGGGCAGGCGGGCGCTGTCTTCGCTGTCGTCATCGTCGCGGCCCTGATCGTAAACGCGCAGGAAGCCGTCGAACAGCATCACCTGGCCATTCGCACGCAGCCCGACCTGCCCGTCGGGGCTGGCGATCTCGACGGTCGTGCGCTCCATCCGGGCGGCTTCCATCTGGCTGGCGATGGTGCGCTTCCAGATCAGGTCATAGAGCTTGCGTTGGTCATCCGCCGTCAGACGCGCCTTTTCCGGCGACATCATCATGTCGGTCGGACGGATACATTCGTGGGCTTCCTGCGCGTTCTTGGCCTTGTTCTTGTACATGCGCGGGCTTTTCGGCAGGTAGTTTTCGCCGAACTTGGCCTTGATCGCATCACGGGCGGCCATCACCGCCTCGGGGGCCATGTCGATGCCGTCGGTCCGCATATAGGTGATCAGACCGGCTTCATACAAACGCTGCGCCGCCGACATGCAGGCCTTGGCGCCCATGCCCATTTTGCGGCTGGCTTCCTGCTGCAGGGTCGAGGTCATGAAGGGCGGCCAAGGGTTCCGGCTGGCGGGCTTGGCGGCCACACTGCTGACCTTCAGGTCGCGGCTGGTCACGGCGCTGACGGCCATGGCGGCCTGTTCAGCGGTCGCCAGATCAAAGCGGTCCAGCTTGGAGCCTGCCAGCGTGGTCAGCGTCGCGTCGTATTCGTCACCGCCGGGTGTGGCCAGCCGGGCATGAACGGACCAGTATTCGCGGGCCTTGAAGGCCTCGATCTCCATTTCCCGATCGACGATCAGGCGCAGGCAGACCGATTGCACGCGACCAGCCGATTTGGCACCGGGCAGCTTGCGCCACAGGACGGGGGACAGCTTGAAGCCGACCAGATAATCCAGCGCACGGCGGGCCAGATAGGCATCGACCAGCGGCTGGTCGATCTGGCGCGGCTTGGCCATCGCCTCGGTCACGGCGGTCTTGGTGATGGCGTTGAAGGTGACGCGGCTGACATGGCTGGTCTTCTTCAGCGATGTCTGCAGCGCTTCCAGCAGGTGCCAGCTGATCGCCTCGCCCTCGCGATCGGGGTCGGTGGCAAGGATCAGGTTGGGATCTTCCTTCAGCGCATCCTTGATGGCTTTCAGGTGCTTTTTGCTGTCGGAGGCGACCTCCCATTTCATGTCGAAATCATTGTCGGTATCGACGCTGCCGTCCTTGGGGGGTAGATCGCGGACATGGCCGAAACTGGCAAGGACGCGATAGTCGCCGCCCAGATATTTCTCGATGGTCTTGGCCTTGGCCGGGGATTCTACGACGACAACGGGCATGGGAACCTCGGACAGCTGCAATGGGGCGGCAACATGGGTCCACGCCGACCTGCTGTCAACGGGTGCCGCGCGATGGATGGGTTCAGGCCAGCGCCAGACGCCCTCCGGCCAGACGCGTGATGCGCCCCTGAAGTTCCAGCGACAACAGCGCCGCACTGACGCCCGAGGCCGCAGCCCCAAGATCGCGGATCAGGTCGTTTTCGTCAGTGGGTGACGGCGTCAGCTGCATCAGGATGCGATCCTCCAGTGGCAGTTCGGCGGGGAGCGGTGCGGCAAGCGCGGGCGGCGGGGCGACCTGTCTGACGGGGGGCGGGGCGGTCAAAGTCACGAATTCGCGCTGAGGGGCTTGTTCCAACGCCTCGGCCACATCGGCGGCGTTGCGCACCAGCGTGGCACCGTCGCGGATCAGCGCGTTGCAGCCCGAGGCGCGGGCGTCCATCGGGTGCCCCGGAACGGCCATGACCTCGCGTCCCTGATCCAGCGCGTTTTTGGCGGTGATCAGCGTGCCGGATCGTTGCGCCGCCTCGATCACGACGACCGCGCGCGACAGGCCCGACACGATACGGTTGCGCGTCGGAAAGTGGCGGGCGGTCGGTTCCGTGCCCGGCGGCTGTTCCGAGACCAGGACCCCGGCCTCGGCGATCTGGGCGGCCAGCTGGGCGTTTTCTGCCGGATAGATCACGTCGATGCCGCCTGCCATGACGGCTATGGTGCCGGTGGCAAGGCTGGCCGCATGGGCGGTGGCATCGATGCCGCGCGCCAGCCCCGCAGCCACGACCAACCCCTGTTCCCCAAGACCCGCCGCCATTCCCCGTGCCATCCGCAACCCAAGGGACGATGCGTTCCGCGCCCCGATCACCGCCACCACCGCCGCCGACAGCAGCCGCGCATCGCCGCGCACCCACAGGACGGCAGGCGCGCTGTCGATGTCGCGCAGCAAGGGCGGGTAAAGCGGCGAATTGCTGCGGATCAGCTGGGCGCCCGCCCGCTGTCCTGCGGCCAACTCGGCAGCGGCGACGCCTTCGGGGCAGATCTGATAGCCGCTGACACCCGATTGCGCGGCGATATCGGGCAGGGCAGCCAACGCTGCGCGGGCCGATCCATGTTCCGCGATCAGCCGGTGGAAGGTGGCGGGGCCGACCCGGCGGGACCGGATCAGCCGCAGGACCGACAGATCGTCGTCGGCGCCGATGGTCACGCTGCTGTTCATCTTGCCTCCTGCCCGGTGTCCGGACAGGATTAACGCGGCAATGGTTAACAGGCCGTTAGCAGGTCACCCTGCAGCCGAGCCACCAACCGTCAGTCCGCCAATCATCAGCGTCGGCTGGCCCACGCCTACCGGCACCCATTGGCCCTGCTTGCCGCAATTGCCGATGCCGGGGTCCAGCGCCATGTCGTTGCCGATGCCGCGGATCTGCTGCAGCGCGGTCGCGCCGTCGCCGATCAGGGTCGCGCCGCGAATCGGATCGCCCACGACACCGTTCTTCACACGATAGGCCTCGGTGCAGGAAAAGACGAATTTGCCGTTGGTGATGTCCACCTGACCGCCCCCGAAGCCGACGGCATAGATGCCATCCTTCAGATCGGCCAGGATTGCCGCCGGGTCGGCATCGCCGCCGGGCATATAGGTGTTGGTCATCCGCGGCATAGGCACATGGGCATAGCTTTCGCGTCGCCCGTTGCCGGTGGGTTCGACACCCATCAGGCGGGCGTTCTGGCGGTCCTGCATGTAACCTACAAGGATGCCGTCATCGATCAGCACATTGCGGGCGGGGGGCGTGCCTTCGTCGTCGATGTTTATGCTGCCGCGGCGGTCAGGGATGGTGCCGTCATCGACGACCGTCACGCCGGGCGATGCCACGCGCTGACCCAGAAGACCGGCAAAGGCTGATGCCTTCTTGCGGTTGAAGTCGCCTTCCAACCCGTGACCGACCGCTTCGTGCAGCAGGATGCCCGGCCAACCCGGCCCCAGAACGACATCCATGACGCCGGCAGGGGCGGGGACGGACCGCAGGTTCACCAAGGCGATGCGCAGGGCCTCATCGACCAGTCCCTGCCAATGCGCGGGCTCCATCAGGGCGTCCAGCGCGTAGCGCCCGCCGCCGCCGGCATTGCCGCTTTCGCGCCGGTCGTTGTTTTCCACGATGACTGCGACATTCAGTCGCGTCATCGGGCGGATGTCGGTGGCCAGACCGCCTTCCGGGCGCAGGATGGCGACCTCTTGGATGCTGCTGCCCATGGAGGCCGTGACCTGCACCACGCGCGGGTCCAGCTGGCGGGCATAGGCATCGATCTGGCGCAGCAGGTCGATGCGGCGCGCGATCGAGATGTCCTGCGCCGGATCGATCGCCGGATAGAGGTTCACCGGTGCCATCGCCGGTGCCGCCGCCATCACGCCGCCACCGTTTCCGACGGCCAGCCGTGCGGTTTCCGCTGCGCGTTGCAAGGATGGCACAGTGATCTCGCTGCTGTGGGCGTATCCTGACACCTCTCCGCGCACGGCGCGCAGGCCGAAACCCTGGCCCGCCATGAAGCTGGAATTGCGCAGGCGGCCATCGTCGAAGACCAGCGTTTCGGACTGGCTGCGCTCAAGGAACAGCTCGCCGTCGTCGGCGCCATGCACGGCCTGTTGCAGGATCGACAAGGCGCTGTCTTGGTCAAGCTGGGCGGCGAAGGGGTCGAAGGGCTGGCGGCTCATGCAGGTCTCCTTGCGGGGGCGGGGCAGGGGCGTGGAGGGGGCAAAGCCGGGGCGCGGCAGCGGGTCGCGTTCCCTTCTTGGCCGGAAATGCTGTAGTCATGTCTTGCCCGATTGGGCTAGATATGGTCATAGAACGGTCACTGTGAAAGGAAAAGGGGCAGCCTGACGGCAGCCCTTGCGGCCATTGTGGCCGGGCCAACGCAACGGGATGGAATGATGGCAAAAGCGATGATTCGCCGTGCAGTCGCGGCAGGCATGGGGTTCGCATCTGCGGGCATGTTGGCCGGAACTGCGCTGGCACAGACTGCAATCGAAGATCTGCCTACGATCGGCAAACCGGTGGCAGGGGGCATGGGCTTCCAGCCGGCCTCGACGGAACTGGCACGTGACCAGCAGTGGCTGGACCATTTCGTGCTGATCATCATCGCCGTGGTGACGCTGGTCGTCTGCGCGCTGCTGCTTTACGTGATCCTGCGCTTCAATTCGCGGGCCAACCCGGTGCCGGCAAAGTTCACCCACAACACCCCGCTCGAGGTCGCATGGACGCTGGTTCCGGTGCTGATCTTGGTGGCCATCGGTGCGTTCTCGCTGCCGATCCTGTTCCGCAGCCAGGAAATGCCCGCCGATCCCGATGTCGTGGTCAAGGTCACGGGTCACCAGTGGTACTGGTCCTATGAATACCCCGACAATGGCGTCGCCTTCGATTCGCTGCTGTTGGAAAAGCAGGATCTGGCCGAAGCCGGATACAGCGAAGACGAATATCTGCTGGCCACCGACACGGCCGTCGTCATTCCGACCGGCAAGAACGTGCTTCTGCAGGTCACTTCGGGTGACGTGATCCATTCCTGGACCATTCCGGCCTTTGCCGTGAAGCAGGACGCCGTTCCCGGCCGCATCGCGCAGGCCTGGTTCAACGTCGAACAGGAAGGCACCTATTTCGGTCAGTGCAGCGAACTTTGCGGCATCAACCACGCCTATATGCCCATCGTGGTCAAGGCCGTCAGCCCCGAGGTCTATGCGGCATGGGTCACCGAGCAGGGTGGCACCCCCGAGGAAGAGGCTCAGACCGCGGCGGTCGTGACCGAAGATGCGGTCAAGGTTGCCGACGCGAACTGATCAAGACGATCCCGACCGGGCCGGCATGATGCCGGCCCGGTCCGATATTTCCGAACCGATTGCAGGCACAATGGCCGATATCAACGCATATGAGCACACCCCCGAGGCGCAGTTCGGCGATTACGTCGCACTGCTGAAGCCGCGTGTGATGTCGCTTGTCGTGTTCACGGCCTTTGTCGGCCTGTGGGTCGCGCCGGGTCCTGTGCATCCCTTCATCGGCTTCTGCGCCGTCCTGTTCATCGCGCTTGGCGGTGGTGCATCGGGTGCGCTAAACATGTGGTACGACCGCGATATCGACGCCATCATGACGCGCACGCAAAGCCGCCCGATCCCCTCGGGCCGGGTCGAACCCGGTGAGGCCTTGGGCGTCGGCATCGTGCTGTCGGTGATTTCCGTGATGATGCTGGGTCTGGTGGCGAACTGGTTCGCGGCCGGCTTCCTGGCTTTCACCATCTTCTTCTATGCCGTTGTCTATACTGTCTGGCTGAAGCGCTGGACGCCGCAGAACATCGTCATCGGTGGCGCGGCGGGTGCATTCCCCCCGATGATCGGTTGGGCCTGTGCCACCGGCGGGATCAGCATCGAATCCCTGCTGATGTTCGCGCTGGTCTTCTTCTGGACGCCGCCCCATTTCTGGGCGCTGGCGCTGTTCATGAAGGAAGATTACCACAACGCCGGAGTGCCGATGCTGACCGTGACGCATGGTCGCCGTTCCGCACGCCGCCATATCTTTGCCTATACGCTGGTGCTGGCGCCCTTCGCGATCTGGTTGGGGCTGACGTCCATCGGTGGCCCGCTGTACATGGCCGTAGCCGTGGTGCTGAATGCGATGTTCATCCATGGCGGCTGGAAGATCCTGAAGCGCAGCGAAGAACAGGCGATCGCCGACAGCTATGTCGTCGAAAAGCGGGTCTTCAAGCTGTCGCTGGTCTATCTTTTCGTTCATTTCCTGGCGCTGCTGGTGCAGGGCTGGATGGGAGGCTGGTAATGCCGATCCAGGCGGAACATGAAATTCACGAACGGCGCCGGTCGCGCAACATCGGGCTTGGCCTGGTGTTGCTGTGCTTCGTCGCGCTGGTTTTCGGGCTGACGGTCGTCAAGGTCCGCCAAGGCGGGTTGATCGAAGGCTATGACCACCAGCCGCGCGTGTCGCTGACCCCGCTGGACGCCGAGGGAGACGCGCAATGAAACGCCTCAGCCCCGAAGGCCGCACCGCCGCGATCCTTGTCAGCGTCGTGCTGACGATGGGTGCTCTGGCCTGGGCGGCAGTGCCCTTTTACAGCTGGTTCTGTCAGGTCACGGGCTTTGGCGGCACGACGCAGGTCGCTGAAACGGCGTCGGAGGACGTGCTGGACGAAACCGTCCGCGTACGCTTCGACGCCAATACCGACAGCGATCTGGGCTGGACCTTCAAACCCATGCAGACCCGCATGGATCTGAAGATCGGCGAAAATGGTCTGGCCTTCTACGAGGCGGTGAACGACACCGACCAGCCCCTGACGGGGACGGCCAGCTATAACGTCGCGCCGGATGTGGCGGGATATTACTTCATCAAGGTGCAGTGCTTCTGTTTCACCGAACAGACGCTGCAGCCGGGCGAACGGGTGGAAATGCCGGTCAGCTTCTATGTCAACCCTGAATTGGTGGACGACCCGGATGCGGACTATGTGCGCGACATCACATTGTCCTATACGTTCCACCTGACTGAGCCGCGGTCCGCGGCGCTTGACACGGCACCTGCCGAAAACATCAACTAAGACGAACTCGAGGGAGCCGACGGGGATCCGACATGGCGCATGCTAAGAACCACGACTACCACATTCTTCCGGCCTCGGTCTGGCCCTTCATGGCAGCGGTGGCGGTTTTCGTCATGCTGTTCGGTGCGGTTGCATGGATGACCGGTCAGGTCACCATCGCGGGCGCCGAGATCACCGGACCCTGGATGTTCGCGATCGGCTTCATCGGTACCTGCTATGTCAGCTTTGGCTGGTGGGCGGACATGGTCCGTGAAAGCGAGGCGGGCGATCACACCCCCGTCGTCCGCATCGGCCTGCAGTACGGCTTCCTGCTGTTCGTCATGTCCGAGGCGATGCTGTTCGTCACGCTGTTCTGGAACTTCATCAAGAACGCGCTGTATCCGATGGGCGAAAACAGCCCGATCACCGATGGCGTCTGGCCGCCGGCGGGCATCGAGACCTTCGATCCCTGGCATCTGCCGTTCATCAACACGCTGATCCTGCTGCTGTCGGGCGTTGCCGTGACCTGGGCGCACCATGCGCTGGTCCACGAAGGCGACCGCAAGACCACCATCAACGGCCTGATCGTCGCCGTCGGTCTGGGCTTGGTCTTCACCGCATTGCAGGCCTATGAATACAGCCACGCCGCCTTCGGTCTGGCCGACACCTCTTACGCCTCGGCCTTCTACATCGCCACGGGCTTCCACGGTCTGCATGTCATCATCGGCACGATTTTTCTGTTCGTCTGCCTGATCCGCATGATGCGCGGGCAGATGACCCAGAACCAGCATCTGGGTTTCGAGGCCGCTGCCTGGTACTGGCACTTCGTCAACGTGATCTGGCTGGTGCTGTTCGCCGTGATCTATATCTGGGGCAGCTGATCCCAAGACCCTGACATCCAGAACGCGCGGGGGACCTCCTCCGCGCGTTTTTCGTTGCCCTGCCAACCGGAGCGTATCCATGCGCCGCTATCTGTTCCCCCTGATCCTTGGCATCGTCGGCTGCACCATCCTGATCCAGCTGGGTCTGTGGCAGCTGGATCGCATGGCATGGAAGCAGGGCATGCTGGACCAGATCACCGATGGCATTCAGGCCGATCCCGTGCCGCTGCCCGATCAGGTCGATCCGTCGATGAAATACCTGCCGGTGACAGTGACGGGGACGACCACGGGTCAGGAAATTGACGTGCTGTCGCAGATGCGGGACGAAGGTGCGGGCTATCAGGTCGTGTCGCGTTTCGTGACCGATGACGGGCGTGCGATCCTGCTGGACCGTGGGTTCATCCCGCAGCAGGCGCGCCATCTGGACCGCGGTCCGACCCGCCTGAAGGTGACCGGCAACCTGCACTGGCCCGCCGATACCGGCAATTCGACCCCCGCGCCCAATCTAGACGAAAATATCTGGTTCGCGCGTGATGTCGATGCCATGGCCGAACATCTGGACACCGAACCCGTTCTTGTCGTCGCCAGCTTCGTTCAGGGGCAGGCGCAGGACGTCATTCCGATGCCCGTCACGATCGAGGGTATTCCCAACAACCACCTGTCCTATGCCGTCCAATGGTTCATGATTGCGGCAACATGGGCGGTGATGACACTGGCGCTGATCTGGCGTATCAGACAGCGCAGCTATTGAAGGATTTCCGATGCGTTACGTCTCGACGCGGGGTCAGGCCCCGGTTCTGAACTTTGAACAGGCCATGCTGTCGGGTTTGGCCCGTGACGGGGGATTGTATCTGCCGGAAACCATTCCGACCTTTGACGGTTTGGCGGAACTGGACGGGCTGTCCTATGAAGAGGTCGCGTTCCGCGTGGTTCGCCCCTTCACCGCAGGCAGCTTCTCCGAGGATGAATTGCGCGGCGCCATCGACCGCGCCTATGCGCGCATCAGCCATGATGCCCGCGCGCCCTTGGTGCAGCTGGCCCCCGGCCATCACCTGCTGGAGCTGTTCCACGGCCCGACGCTGGCCTTCAAGGACTTCGCGATGCAGCTGATCGCGCAGCTGTTCCGGATTGCACTGAAGCGGTCGGGCCAGAAGATCACCATCGTCGGCGCGACCTCGGGCGATACCGGCAGCGCCGCGATCGAGGCCTTCCGGGGCATCGAGAATGTCAACGTCTTCATCATGTATCCCCATGGCCGCGTCAGCGAAGTGCAGCGTCGCCAGATGACGACGCCTACCGCTGAAAACATCCATGCGCTGGCGCTGACGGGGCATTTCGATGACTGTCAGGCGCGGCTGAAGGATCTGTTCAACGACCATGCTTTCCGCGACGATGTCGGGCTGGCCGGTGTGAACAGCATCAACTGGGCGCGCGTCGTGGCGCAGATCGTCTATTACTTCACCGCCACGGCCAGCCTTGGCATGCGCCCGACCGATTTCTGCGTGCCGACCGGCAATTTCGGCGACATCTTTGCGGGCAGCATCGCGCGGTCGATGGGCCTGCCCATCCGCCGCCTGATCGTGGCCACCAACCAGAACGACATCCTGCACCGCGCGCTGAGCATGGGCGAATATCGCGTGGGCGAGGTCGAGCCCTCGATCAGCCCGTCGATGGATATTCAGGTCAGCTCGAACTTCGAACGTGCGCTCTATCTGGCCTATGGCGGCGATGCAGGTGCGGTCAGCCAGCTGATGGATGAACTGAAGGCCGGTGGCTTTACCATCAGCCAAGGCGCGCTGCAGTCTCTGCGCGACCAATATCTGTCCGGCCGTGTGTCCGAAGGCGAGACCTTGGATACCATCCGCAGCATGCGTGAAGCCACCGGCGAAATTCTGTGCCCGCACAGCGCCGTCGGTGTCGCCGTCGCCAACCGCCATCTGGAAGCCGGTGTCCCGATGGTAACGCTGGCCACCGCCCACCCCGCAAAATTCCCCGATGCCGTCGAACGTGCCATCGGGGTGCGTCCGGGCCTGCCGCCGCATATGGCCGACCTGTTCGACCTGCCCGAGCGTGTGACCCGGGTTGAAAATGACGTCGAGGCGCTTAAATCGCTGATCCTCGAGCGGAGAACCAATTGACCCAAGACCCCACCCCCAGACTGACGACCCTTCCCAACGGCCTGTCCATCGTGACGCGCCAGATGCCCGGCCTGCATTCGGCAGCGCTTGGCATCTGGGTCAGCGCCGGTGGCCGGAATGAACGTGCCGACCAGAACGGCATCGCGCATTTCCTTGAGCATATGGCCTTCAAGGGCACGGCCAAGCGCAGCGCCCTGCAGATCGCCGAGGCGATCGAGGATGTGGGCGGTTACATCAACGCCTATACCTCGCGCGATGCGACGGCCTATTACGTCCGCGTGCTGGAGGATGACGTCGATTTGGCCTTCGACGTGATCAGCGACATCGTCTTGAACCCCGCCTTCGACCAGCGCGAGATCGAGGTCGAGCGTGGCGTCATCCTGCAGGAAATCGGGCAGTCCATGGACACGCCCGACGACATCATCTTCGACTGGCTGCAAGAGGCCGCCTATCCCGATCAGGCGATGGGCCGAACCATTCTGGGCCCCGCCGAACGTGTCGGCAGCTTTGGCCGCGCCGATCTGGCGGGCTTCGTGTCCGAGAACTATGGCCCCGGCCAGATGGTCGTTGCAGCCGCCGGGGCGGTCGATCACGACCGGATCGTGCGTCTGGCCGAAAAAGTCTTGGGCCATATGAAGCCCATCCAGCAGGCCCCGCGTGAGGCTGCCACCTGGCAGGGCCGCGAAACCCGTCAGGTCAAGCAGCTGGAACAGGCGCATTTCGCGCTGGCACTGGAAGGGCCGGGCTATATGGCGCCCGATTTCTATGCGGCGCAGATTTTTTCCTCGGCGCTTGGCGGGGGGATGTCGTCGCGGCTGTTCCAGAAGATCCGCGAAGAACGGGGCCTGTGCTATACGATCTTTGCGCAATCGGGCTTCCATGACGATACCGGCATGCTGACCATCTATGCCGGAACCGGCGGCGAGGATCTGGCCGATCTGACCAACCTGACCATCGACGAGATCAAGCGCGCCGCCGAGGACATGTCCGAAGCCGAGATCGCCCGCGCCAAGGCGCAATTGCGCGCGGGCTTGCTGATGGGTCTGGAAAGCCCCTCGGCGCAGGCCGAACGTATGGCGCGGACCTTGGCCATCTGGGGCCGCGTGCCCGATCCGGCAGAGGTTGCGGAAAAGATCGCCTCGGTCACGGCCGCCGATGTGCGTGCCCATGCCGAGGCGCTGCTGACCCGCGCCCGTCCGGCATTGGCGCTTTACGGCCCCGTGGCCTCCGCGCCATCGCGCGAGGCGCTGGCCGCCCGGCTGGCCGCATGATGCTGGGACGCCGCCGTCCATTTCGGCTGGAGGCCGAACGGATCGTGCTGCGTCTGCCCACACATTCCGATTTCGGCGCCTGGACGGCGCTGAGATCGGAAAGCCGCGATTTTCTGGTGCCGTGGGAACCCGTCTGGTCGCCCGATCACCTGTCGCGGAAAAGCTTTACCAACCGCGTCTATTGGGCCGCGCGTGCCAGCAAGGCGGGCACGGCCTTTCCGCTGTTTCTGGTGCGCCGTGACGGCGTTCTGCTGGGCGCAATCACCATGGACAACATCCGCCGTGGCCCTGCCCAATCCGCGACCATCGGCTACTGGATCGGCCAGCCCTACGCCCGCAACGGCTATATGCGCGAGGCGATCGGCATTCTGGTCCACCACGCCTTCACCGATCTGGACCTGTCGCGGATCGAGGCCGCCTGCCTGCCGGAAAACGCTGCATCGCGCGGGGTGCTGGAGAAATCCGGTTTCAAATATGAAGGCGTCGCGCAAAGCTATCTGCAGATCAACGGGCGCTGGCGCAACCATGTGCTGTTCGCCAATCTGCGCAGCGATCGGCGCGGCAAGACCGATATCCGCTGAGGGGGGACCACTATGCTGAACGCCGCCGACAAGGCCCTTGCCGCCCGACTGCCCCAAGGCGTACTGCGCGATCCGGCGCCCCATTACACCGAAGAACCACGCGGACGTTTTCACGGGCAGGCGGGTCTGATCGCCGCCCCTCATACCGTCGATGAAACCGCCGCCATCATCCGTGCCTGCGCCGATGCCCGCGTGCCGGTCGTCCCGCGCGGTGGCGGGACGGGGCTGGTCGGCGGTCAGATCATGTCGGACGGCCCCGCGCCGCTGATCCTGTCGATGGAACGCATGAACGCCATCCGCGACGTTTTTGCCGAAGAGGGCGTGATGATCGCCGAATCCGGCGCGACCTTGCAGGCGGCGCGGGATGCGGCGGATGCGGTCGGGCGTCAGTTCCCGTTGTCGCTGGCATCCCAAGGCAGCGCCCAGATCGGCGGCGTGCTGTCCACCAATGCGGGCGGCGTCAACGTGCTGCGATACGGCAATGCCCGCGCCCTGTGTCTGGGGGTCGAGGCCGTGATGCCCGATGGCAGCATCCTTCGCGACCTCAAGCGGTTGCGAAAGGACAACACCGGCTATGACATCCGTGACCTGCTGATCGGGGCCGAGGGGACGCTTGGCATCATCACCGCTGCATCGCTGGCGCTGGCACCGAAACCCGCCGAAACGGGTGTCGCGATGATGGTCGTGGACAGCCCCGCCGCCGCGCTGTCGCTGCTGTCCTTGGCACAGGCGCGCATGGCGGGCGGCGTCACGGCGTTCGAGCTGATCTCGGGGCAGGGGCTGCGCTTTCTGGATGCGGCCTTCCCGGACATGCGTCAGCCCTTCGACACGCGCCCCGACTGGCTGGTGCTGATCGAGGTCGGCCTGCCCGCCGGCCTGTCAGCCGATGCTGCGCTGGAGAACCTGTTCATCGCCGCATCCGAGGCGGGGCTGGTCAGCGACGGCGTGATCGCGCAGTCCGGTCAGCAGGCCGCCGATCTGTGGGCGCTGCGGGAACATATCCCGCTTGGCAACCGCCATATCGGCGCGATCGCCAGCCATGACATCAGCCTGCCCTTGACCGAAATCACGCATTTCATCACCGATGCCAGCGCCATGATCGCTGCCGAAGGCGATATGCGCATCAACTGCTTCGGGCATCTGGGCGACGGGAACCTGCATTACAACCTGTTCCCCGCCGAAGGTCGCCAGCGTGGTGAATACGACGATGTCAGGAAAGAGATGTCCCGCCGCATCCACCAGATGGTCGTGGAACGCGGCGGGTCGTTTTCAGCCGAACACGGGGTGGGCCGCCTGAAGGCCGCCGATCTGGCGCATTGGGGCGATCCGGTCCGCCTGCAGGTCATGCGCAGCATCAAGGCGGCGCTGGACCCGGCAGGCATCATGAACCCCGGCGCTGTGCTGGCTTAGGCGCCCTCGAACTCGCAGAGGGCATGGACGGGCATTTCCAGCTTTTCCAGCAGGGCGCGACCGCCCAGTTCCGGCAGGTCGATGACGAAGGCGCAGCCCACGACCTCGGCGCCAAGGCGGCGGCACAGCTTGATGGCGGCTTCGGCGGTGCCGCCGGTGGCCAGCAGGTCGTTGACGATCAGCACCTTCTCACCGGGCTTCAGCGCGTCGTCATGGATCTCCATGATCGCCTCGCCGTATTCCAGTTGATAGGCTTCCGAGATGACCGCGCCGGGCAGTTTGCCCTTCTTGCGGATCGGCACGAAGCCCGTGGACAGCTGATGCGCCACCGCGCCGCCAAGGATGAAGCCGCGCGCCTCGAGCCCGACGACCTTGTCGATGCGCGTGCCGGCATAGGCGTGCAGCAGCTGATCGACCGCCATGCGAAAGCCGCGTGCGTCGGCGAAAAGCGTGGTCACATCGCGGAAGATGATGCCTTCATGCGGGAAGTCGTGGATGGAGCGGACATAGTCCTTGACGGTGCGGTTCATGCAGGGCGGTCCATTTCGAAAAGATCTTGCACCGCCGCGTAATCCTTATAGCCAAGGCGCGCAATCCATCCCCCTGCGGCGCGGGGATCGAAACGACCCTCGACCACGCAATCGTCGCGCATGTGCACACCGGTGACGACGCCGAAGACCGCGAAGTTGTGGTCGCCCGCAAGCGGCACGATCTGCGTCATCCGGCATTCCAGATTGGCGGCCGCATGGGCCACGCGCAGGCAATCGATGGTGGTGCAATCGGCCGATTCGATGCCAGCGGCGTCGAATTCGCTGGTGCCGGCGGGCAGGGGGGCGGAACTGGCGTTCACCGCATCGCGCAGATCGCCGGTGGCGATGTTGACGCAGAAGACGCCCGTCTCGATAATCTGGGCGACGCTGTCCTTGGTGCCCTTGCGGTCGGGCTTGGCCCCGGTCGAGGCGAACATTACCTGCGGCGGCGTGTATGCCACGGCATTGAAGAAGGAATAGGGCGCAAGATTGTCCCCCTGCGATCCGCGGGTCGAGATCCAGCCGATGGGCCGCGGCGCGATGATCGCGTTGAAAGGATTATGGGGAAGGCCGTGTCCGGCTTCGGGGCGATAGAACATGTCGGCCTCCTATGGGTTTGCGCGCCCAACCTGACACCGCTTTTCCCGGTTCGCAATGTTCCGCCCGACAAACAGCCGTGCTAAAGGGCCGCAAATGCAGCAGGAGGCGCGATGTACGAGATCTGCCCCGAAACCCCGGCCGATCTGCCCGAGGTCGAAGCCCTCTATGATCTGTGTTTCGCGCCGGGCCGTACGGCGTTGTCCTCCTATCGCCTGCGCGACGGGGTGCCGCGCGTGGCCGATCTGTGCCTGTCGCTGCGCAGCGACGGCATCCTGACGGCGGCGATTCGCTTCTGGCCGGTGCGTGTGGCGGGCCAGTCGGTGCTGTTGCTTGGCCCCATCGCCGTCCACCCGACCGCGCAGGGCGAAGGCCTGGGGGGCCTGCTGATGCGCGACAGCCTGACGCGCGCGACGCGGATGGGGTTCGATCGCGTGCTGCTGGTGGGGGATGCGCCCTATTATTCGCGCTTCGGCTTTCAGCGGTTGGACGACGTGCTGATGCCGCCGCCCACCAACCCCGACCGCGTCCTGGGGCTGGAACTTAGGCCGGGGGCTTGGGTTGGGGTCACGGGCGATGTCGAACGCGAGCCTGCAGACCAGCCCGCACCGCCGCCCGTTTCCGGCTATGACGATTGTGTCGTGGTCGAACACCCGAAAGAAGACAGTGATGACGCCGCAAACGCCTCAGGTTCTTCCGCCGATCGCTGACCCCTCGGTTCACGCCCAGATCGACCGTCTGGCGCTGCGATACGTGAAGGCCCAGGGGTTGGCGATGCAGATGATGGCGCGTCTTGGCAATGGCGCCGAGGGGCTGATCCAGCGCCTGCCGTCCTTTGTGCGCAACCGGCTGGACGGGGCCACGCGGGCGGCGCTGACACGGGCCTTCTCTGCCGCCTCGGGCAGCCGGCGCGTGCTGCGCGACCGGGGCGATCTGTTCAACCGGATGCTGTCCACCGCCAGCGGCGCGGCGGGTGGCGCGGCCGGTTTCGCCGGTGCCTTGGTCGAACTGCCGTTCACTGTGACCCTGCTGCTGCGGGCGATGCTGGACATTGCTGCCGAACATGGCTTGGACCCCGACAGCGAGGAGGTGCGCCTGGAATGCCTGCGCATCTTTGCGGCCGCGGGCCCGATGACGACCGACGACCAGACGGACCTGGGTCTGTTGGCGGCCCGGCTGTCGGTCAGCGGGCAGACGGTGCAAAGCCTTGTCAGCAAGGTGGCCCCGCGGCTGTCGGTATCCCTGGGGCAGAAAATGGCGGCGCAGGCGGCCCCCGTCTTCGGCGCGGTTGCCGGGGCGTCGATCAACTTCATCTTCGCGCGCTATTACCAGGAACTGGCCCGCGTGCATTTCGGGTTGATGCGGTTGGCCAAGGAAACCGACCTGCCGCCCGAAGCCCTGACCGAGGCCCTGCGCCTGTCCATCGACGCGCGTCAGACCCGCTGATCAGTCCTCCTGCGTATCCAGCGACAGGGGCGCGGCCTTGGCCAGCAGATCGTCGGTTAACAGGGGGCCTTCGGGGCGGGCCAGCCGCGCCTTGGTCACCCAGTACAGCCGTTCCTGCGCCCGCGTGATCGCCACATAGGTCAGACGCTTCCACAAGGGCACGCCGGCCTCGGTCCGGTTCGACCAGGCGGCGGCGCTGATGTCGGGGCCAAAGACCTGCACCTGCGGCCATTGGCTGCCCTGCGCCTTGTGGACCGTGACGGCAGCACCATGCAGGAAGGCAGCACCCATGCGCGCAGCGAAGGGGATGAAGGGCTCTTCCTGATCCGGCATCTCGATCTTGACGATGGAGGCGGCGGACAGGCGCGGGTCCTCGGCGCCGATGACATGCAGGCGTGAAAACCCCGGCTTGCGGCCCGGCCCCAAATAGACGACCTGCGCGCCCTTGATCAGGCCGCGCGCCTCCAGGTCGATGCGCTTTTTGCGGTGCTTCAGCGGCAGCTCCAGCCCGTCGCAGATCAGCGGCTCGCCTGGCAACAGCGCATCGCCCGGCGCACCAAAGGCAGTGCGGAAGGCGTGGATCAGCCGGATACGGGTGGCATTACGCCAGACCAGTACGGGGCTGCGCGCCATCAGGTCGCTTTCCACCCGTTCGGCCCAGACCACGCGGTCGTCCTTGCGGGCGGCGGCGCGGATCATGCTTTCGAAATCCTCGAAGTTCAGCTGATCGTCGGCCAGCGCATGGGCCAGATCCAGGATGGGGCTGTCGTCCGCCTGCCGGTGGATACGGTTCAAATACAGGCGCTGCGGCGCGGCCAGCTTGTCGAAGACCATTTCGCCGGATTGCCCGACCGGTGCCAACTGGGCGGGATCACCGAACAGGATCAGCGTAGGAAAAATCTCGCGCAGGTCCTCGAACTGCTTTTCGTCCAGCATCGAGGCTTCGTCGATCAGCCCGACATCCAGACCATCCTCGCGTCGTTTCCAGCCGCGGATGAAATCCGACCCGCGCAGACCCGCGGTCGCCAGCGCACCGGGGATGGATGTGTGGATGTCGTAAAACGCTTTGGCCTTGTCCAGCGCGGTGTCGGACAGCCCTTCGATCACCGGACGATCGCCGGTGCCGGTCAGCCATTCCGCGATCTTTTCGTATTCCGGGTCATAGACCGGCGTGTACAGAATCCGGTGGATGGTCGTTGCCGGAACCCCGCGCATCCGCAGGACGAAGGCGGCCTTGTTGGTCGGCGCCAGGATTGCGACGCTGCGCCGGTCCTTGCGGCGGCGGCCTTCGTAATCGGGGCTGATCAGTTCGACCCCCGATTCCAGCAGCGCCTTGGTGATCTGCGACAGCATCAGCGTCTTGCCGGAGCCCGCCTTGCCGATCACCGCCATGACCCGACCTTTGCCCGATTGCGGGGGGTGGATCTCTTCTGCGATGATGTCGATGCCGGCCGCGCCGAAGGTCTCGGCCAGCGCATCCCATGCGTCGGCCTGATCGGGCGAAAGAGTTGGGGCGGGTGCGGGGATGTTCATGGCCTCCACTTAGCCTGCCTTGCGCCAAAGGCAAAGTGGCCCGCAACTTTTCATGGCGTCCTTGCGTGTCTTGGACCACCAGAAAGGACATGCCGCGATGATCGAGCTGTTTTTCGTCACCTGCCTGACATCCGATCCGGACCGCTGTCTGGACCACAGCCTGTTGTTCGAGGAACAGAACGGGCTGATGACCTGCATGCTGCAAAGCCAGAACGAGCTGGCCCGCTGGATGGAAACCCACCCGCGTGAACAGGTGCGCGAATGGAAATGCCGCTATGCCGGAGAGGCCGACCGCAAGGCCTGAGCCCTATCGCTGCCCGTTTGCGCGCCATAATGCCCATGGGGTTGCCGTAAAATCACGCGAAATACGGCGCGGCGGGCCTGCAGCCCCTTGCCGGTTTGGAGGGAATCACCCCGCGCGGCATGCTGACAGGATGGGAGGGCAACTGACAGGACTTGCCCATGATCGAACTGCTTTTCGTCGCCTGCATGTCCGGCGATCCCCAAAGCTGCCGCGACCGCAGCATGGTCTTCACCCAGGATATCGGCCTGATGGGCTGCATGATGGGCGCGCAGGCCCAGCTGGCCAAATGGACGCAGACGCATCCCGGCCAATCCATCAGCGGCTGGAAATGCCGCATTGCCGGTGCGGATGGTCGCGCCGCGTGACGGGGCGGGCCGCCCATGTGGACGGCCCGCCTGATCGTTCAGCCGTGACCCGGTTCCAGCGCGTCTTCAAAGGTGCGCAACCCGGTGCGGGGCGATTGGACCAGCACCGACATATTGCCGGGCTTATGTTCGTTGCGGAACATCTTCATATGCGCGGCCGGGATATCGGCCCAAGGGAAAACCTCGGACATGCAGGGATCCAGACGGCGTTCCAGCATCAGCTTGTTGGCGGCGCTGGCTTGCTTCAGATGCGCGAAATGGCTGCCCTGTACGCGCTTCTGGTGCATCCACAGGTAGCGCACGTCGAAGGTGCAGTTGAAGCCCGTGGTGCCCGCGCAGATCACGATCATGCCGCCCTTCTTGCAGACCAGCGTGCTGACCGGGAAGGTGGCCTCTCCGGGGTGTTCGAAGACGATGTTGACGTTGTTGCCCTTGCCGGTGATGTTCCAGATGGCGGCGCCGAACTTGCGCGCCTCGGTGAACCACTCCTTGTATTCGGGGGTGTTCACTTTGGGCAGCTGGCCCCAGCATTTGAAGTCCTTGCGGTTGATGACGCCCTTGGCCCCAAGGCCCATGACGAAATCGCGCTTGTCTTCTTCGCTGATGACGCCGATGGCATTGCCGCCCGCCGCGTTGATCAGCTGGATCGCATAGGACCCCAAACCGCCCGAGGCACCCCAGACCAGCACGTTCATGCCGGGCTTCAGCTCATGCGGTTCATGGCCGAACAGCATCCGGTATGCGGTGGCCAGCGTCAGAGTATAGCAGGCCAATTCCTCCCATGTCAGGTGCTTGGGGCGGGGCATCAGCTGCTGGGACTGGACGCGGGTAAACTGGGCAAAGCTGCCGTCGGGGGTCTCGTATCCCCAGATGCGCTGCGTGGTGGAAAACATCGGGTCGCCGCCGTTGCATTCCTCGTCGTCGCCGTCGTCCTGGTTGCAGTGGATCACGACCTCGTCGCCGACCTTCCAGCGCTTGACCTTGTCGCCCACCGCCCAAACGATCCCCGAAGCGTCCGATCCGGCGATATGATAGGGCTGCTTGTGCACGTCAAACATGCTGATCGGCTGGCCCAGACCCGCCCAGATCCCGTTATAGTTGACGCCCGCCGCCATCACCATGACCAGCACCTCATTGCTGTCGATGGCGGGGGTGTCCACGACCTCGGGCTGCATGGCCTTGTCGGGTTCGCCCTGACGTTCACGGCGGATGGTCCAGGCATGCATTTGTGCAGGCACATGGCCAAGCGGAGGCATCTCACCCACGGCATAGAGATCCTTGACCGGTGCGTCATAGGGGGCAATCGGGGTCGGTGCGTCGAGGGCCATCATACTCTCCTGTCATGTGCCGCAGCGCAGAATCGCCGGGTCGATTTCCAAGTTGCTACGATAGGAAGCGCAACAATGCAACATTAAGTGGGTACTATAAGCAATTTTGTGTCGTCAAGGAATGTCCGGCGCCGCAGTGCGGCGAATTGACGTGGTATCATTGTTTCTGTATCGATATCCGTGCCGAAACATTATTGCGAGGTTAAGTGATGGCCCAGAAGGACAAACCCTGGCTGTTCCGCACCTATGCGGGCCATTCCACGGCTGCCAAATCGAACGAACTATACCGCACGAACCTGTCCAAGGGTCAGACCGGCCTGTCGGTGGCTTTCGATCTGCCCACCCAGACCGGCTATGACAGCGATCACGTGCTGGCGCGGGGCGAGGTCGGTAAGGTCGGCGTGCCGGTCTGTCATCTGGGCGATATGCGCGCCCTGTTCGACCAGATCCCGCTGGATCAGATGAACACCTCGATGACGATCAATGCGACCGCGCCCTGGCTGCTGTCGCTCTATATCGCTGCCGCGCAGGAACAGGGGGCCGATATCGCGGCACTTCAGGGCACGGTGCAGAACGACCTGATCAAGGAATATCTGTCGCGCGGCACCTATATATGCCCGCCGAAGCCGTCTTTGGCGATGATCACGGATGTGGCGGCCTATACACGCGAACATCTGCCCAAGTGGAACCCGATGAACGTCTGTTCCTATCACCTGCAAGAGGCTGGCGCGACGCCCGAACAGGAACTGGCTTATGCGCTGGCGACCGCGGTGGCCGTGCTGGACGACCTGAAGGGCAAGGTGCCTGCCGAGGATTTCCCGGCCATGGTCGGGCGCATCAGCTTCTTCGTCAACGCGGGCATCCGCTTCGTGACCGAGCTGTGCAAGATGCGCGCCTTTACCGAGTTGTGGGATGAAATCACCCGCGACCGCTATGGCATCGAGGAGGAGAAATACCGCCGCTTCCGCTATGGCGTGCAGGTCAACAGCCTTGGGCTGACCGAGCAGCAGCCGGAAAACAACGTCTATCGCATCCTGCTGGAGACGTTGGCCGTGACGCTGTCGAAGAATGCCCGGGCGCGGGCGGTGCAGCTGCCTGCCTGGAACGAGGCCCTGGGCCTGCCGCGCCCATGGGACCAGCAGTGGTCGCTGCGGATGCAGCAGATCCTGGCCTATGAGACCGACCTGCTGGAGTTCGGCGATCTGTTCGACGGCAACCCGGTGATCGAGGCCAAGGTCGATGAGCTGAAGGCGGGTGCGCGGGCCGAGCTGGAGCTGCTGGACAAGATGGGCGGCGCGATTGCCGCCATCGACTACATGAAGTCGCGGCTGGTCGAATCGAATGCCGCGCGCCTTGGGCGGATCGAGACGAATGAGACGGTGGTGGTGGGCGTGAACCGCTGGCAGCAGGCCGAGCCTTCGCCGCTGACGGCGGGGGATGGCGGGATCATGGTGGTCGATCCGGCGGTCGAGCAGGATCAGATCGCGCGGCTGGAAGAATGGCGGGCCGGTCGGGATGCCGGTGCCGTTGCAGAGGCGCTGGAGGTACTGCGGGCGGACGCTGCGGCGGGGCGGAACGTCATGCCTGCATCCATCGCCGCGGCGCGTGCCGGGATGACGACCGGCGAATGGGCAGGCGTCATGCGGCAGGTGCATGGTGAATATCGCGGGCCGACGGGGGTCTCGGCCAGCCCGTCGAACCAGACCGAGGGGCTGGAGGATATTCGCGAGGCCGTGGATGCGGTCAGCCACAGGCTGGGGCGACGGCTGAAGTTTCTGGTCGGCAAGCCGGGGCTGGATGGTCACTCCAACGGGGCCGAGCAGATCGCATTTCGCGCGCGCGATTGCGGCATGGACATCACCTATGAGGGGATCCGTCTGACGCCCGAACAGATCGTCGCGCGGGCAGGGGAAGAGGGCGCGCATGTGATCGGGCTGTCGATCCTGTCGGGCAGTCACCTGCCGTTGATCCGCGATGTGATGCAGCGCTTGGCCGAGGCGGGGCTGGGGCATCTGCCGGTGATTGTGGGTGGCATCATTCCCGATGAGGACGCGGTTGCACTGACACGGATGGGCGTGGCGCGGGTCTATACCCCCAAGGATTTCCAGCTGAACACCATCATGCGCGACATCGTCACCTTGGTCGAACCAGCCGAAGCGGTCGCCTGATCTGCGTCCCGCGAATGCCGGGGGGCTGCGCGCCCCCCGGACCCCCGCGGGGTATTTCCGACAACCAAAAAATGCGAAACGCCGCCCCGAGGGGCGGCGTTTGTCTGTCTGCGATGGTCAGGGCTATCAGAAGCCGAGGCCTGCATATTTGGATTTGAACTTGGTGACGCGGCCGCCAGCATCCATGAGGCGGGTGGAGCCACCGTTCCAAGCAGGGTGCGAGGTCGGGTCGATGTCCAGCGTCATCGAATCGCCTTCTGCGCCCCAGGTCGAACGGGTCTGGTAGGTGGTCCCGTCGGTCATCTTGACCTCGATCATGTGATAATCGGGATGGATATCGTTTTTCATCTCGTGACCTCGGTTCAGGCTTTCGCGTCGGTTTTGGGGCGGTAGTTGGTTTTCTCGACAATACGTGCCGATTTACCACGACGGTCGCGCAGATAGTACAGCTTGGCGCGACGGACTTTACCGCGACGGACAACTTCGATCGAATCGATGTTGGTCGAATAGAGGGGGAACACACGTTCCACGCCTTCGCCGAAGCTGATCTTGCGCACGGTGAAGCTGGCTGCGATGGTGCTGCCGCCCTTGCGCGAGATGCAGACGCCCTCGTAGTTCTGGACGCGCGAGCGGGTGCCCTCGGTCACTTTGTAGCCGACACGGATGGTGTCGCCTGCCTTGAAGTCGGGAATATTCTTGCCAAGCTCGGCGATTTGCTCGGCTTCGAGTTCTGCGATCAGATTCATCGCTGCTAATCCTTATCATGCTCGCGGTGGTTCCGCGATTGGTCTGATGCGCCCGAGCGCTGTCGGTCCTTTGCCGGGTCCACATGCGTTTCCGCATATGCCCGCCACAGATCGGGGCGGCGTTCCTTGGTCAGCCGTTCGGCCTCACTTGCACGCCATTTGGCAATGGCCGCGTGATTTCCCGACAACAGGATGTCGGGGATCTGGCGGTCTTCCCAAAGGGCGGGCTTCGTGTACTGAGGGTGTTCAAGAAGACCCCGGTTGCCGACGGAAAAGGATTCCTCGGCCAGCGAATCCTGATTCCCCAGCACGCGCGGTATAAGCCGGACTGTCGTGTCGATCAAGACCTGAGCGGCGATCTCTCCTCCGGTCAGGACATAATCGCCGATGCTGATCTCCTCGATGTCATGGGCGTCCAGAACGCGCTGGTCGACGCCTTCGAAACGGCCGCAGATCAGGATGACGCCGTGGCCTTGCGCCAGTTCGCGGGCGCGGGCTTGCGTCAGGGGCTTGCCGCGGGGCGACATGTAGATCACCGGCAGGCGTGCGCCGCGTGATGCATCACGAATGGCGGCATCCATGACATCGGCGCGAATGACCATGCCCGCGCCACCACCCGCAGGGGTGTCATCGACGTTGCGATGCTTGCCGGTGCCGAATTCGCGCAAGGGGATGGTCTGGATATTCCACAGGCCCTGCGACAGCGCCTTGCCGGTTAGCGACAGGCCAAGGATGCCGGGGAAGGCTTCGGGGAACAGGGTGATGACGCGCGCGGTCCACGCACCCTGAACCTGGGGTTCAGCCATCAGTTCGCGCGGACGCAGGGTCGCGCTGATCGACAGGCGGCCATGCGATTTCGGCGGTTGGGTCATTCGTCGGCGCCGGGCGGGTCGGCCACGATGCGGCGGGCGGCCAGATCGACGGTCGGCACGATGGCCTTGGTAAACGGCAGCATCAGGATGTCCTTGCCGCCGATGATCTCGAGGATATCACCCGCACCGTGGTCATAGATGGCGCGCACGCGGCCAAGCGATTGGCCGCCGGTGTCCACGACATCCAGACCGATCAGGTCGGCATGATAGAATTCATCGTCGGGCAGCGAAGGCAGGGCATCGCGCGGTGCCCAGAGCGTCATGCCCTTCAGGGCCTCGGCCTCTTCACGGGTGGCGATGCCTGTCACGCGGGCGCCGATGCCGCCGGTGACCGAACGGGTCAGCGAGACGGTGAAGGACCGCTTGCCATCCTCGGATGTCAGCGGCGTGTAATTTGCGATGTCGGACGGTTCGGCGCAGAAGCTTTTCAGCCGGACTTCGCCATGGACCCCGAAGGCCCCGGCGATCGCGCCGACACAGATGCGGTCGTCAGCCATTCTTTGCCTCCTGGTTGGTGTCTGGCGGGGTTGCCCCCGCCAGCAGATATCACTCGGCTTCGGCCGGAGCAGCAGCTTTCGCCGCACGCTCTTCTGCGCGCTTGGCGGCTTTCTTGCCGGGGACGGCTTTCTTCATGTTCTTGCGCTCGGCCTTTTCCTTGACGCCGGCAGCTTCCAGGAAGCGTGCGACGCGGTCGGTCGGCTGTGCGCCCTGACCCAGCCAGTACTGGATACGCTCGATATCCATCTTGACGCGGTCTTCGCTGTCTTTGGCCAGCAGCGGGTTATAGGTGCCCAGCTTTTCCAGGAAGCGGCCGTCGCGCGGCATGCGCGAATCGGAAGCGACGATGGCATAGTGAGGGCGCTTTTTGCTGCCACCACGGGCAAGGCGGATTTTCATGGACATGGGTAGTCTCCTTGGAAAGTCTTTGGACGCGATGCGTCAGGGTTGCAGGCGTTCATGGTGCCGAATGACTTCGGCGATCACGAAATTCAGGAATTTGCGCGCGAATTCCGGGTTCAGATCGGCCTCGCGCGCGAGGCGTTCCAGCCGCTCGATCTGTTGCGCTTCGCGCGTCGGATCCGAGGGAGGAAGGTCGTGTTCGGCTTTGAGTTTGCCGACGGATTGGGTGTGCTTGAACCTTTCGGCAAGCGTATAGACCAGAATGGCGTCCAGACGGTCGATGCTGGCGCGATGTCCGGCCAGAATTTCAGCGGCGCGCAGGGCCTGTTCGGGTGTATCGGTCATGGTCATTTCTTTCCGAAAAGACCGCCGAGGCCACTGGGAAGACCGGCCTTGCCCAGCTGTCCGCCAAGACCCTTGGGGTCCTGCAGCATCTTCTGAGCTTCGGCCATCTTTGCCGGGTCCATGTTTTCCATGTCGGGCAGGCCACCGCCCTTGCCGGTCATGGCGCGCATGGCTTGCTTCATCATGCCACCCTTGCCCATCTTGCCCAGCTTTTTCATGGTGTCGGCCATCTGCTTCTGCATCTTCAGCAGCTTGTTCAGGTCGGACACCTGCAGGCCCGCGCCGGCGGCGATGCGCTTCTTGCGGCTGGCCTGCAGAAGGTCGGGGTTGGCCCGTTCCTTCTTGGTCATGGAATTGATCAGCGCCATCTGGTGGGCGACGGCCTTGTCGTCAAAGCCCGAGGCTTCGGCCTGCTTGGCCATCTTGGCCATACCCGGCATCATCGACATGACCGACTGCATGCCGCCCATCTTCTGCATCTGCTCCAGCTGGCCGCGCAGGTCGTTCATGTTGAACAGACCCTTCTGGAAACGCTTCATCATGCGTTCGGCCTGCTCGACCTCCAGCACCTGTTGCGCCTTTTCGACCAAGGCGACGATGTCGCCCATGCCGAGGATGCGGCCAGCGACGCGTTCGGCGTCGAAGGTTTCCAGCGCGTCCATCTTTTCGCCAAGGCCGACAAAGCGGATCGGCTTGCCGGTGACGGCGCGCATCGACAGGGCCGCACCGCCGCGACCGTCGCCGTCCATCCGGGTCAGGGCGACACCGGTGATGCCGACCTTGCCGTCGAATTCGGTGGCGACGTTGACGGCGTCTTGACCGGTCAGGCCATCGACGACCAGAATGGTTTCGCGGGGCTGGGCGATGTCGCGGACAGCCTGCACTTCGTCCATCAGGACTTCGTCGATATGCAGACGACCGGCGGTATCCAGCAGGAAGACGTCATAGCCGCCCAAGGATGCCTGCGTCTTGGCGCGCTTGGCGATCTGCGGGGCGGTCTCGCCCTTGACGATCGGCAGCGTGTCAACGCCGATCTGCTGACCCAGAATGGCCAGCTGCTCCATCGCGGCGGGACGGTTGGTGTCCAAAGACGCCATCAGAACGCGCTTCTTTTCGCGGTCCTTCAGGCGCAGCGCCAGTTTGGCGGTGGTCGTGGTCTTGCCCGAGCCCTGCAGACCGACCATCAGGATCGGCGCGGGCGGGTTGTCGATGCGCAGCGCGTCGGGGGCATCTTCGCCCTGCAGCACCTTGATCAGCTCGTCATGGACGATCTTGACGACCTGCTGGCCGGGGCTGACCGATTTGGTGACCGCGGAACCCGTCGCCTTGGCCGTGACCGATTTCACGAAGCTGCGCGCGACCTGCAGGGACACGTCGGCCTCCAGCAGGGCGATGCGCACTTCGCGCATGGCGGCGGTGACGTCGTCTTCAGTCAGGGCACCTTGCTTGGTCAGCCGGTCGAAGACGCCGCCCAAACGGTCGGAAAGGTTCTCGAACATAAGCCGGGCCTCCTGCGGTCCAAATACGGTTTTGCCCCCGTGGGCGCGACGCGCTGACGGGGGGCGATCCCCGCACCTGACGGGGACCGGAAGGCTATCCTTCCGGGAATCGAGGGTCTGATACGCAGAAACGGCCCCCAAGTCAACCTTGGGGACCGTTTCATGTCACGTGGCAGATCAGGCGGCGATCTGGTCCATAGCATCCTTGGCGCGGGCGAAGGAGGCGTCGCGATCCATCATCAGGCGGTCGGCGGCCACGAAGGACACGTCGGTGATCCCCAAAAAGCCCAGCATGTGGCGCAGATAGCCCGATGCGTGGTCCATGTCCGAACCGAAGGGCGTGCCGCCCGAAGCATAGACGACGATGGCGCGCTTGTTCTTCAACAGGCCCTCGGGGCCATTGGCGGTGTACTGGAAGCTGACGCCGGCGCGGGCGATCTGGTCCAGCCAGTTCTTCAGCTGCGCAGGCAGGGCAAAGTTATAGACCGGCAGCGCGATGACCAGCGTATCGGCGTCCTGCACTTCCTTCAGCAGGGCATCGGAATCCGCGACGCGGGCCTTATGTGCCTCGGTCGGGTTGTCGACGCCGACGCGGACGGCCTCGAACCAGGTGCTGTCGATGGCGGGCACGCCGGCGTTCAGGTCGCGATAGGTGACCGTGGCGTCGGGGTTCGCCTGCGTCAGGCGGGCGGTGATGTCGGCGGTCAGCTGGCGGGTGACCGAGGCTTCGCCGGTGACGGCGCTGTCGATGTGGAGGATGTGCATTTGCGGCTCCTTGAGGATTATGTTGTTGGAATCGACTTATGCCTATGCACCTGCGAACGTAAGGCCGATAATCGCGCAGCACCTGTGCAGGAGCGCACATGAAGATCGACAGTTGGGACGACATCCGCGTGGCGCTGGCCGTGGCACGCACCGGAACCGTCAGCGGGGCCGCCGCCGATCTGGGCGTGCATCATGCGACCGTGATCCGGCGCATCGATGCCCTTGAGGCAGCCTTGCAGGCCCGCCTGTTCCAGCGCCACCCGCGCGGCTATGCCCTGACCGAGGCGGGACGGACCCTTCTGGCAACGGCGGATATGACCGACCAGCGTTTCGCCCAGATGGCGGCCCAGATCGCGGGCAGCGGCCAGCGGATCGAGGGCGAGCTGATCGTCACCGTCGTTCCCGAACTGGCCTGTCTGGTCATGCCCCGGCTGGCCGGTCTGATGACCCGCCATCCCGACCTGCGCATCAGCTATCTGACCGATGCGCGGCTGTTCCGCTTGGCTTCGGGCGAGGCGCATGTCGCCATCAGGGCAGGGTCCAGACCCACGCAGCCCGATTACGTCGTCCTGTCGATGGGCAGCATCACGATGGGACTGTTCGCCACGCAGGAATATCTGGACCGATACGGGCCGGTGAACGACCTGCGCGACCACCGCTTTGCCCTGCCGGGCCCCGAGGCGCGCAATGCCCCTTTCATGCGCTGGCTGGAAACCCGGCTGGAACCACGCAACATCGCGCTGACCGCCAATGACGCCGACGCCCGAGAGATGGTGATCCGCCAAGGGCTGGCCGTTGGTCCCCTGTCGCCCGACCGGTCCCACGGGCTGATCGAGGTGATGTCCCTGCCGGAATGGGAAAGCGATCTGTGGGTCGTCAGTCACGTCGATCTGCACCGCACCCCCAAGGTGCAGGCGGCGCTGGCGGCCCTGCGACAGCCCGCCTGAGGGGCCTTTCGCTTGTCCGCGCCCTGAGGCAGGCTGCGCCCCGGAGGAGAACGCAATGACCCATCCCATCAGCCGCTTTGCCGTCCCCGAACTGGACAGCCTTCCGCCCGACATCCGGGACACCATCACCAAGGTGTCGGAAAAATCGGGCTTCGTGCCGAATGTCTTTCTGGCGCTGGCCCATCGCCCGGCCGAATTCCGCGCCTTCTTCGCCTATCACGATGCGCTGATGGACAAGGACGAGGGTCTGACCAAAGCCGATCGCGAATTGATCGTCGTGGCGACCAGCGGGCTGAACCGCTGCCAGTATTGCGTCGTGGCCCATGGGGCGATCCTGCGCATCCGCGCCAAGGACCCGCTGATCGCCGATCAGGTGGCGGTGAACTGGCGCAAGGCCGATCTGACCGACCGTCAGCGGGCCATGCTGCGCTATGCCGAAAAGGTAGCGCTGGCAGCGCAGGATATCGAGGACGCCGATCATCAGGCGCTGGCACAGGCGGGCTTCACCCCCGACGAGGTCTGGGACATCGGCGCCATCGCCGCCTTCTTCGGCATGTCGAACCGGCTGGTCAACGCGGGCGACATCCGCCCCAACGACGAATTCTACATGCTGGGCCGCCAGCCATGAGCGCCGCCGCATCCCCCGGCATCAGCACCCGCATGGAGGCCGCCGATTGGGCGCTGCTGCTGCTGTTGTCGCTGATCTGGGGCGGGTCCTTCTTTCTGATCGGCGTGATCGTCGGACATCTGCCGGTCATCAGCATCGTCGCCATCCGCGTCGCCGTCGCGGCGCTGGTCCTGTGGAGCGTCGTCTTCGTCACCGGACGCCCCATCCCGCGCGGGGCCGACCTCTGGGGGGCGTTTTTGGTGATGGGGGTGCTGAACAACGCCATCCCATTCGGGCTGATCGTCTGGGCGCAAACCTCGATCCCGGCGGGGCTGGCCTCGATCCTGAACGCGACGACGCCGCTGTTCACGGTGCTGGTTTCGACCCTTGTTCTGACCGACGAACGCGCCAGCCTGACGCGGCTGGCAGGGGTCGCGACGGGACTGGGCGGGGTTGCGGTGATGATCGGGCTGGACAGCATGTCCGGGGGCCACGGGATGCTGCCGCAGGTGGCGATGCTGGCGGCGGCGATCAGCTATGCCTGCGCGGCGGCCTTTGGGCGGCAATTCCGCAGGCGCGGCATCGACCCGGTGGTCACGGCGGCGGGCATGGTCACCGGCTCCAGCGTCGTGCTGCTGCCCTTGGCGCTGACGGTCGATGGCTTGCCGACGATGGATGTGCCGGGTCGGGTGTGGCTGGCGGTGCTGGTTCTGGGGGCACTCTGCACCGGTCTGGCCTATGTGCTGTTCTTCCGCATTCTGGGACGGGCAGGGGCCACGAACATCTCGCTTGTGACCTTCCTTGTGCCTGTCTCGGCGATCCTGCTGGGCTGGCTGTTCCTTGGCGAAAGCCTTGGCGTGGTGCAGCTGTTGGGCATGGCGGTGATCGGGCTGGGTCTGGCGATGATCGACGGGCGGCTGATCGGGCGGGCTGCGCCGCCGGCGTGACCATATCGCGACGCTGCTCCTACATTCGTGATCCGGTCGCGCGCGGTGACTTTCCATCGTCTCGTCCGACAGTTAGGTTCGCGCCAGGGGACAGGACAAGAGGCGGCCAGTGGCGCATATCATCGTGGTCGGAAACGAAAAGGGCGGGTCGGGAAAATCGACCACGTCCATGCATGTGACCACCGCTTTGGCGCGCATGGGACATACCGTCGGCGGTCTTGATCTGGACGTGCGCCAGCGCAGCTTTGCGCGCTACCTGGAAAACCGCAGCGCGTTTCGTGCCCGCGAAGGCTTTGATCTGCCCATGCCGGTCATGGCGCAGCTGGGCGAAGGGTCGGACCCACTGACCCCCGCGCTGGAGCTGTTGGAAAAGCAGTGCGACTTCATCCTGCTGGATTGTCCGGGGTCGCATACCCGCCTCAGCCAGATGGCCCATACCGTCGCTGATACGCTGATCACCCCCATGAACGACAGTTTCGTCGATTTCGACCTGTTGGCGCGGATGTCGCCGGACGGTCAGGTGCTGGGCCCGTCGATCTATGCCGAGATGGTCTGGAACGCCCGCCAGATGCGCGGGCAGGCGGGGGCGGGGCCCATCGACTGGCTGGTGCTGCGCAACCGCCTTGGCACCCAGCAGATGCACAATAAGCGCAAGGTCGGGGGCGCGCTGGCGTCGCTTTCCAAGCGCATCGGGTTTCGCGTCGCTCCGGGCTTTTCCGAACGCGTCATTTTCCGCGAATTGTTCCCGCGTGGCCTGACGCTGCTGGACCTGAAGGATGTCGGTACCGAAACCCTGTCGATGTCGCATATCGCGGCGCGTCAGGAATTGCGCGACCTGATCACCGAATTGAACCTGCCGGGCGTCTCGGTCACCTTCTAGGAACCGCCCCCCACCCCTTTGCATTGATTGGCCGACATGAAGCAAAGGCAAAGGAGTCCACTCATGGCCAACATCCTGATCATGGCATCCGACGGGTTCGAACAATCCGAACTGTTCGTGCCTCTTGAACAACTGAAGGCCGCCGGTCACGAGGTTCACATCGCCGCCCCCGACGTGGGCGACATTCGCGCGTGGGACACCGACGACTGGGGCAAGACCGTCAAGGCCGATTTGGCCATCGCGGATCAGACCCCCGACGGGTTTGACGCGCTGGTTCTGCCGGGCGGCGTCATCAATCCCGACAATCTGCGCGTCAACGACAAGGCCATCGGTCTGATCAAGGCATTTGCCGATGCGGGCAAGCCCGTTGCCGCTATCTGCCACGCGCCGTGGCTGTTGGTCGAGGCCGGTCTGGCCAAAGGCCGCAAGATGACAAGCTTTACCTCGATCCGCAGCGACATCCGCAATGCGGGGGCCGAGGTGCTGGATCAACCGGTGGTTGAGGATCGCGGTGTCATCACCAGTCGCAATCCCGATGATCTGGACGATTTCGTCAAGGCGATCGTCGCCAGTCTGACCTGAGGGCATATCGCCAACTGAGATGACAAAGGCCGCGTTCCGGAAACGGACGCGGCCTTCAGTCTGTCTGACGCAGCAAGCCCCCGGGCTATTTCCGGGCCAGGCCTTCTTTCTTGCAGTAGCCATCTGCAACGGGGATGGACATGCCGTCAGGCGCATCGGTCGCGCGGTCCCATCCGGTCATCGATTGGGTGTACAGCTGGCAGGTCACCTGACCCGATGGCGTATCGACCATCACGGGCGCGGATTCGAAATCCTTGGGGGTGCAGGCACCGACGGTGGCGACGGCGATCAGCGGGAATGCGAGCATCCGGATCATCACGATCCTCCTTTGTCAAAGTTGCAGGGGCTTGGGTGATACCTGTCCGGCCGCATGCGCGACCTGACAAAGACCACAGGCGGCAAGGCTAATATGCCCCGCCGCCTGTGTCGATGTTATCAGCCTTTTCAGACCCCTGACCTGCCTGAAAAGTCAGGCCAGCATGCCGATCGGGTTTTCCAGATGGGCCACGATGGCCTCCAGCAGCTGGGCACCCATCGCGCCGTCGATCACCCGGTGGTCGACCGACAGGGTCATCGACATCACGTTGCGGATGACGACCTGATCGCCTTCGACGACCGGAGTCTTGACGCCTGCGCCGACCGCAAGGATCGCGCCATGCGGCGGGTTGATGACGGCATCGAAATTCTCGATCCCGAACATGCCCAGATTGCTGATCGCAAAACTGCCGCCCTGATATTCATGGGGGGCAAGTTTCTTGGACTTGGCGCGACCGGCAAGGTCCTTCATCTCGGCCGAAAGGGTGGACAGCGTCTTTTGATGCGCATCCTTCAGGACCGGAGTGAACAGACCGCCGTCGATGGCCACGGCCACCGCGACATCCGAAGGCGTCAGCTTCAGGATGCGGTCGCCTGCCCAGACCGCATTCGCATCCGGCACCTGCTGCAGCGCCAAGGCCGAAGCCTTGATGATGAAGTCGTTGACCGACAGCTTGACGCCGCGACCTTCCAACTGCTTGTTCAGCGTGGCGCGGAATTCCATCAGGGCATCCAGCTTGGCCGAACGACGCAGATAGAAATGCGGGATGGTCTGCTTGGCCTCGGTCAGACGCGCGGCGATGGTGCGGCGCATGCCGTCCAGCTGAACCTCGGTCGTCTCGCGGTCGGCGTACATCTTGATGACGGCATCGGTGGACAGACCCTTGGGTGCCTGCGCCGGTGCAGCAGCGGCCGCCGCGGGGGCAGCAGCTTCAGCGGATTTGGCCGGTGCAGCGCCCGCCTTGGCGTTTTCGACATCGGATTTGACGATTCGTCCGCGCGGGCCGGAGCCCGTGATGTTGGACAGGTCCAGACCTTTGTCGGCCGCAATGCGGCGCGCCAGCGGCGATGCGAAGATGCGGGTGCCATCGGCCTTGGCAGCCGGTGCCGCAGCCTTGGCGGGCGAAATATCGCGATCCGCCTCGCCCTGCACTTCGCGCGGGGCTTCGGCAGGGGCGCTGTCGGCTTTCGCCTCGGCCTTGGGGGCCGAGATGTCGTCGGCGGATTCGCCGTCCTCCAGCAGGACGGCAATGGCGGTGTTGACCGCCACGCCGGAGGTACCTTCGGCGATCAGGATCTTGCCGATCTTGCCTTCGTCGACGGCTTCAAACTCCATCGTGGCCTTGTCGGTCTCGATCTCGGCGAGGATATCGCCGGATTTGACCTCGTCGCCCTCTTTCACCAGCCATTTGGCCAGCGTGCCTTCCTCCATCGTGGGGGACAGCGCGGGCATCAGGATTTCCGTGGGCATCGCGTTGCCTCCCTTACTTGTAGGTGACTTTTTTCACGGCTTCGACGACCTCGGCGGGCGTGATCAGCGCGTGCTTTTCAAGATTTGCGGCATAGGGCATCGGCACATCCTTACCGGTGCAGTTGATGACCGGCGCGTCCAGATAGTCGAACGCGTTCTCCATCAGCCAGGCCGAGATGTGGTTGCCGATCGATCCGACGGGGAAGCCTTCCTCGACGGTGACGCAACGGTTGGTCTTCTTGACCAATTCCAGGATCGAACCGTAATCCAGCGGGCGCAGGGTCCGCAGGTCGATCACCTCGGCCTCGATGCCCTCCTCGGCCAGTTTTTCGGCGGCTTCCAGCGCGTGGGCCATGCCGATGCCGAAGCTGACGATGGTCACGTCGTCACCCTTGCGGGCGATGCGGGCCTTGCCGAAGGGAATGGTGAAATCATCCATGTCCGGCACTTCGAAGCTGCGACCGTAGAGGATCTCGTTTTCAAGGAAGATCACCGGGTTCGGGTCGCGGATCGCCTGCTTCATCAGGCCTTTGGCGTCGGCTGCCGAATAGGGCATGACGACCTTCAGGCCGGGGATGGCGGCAAACCATGCGGTATAGTCCTGGCTGTGCTGGGCACCCACGCGGGCGGCAGCGCCGTTCGGACCGCGGAAGACCATGGCCGCACCCATCTGACCGCCCGACATATACAGCGTTTTGGCAGCCGAGTTGATGATGTGATCCATCGCCTGCATGGCGAAGTTGAAGGTCATGAACTCGACGATCGGACGCAGACCGGCCAACGCGGCCCCCGTGCCGATACCGGCGAAACCGATTTCGCTGATCGGGGTGTTGACGACGCGGCGCGGACCGAATTTGTCCAGCAGGCCTTGGCTGATCTTGTAGGCACCTTGGTATTCGCCGACCTCTTCGCCCATCAGGAAGACGGTGTCGTCGCGTTCCATTTCTTCGGACATGGCCTCGCGCAGCGCTTCGCGCACGGTCATGGTCTTCATCTTCGTGCCCTCGGGCCAGTCGGGGCTGGTGTCGGGGGCAGGGGTCTTGACCTCTTCCACGGCCGAGGTCGTGGGCTTTTCGGCAGGCGCGCTTTCGGCAGGTGCCGCAGCTTCGGCCGGGGCCTTGATGTCGTCGGCGCTTTCGCCCTCTTCGATCAGAACGGCGATCGGAGTGTTCACTTTCACGCCCTGTTCGCCTTCCTGCACCAGGATCTTGCCAAGGATGCCTTCATCGACAGCCTCGAACTCCATGGTGGCCTTGTCGGTCTCGATCTCGGCCAGGATGTCGCCGGATTTGACCTCGTCGCCTTCCTTCTTCAGCCATTTTGCAAGTGTGCCCTCCTCCATCGTGGGGGACAGGGCGGGCATCAGGATTTCGGTAGCCATGTTACGTCACCCCCTCAGGCGTTTTCTTCGGCACTGCCCTGCGGCAGTTCGGCAGCATAGATGTCGGTCCAAAGCTCTTCCAAGGCCGGCTCGGGGCTTTCCTTGGCGAACTCGGCAGAGTCGTTGACGACGTCCTTGATTTCCTTGTCCAGCGCCTTGAGTTCTTCTTCCGAGGCGTGCTTGCCTTGCAGCAGCAGCTCGCGGATGTTCTCGATCGGGTCGCGTTCGTCGCGCATCTTCTGGACTTCTTCGCGGGTCCGGTACTTGGCCGGGTCCGACATCGAGTGTCCACGATAGCGATAGGTCATCACTTCCAGGATATAGGGGCCCTTGCCCGCACGGCAGTGGGCCACGGCCTTTTCACCTGCTGCCTTCACCGCCATCACGTCCATGCCGTCGACCTGCTCACCCTCGATGCCGAAGGCCTGACCGCGACCGAACAGCGTCGTCGACTTGGTCGAGCGCTTGACCGAGGTGCCCATGGCGTACTGGTTGTTCTCGATCACGAAGATGACCGGCAGATCCCATTGGGCGGCCATGTTGTAGGTCTCATAGACCTGACCCTGGTTCGCGGCGCCATCACCGAAATAGGTGAAGGTGACGTTGTCATTGCCCAGATATTTGTCGGCGAATGCCAGGCCCGCACCAAGTGGCACCTGCGCGGCCACGATGCCGTGGCCGCCATAGAAGTGCTTTTCGCGGCTGAACATATGCATGCTGCCGCCTTTGCCCTTGGAGTAGCCGCCCTCGCGGCCGGTCAGCTCGGCCATGACGCCGCGGGCTTCCATGCCGCAGGCCAGCATGTGGCCGTGGTCGCGATAGCTGGTGATGCGCTTGTCGCCTTCCTTGGCGCAGGCTTCCAGCCCCACGACGACAGCTTCCTGACCGATGTAAAGGTGGCAAAAGCCGCCGATCAGACCCATGCCGTAAAGCTGTCCGGCCTTTTCCTCGAATCGGCGGATCAACAACATGTCACGATAATATTGCAGCAGCTCGTCCTTCGAAACGTTCGAAGGCGCCTCCGATTGGGGGCTGGGTTTCCTGGCCATGCGGCGTATCCTCCTGGAGCGTGGTAGGGATAGTTCAGCGTTAAACTAATCCGTAACCCATTGCTCGCAGCCGTGCAATGCCGGTCAAAATGACCTGCACGTCGCCTTTGGGACAGGGCTAGCGCAGGATGATTTCATCCGAACGCAGCAGGCCCAGCACCTCTCGGGCGCGTTCGTCCAGCAGATCCATGTCCAGATAATCGTCCGACAGGCGGTGGGTCAGGTTCTGGATCTGCTCGACCTCGGCCTGCAAGGCGTCGCGCTGGCTTTCCAGATCGGCCGTCTCGGCCTCGATCTGGATGCGGCGCAGGATGCCCGAGGGCCCCTGAACGGCCGCGAAGGCGAAATAGAGACCGAGGGCGCAGATGACGACAAGATAGACGGTCGCGCCGATCGACAGGCGTTGAGGCATGGGGCTGTTCCTTCTGGCACTGCAGATCATGCCACAGCGCAACCGACGGGGGAATCCCCGTCAGCTAACCTGTCACGCGCGGTTGCGAAAGACCGCTTCCAGACGGCGGGCTTCCTCGGTCAGACCCCAAGGCGGGTTGATAACGAACATGCCGGACCCGATCATCGAATGGCCGTCGCGGGCGGGCGGGAAGTGAACTTCGGACAGCAGCGCCCCGGGGAACTGGCTGGTCAGCTGTGCCGTCATCGCCAGATGCCGGTGATCGGTCAGGATCGGATACCACAGCGCGATGACGCCAACATTCCACTTGCGCGCCAAGAGGCCGATCTGGCGCGGAACGATGTCGTATTCGGCCTTGATCTCGTAGCTGGGGTCGATCAGCAGCATGCCGCGGCGCGGGGTGGGCGGGCATTGCGCCTGCGCCATCTCGAACCCGTCGCGGGCGTGCAGGGTGGCGAAACCGGCAACTGCGCGCAGGGCCTGATGTTCGGCGGGGTGCAATTCGGCCAGATGGATGCGGTCATCGGGACGAATGAAATGCGCGGCGACCAGCGGCGATCCCGGATAGACGTCCGGCCCGCGCGATTTGCGGATGGCCGTCAGCGCATCCATCAGCGGGTGATCGTCCGGCAACCAGTCGTCGGCAAGGGCGCGGGTGATGCCGGCGTCGGCCTCGCCCGTCTTGCGGGCTTCGGGGCCGGTCAGGTCGTAAAGGCCGCGACCCGCATGGGTTTCCAGATAGGACAGCGGTTTGTCCTTGCGGCCAAGATATTCCATGGCGACCGCAAGCAGCGCGTGCTTGTGCAGATCGGCCAGGTTTCCTGCGTGATAGGCGTGTTGATAACTGAGCATGACCCACGCTTAGCGCCCTTCGGCGGGCGCGGAAAGCCGTCAATCGGCGCGTTTAAGTTCGGATCGGCTTTTCAGCACGCGGTCGCCGTCGTCCTGTTCGATCAGATAGGCGGGATCGTCCTTGCTGGCATTGCGGGTGACGGTGCTGCCCTTGATCTGGCGGCTGACATCCTCGCGGAAGATCTGGGTGATCTTGCCGGTCGCTGAATGGCCTGACCAATCCCATTCGACCTTGGTTCCCTTGCGCAAAATCATGATGCCTCCGGATCGCATGTTCCAAAGGGAATGCGCGACGTGGGGCAGGGTTCCGCTGAAATGAAAATGCGGCGACCCCAGGGAGGAGGAGGGGGTCGCCGCGAAACGCTGGCCCAGGGAGGAGGAGGGGCCGCGTTTTGGGTGCGGTGCAGCCAGGGAGGAGGAGGGCCGTCACCGCGAACACCGGGGTCTCAGGGAGGAGGAGGAGACCCGGCGTATGCTTTTGCCGCGAATAAGGCGGCTATGTCTGATGCGGCGACCCCAGGGAGGAGGAGGGGGTCGCCGCGCAACGCTGGCCCAGGGAGGAGGAGGGGCCGCGTATGGGGTGCGGTGTCAGCCAGGGAGGAGGAGGGCTTTCACCGCGAACACCGGGGTCTCAGGGAGGAGGAGGAGACCCGGCGTAACCGTGTGCCGCAAATGGGGCGGCTATGTTGTTTGCGGCGACCTCAGGGAGGAGGAGGAGGTCGCCGCTATCCGCTGGTAACCCGGGGAGGAGGATCGGGTTCCGGCGTAACTTTGGGCGACATCCCCAGGGAGGAGGAGAAAGGGATGTCGCCAGTCCCGACCACAGGGAGGAGGAGGTGGTCGGGAATTCGAATTCTTACTGGGCCGAGCCGTATGCGGCTTCGCGTGCCAGGCGGGTGATCATGGTGCGGTTGATGCCCAGATCGTCCAGATCGCGGGTGGTCAGCGCATTCAGTTCACGCACGGTCTGGCGGTAAACGGCGCGGCGTGCGCGGTTTTCCTGCATCCGCTGGATCGCGGTCAGCATGCGACCACGAAGACCGGTGTTGACGGTGACGTTCTGTGCTTGGGCGAAAACAGCCATGGTGGGTATCCTTTCGGTTCATCTCGTCTGCCGGACCCGGATTGGTTCGGCGTTTCGTTGTGATGAAGATGGACTTTGCGACCGCATTGCACAACGCACGGTTTGCGAATGCTGCCATGCAGCAAACGCATGACTGTTGCTGACCTATCTGCCGCCTTGCTGATGAAATATCGTCATAAAATTGAAACAGTACATTCGTTAGCGATCACGCTGCAGCTGCAAAATCCCAATAATTGAAAGCGGTTAGCGGCCTTGGCGGCCAGTTTGTCGCAGGGGTGTTGAGGTGCCGACTTCTGTGCTTCATGGTGTCCAGCAAACAAGACACAGGTTTCCCACATGCCCGTCACCCGCGAAGCGATCCTTACGGCAATCTCGGATATTCCCCTTCCGCAGGGGGGAACACTGGGTGAGGCCGACATTGTCAGGGCCATTTCCATCGATGCGGGGACCGTGCGATTCGTCCTCGAGGTCGAGAATGCCGCCACCGCCAAGGCCTATGAGCCGGTCGAGGCCGAAGCAAAGGCCCGCATCGCGGCCATGCCCGAGGTCACCGTCGTCCATATCGTCATGACCGCCCCCGCCAAGCCCGCGCCCCCCAAGGCGGTGTCAGGCGAGGCGCCGTCCCTGAAGATCGGTGGCCATGCCAAGCCGCAATCGGGCCCGCAGGCAATCCCCGGTGTGAAGAACATCATCGCCATCGGATCGGGCAAGGGCGGCGTGGGCAAATCTACCGTCACCTCCAACCTTGCGGTGGCCCTGGCCAAGGCCGGTCGCAAGGTCGGTCTGCTGGATGCCGACATCTATGGTCCCTCGCAGCCGCGCATGATGGGGCTGTCGGGGCGTCCGGCCAGTCCTGATGGCCAGCGCATCGAACCGCTGCATGCGCATGGCGTCACTGTCATGTCCATCGGGCTGATGCTGAAGGAAGGCGAGGCACTGGTCTGGCGCGGTCCCATGCTGATGGGCGCCCTGCAGCAGCTGTTGCAACAGGTGAACTGGGGCGAGCTGGACGTGCTGCTGATCGACCTGCCGCCCGGCACCGGCGACGTACAGTTGAGTCTGTGCCAGAAGGCGCCGGTCACGGGGGCGATCATCGTCTCGACCCCGCAGGATGTGGCGCTGCTGGATGCGCGCCGCGCAATCGACATGTTCGGCAAGCTGAAGACCCCTGTTCTGGGGCTGATCGAGAACATGTCTTCTTATATATGCCCCAGTTGCGGCCATGAGGCGCATCTGTTCGGCCACGGAGGCGTCGCGGCCGAAGCCGAAACCCTTGGTCTGCCCTTCCTGGGCGAACTGCCGCTGGAGCTTGAGGTCCGTCTTGCCGGTGATTCCGGTCGTCCGGTCGCCTTGGGCGAAGGCAAGGTCGCAGACGCCTATGGGCGACTGGCCGATCGTCTGGTGCAGGGCGGCATCGCCTGACCGTTCGGGAATTAACGGGATGGCAGGGAAATTACGGGAGGTCGCGGTCTGCGGCCTCCCTTTTTCGTGAGCGGCCGTGATCGAAGATTAAGATTTTGTGAATCCCGGCGCAGTTCGGACTTGAACTGTGGCGAACTGTGCCGAACGTGCCGCAGTCGGCCAAAAAACGGCAGGCGCCGAGATCTTCCACATCTAGTGTTGTTTAAATGCAACTATACCACAGGTTGCGGAAAATCGCCCGGCGGAATTGATTCGACGCAGTATATGCAGGTTTTTGCATCGGCGGAATGCGGTGCATGGCCCAATAATACCGTTGCTTCCCATGAATTCCCATGTCACAACCGGATCACGAAAACGGGCAGTGAAACGGGGCAAAAAGATCCCGCGAAGACGAAGCAGACTTCATGCAGGCAACCGTTTTCCAAACAGACCGGCCCGCGCGTGCGAGCAGCACCAACCCCAAGGTGGCGCGCGACAGGGCTGGCGACCAACCCCGCAAAGGGGCCCGGGTAACGGGAACGAGGGCGGCGGATCGGGCAGTGGCAGCAGCTCGGTCCGCCCTTTCTCTTTCGGATGACCGGAAGAGGCAGGACAGTGAGGGCGGGCGCAAAGGTGGCGCGAAAGTTCAGAGGCACCGAAACCGTCAAGGTTGACAGCAAGGGTCGCATGTCGATTCCCGCGCGCCTCAGACGTGTTTTCGACGCCGGTGACCCGGGTTTCGCATCAGCCAATACCGGACGCACGCAACTGGTCGCCGTCTATGGTCCCGATTGGTGGAACTGGCTGGAACTCTACAGCATCGACGCCGTCGAAGAGATCGACGAGCAGATCGACCGCCTGACCCGTGGCAGCCAGGAACGCCGCTGGCTGGAGTTGCTGATGAACGGACAATCCACCGATCTGGAAATCGACCGCGAAGGCCGTCTGGTCCTGCCGGCGAAGCTGCGCGACAAGCTAGGCTTTGCCGAAGGGTCGGAAACGATCTTCGAATCGCGCGGCGATTACGTTCAGGTCTATGCGCCGGAATCGCGTCCCAAGGACGTCGAGGCGCTTGAGGAATTCACCGCACAGCACGGGCCCGGTTTCGACCCCCGTGCTTTCCTGCATCAATCAGAACAGGGGTAAGCCCATGGCCGATCCGCATATCCCCGTTCTTCTGAACCCGCTGCTGCGCGCCGTTGCGCCGGTTGGCGGCGTCTGGCTGGACGGCACTTTTGGCGCGGGCGGTTATGCCCGTGGCCTGCTGGCCGCCGGGGCCGATAAGGTCATCGGCGTCGATCGCGATCCTTCCGTCTTCAAGATGGCCGACGCATGGCGCGGCGAATATGGCGACCGCCTGAAGCTGGTCGAAGGCACGTTTTCCGATATGGACCTGCTGGCCGGCGAAAAGCTGGACGGGGTGGTGCTGGATCTTGGCGTCAGCTCGATGCAGCTGGATCAGGCCGATCGCGGCTTTTCCTTCATGCGCGACGGGCCGCTGGACATGCGGATGGGGGGCGATGTGCCCTCGGCCGCCGATCTGCTGAACGAGGCCGATGAGACCGTGATCGCCAATGTGCTGTATCACTATGGCGAGGAACGCGCCTCGCGCCGGATCGCCAAGGCCATCGTCGCTGCACGCCCGCTGACCCGCACCGCGCAACTGGCCGAGGTGGTGGCATCCTGCCTGCCGCGTCCAAAATTCGGTCAAAGCCATCCGGCGACCCGCAGTTTCCAAGCGATCCGCATCTGGGTGAACGATGAATTCGGCCAGCTGGTCGCGGGTCTGTCGGCGGCTGAACGCGCGCTTAAGCCCGGCGGTCAACTGGCCGTGGTCAGCTTCCATTCGCTGGAAGACCGCATCGTCAAACGCTTCATGCAGGCGCGGTCCGATGCGGGCGGGGCAGGGAACCGCTATGCGCCGGTGACGGAACTGGTGACGCCCGCCTTCAAGATGCCCTTCCGCCGCGCCATCGGTCCCGACCCCGACGAGTTGGACGTAAACCCGCGGTCCCGTTCGGCATTGCTGCGCGTGGGCATCCGTACCGAGGCACCCGCGGGCGAGGTCAACGCGAAATCGCTGGCCATGCCGCGTCTGCCGGGGAAGGGGTCTGCCTGATGCGCTCGATCACCTATTTCGCCGGGATATTGGTGGTGATGGGACTGGCCTTCTGGGCCTATCGGGAAAACTATGCCACGCAGGCCTCGATCGGGGAAATGTCGCAGGTCCAGCGCCAGATCGCCGCGCTGCGCGAGGAACTGGGCGTCTTGCGCGCCGAATGGGCCTATCTGAACCGCCCTGAACGTCTGCGCCAGCTGGTCGATCTGAACTTCGACCGGCTGCAACTGATCCCGGTCGAGATGGGACAGTTCATTTCACTCGACAATATCGATTATCCCAAACCGCCCCCGCCGGTCGATCCGCTGATCGTCCTTGACGGTGTCGACAACCCCGAGGTTCAGCCATGATCCGCACCCCATTGCGTCCCTTGGCCCGCATCCTGCGTGCGCGCGAACGTGGCGAAGACCCCGACGACATCGAGGCCGAGAACCGCCGCCTGCGCCACGAGGCATTGCAGGACCGTGCCCGCCGCCGCGCCGAGGGGCGGCTGATGCTGATGGCGGGGTGCTTCCTGCTGGCCTTTGGTACGGTCGGCGTGCGGATGGGGGCCCTTGCCTCCAGCCAGCCGTCCGAGCCGCGTGCGCAGGTGTTGTCGTCGCAGATCATGTCGCAGCGGGCCGACATCACTGACCGGCGCGGACGAATTCTTGCGACGAACCTGCTGACGCATTCGATCTATGCCCACCCGCATCAGATGGTCGATCCGGTCGCCGCAGCGCGCGGTCTGGCCAAGATCTTCCCCGATCTTGACCTTGAGCGCCTGACCCAGGACTTTACGGGCAACCGCAAGTTCATGTGGATCAAGCGCAAGATCAGCCCCGAACAGATGCAAGCCGTACATGATATCGGCGAACCGGGTCTGCTGTTCGGACCACGCGAAATGCGCATCTATCCCAACGGCGGCGTTGCGGGGCACATCCTTGGCGGTTCGGGGTTCGGCAATGAAGGCGTGAACAGCGCCGAGGTGATCGGCATCGCGGGCGTCGAAAAGGCGTTCGATGCGTGGCTGCGCGATCCGGCCAATTCCGGCGCGCCCTTGTCGCTGTCCATCGACCTGACCCTGCAGCAGGCGATGGAGGAAGTGCTGTCCTCGGGGATGGACGTGATGAACGCCAAAGGCGCTGCGGGCGTCCTGATGGAAGTGGCCACGGGCGAGATCATGGCCATGGCCAGCCTGCCCGATTTCGACCCCAACGACCGCCCCCGCCCCCTGCTGACGGGGGACCCCTCGGACAGCCCGCTGTTTAACCGTGTGGTTCAGGGTCAATACGAGCTGGGATCGACCTTCAAGATCTTCCCGGTAGCGCAGGCGCTGGACTTGGGACTGATCAACCCCTCGACCGGGATCAGTGGCAAGACACCGATCCGCATCGGTAAGTTCCTGATCAACGATTTCCACAATTACGGCGACGTCCTCAGCACGACGGACATCATCGTGAAATCCTCGAACGTGGGGACGGTGCGGATCGCGCAGATGATCGGCGTCGACCGCCAGAAGGATTTTCTTCAGAAGCTGGGCCTGTTCGAACCGACCCCGGTCGAGCTGGTCGAGGCATCGACCGGCCAGCCGCTGGTGCCGCAGCGCTGGCCCGCCGTGACCGCCGCTACCGTCAGCTTCGGTCACGGGCTGGCCGCCAGCCCGCTGCATCTGGCCACCGCCTATGCCACCATCGCCAACAACGGCCGTCGCGTGACGCCGACGCTGGTGCATGGCCGCAAGCGTCCCGAGGGTGACCAGATCCTGTCGCCCCGCGCTGCCGCCATGGCCGTCGACATGCTGCGCCAGGTCGTGACCCGCGGCACCGCACGTCAGGCCGATGTCCCGGGATACGAGATCGCGGGCAAGACCGGCACCGCCGACAAGCCGCGTCCCAGTGGCGGCTATTACAAAAACAAGGTGATGGCGACCTTCGCCTCGACCTTCCCGGCCAGCGATCCGAAATACGTTCTGATCGTGTCGCTCGACGAACCAAGCGTCGAGACCGCCTATGGCAGCGAAAGCCGCACGGCGGGCAATACCACCGTTCCCGTCGCGGCAGAACTGATCCGCCGCATCGGCCCGCTTCTGGGCCTGTCGCCAAAGGGTGACGAAAAACTGCCGACGATCCGCGCCCGGTTCGAACCCCGTGTTGAACCCCAGGAAGCGAGTGGGATAAAGCTCGTCGCAAATCAATGACGGGTGGGACTGTGAGCCAGGACAGAGTGACGCTTGCGCAACTAGGGTTGCGTGCACGCGACGGGCGCAATCCCGTCATCACCGGATTGTCGATCGACAGCCGCACGATCAAGCCCGGGCATCTGTTCGCAGCGCTGCCCGGTTCGGCCGTTCATGGCGGTGAATTCATCCAATACGCCCTGCGCATGGAAGCCGCCGCCATCCTGACCGATCGCGAAGGCGCCCGCATCGCCGCCGATCTGCTGGCCGATTGGGACGGTGCGCTGGTCGTGGCCGAAGACCCGCGTGCGGCCTTGGCAAGCGCCGCATCGCTGTGGTTCCGCTGGCAGCCCGAGCACATGGTCGCGGTGACCGGCACCTCGGGCAAGACCAGCGTTGCCAGCTTCACCCGCCAGATCTGGCAGCGGTTGGGCCACAGTGCGATCAGCCTTGGCACCATGGGGGTCGAGGGCGACTACAGCGCCAAGCTGGCCCATACCACGCCCGATCCCCTGACGCTTCACCGCGTTCTGGCCGAGGCCACCCGCGAAGGCGTCACCCATGCCGCAATGGAGGCCTCCAGCCACGGCCTGGACCAGCGCCGTCTGGACGGGGTGCGCGTGCAGGCCGGGGCCTTCACCAACTTCAGCCAGGATCATCTGGATTACCACGCGGGTTTCGACGAATACTTCGCGGCCAAGGCGCTGCTGTTCAACCACATCCTGCAGGATGGCGCCTCGGCGGTCATCAACATCGACAGCCCGCGGGGGCGTCAGATGCTGGACATCGCGCAGGATCGCGGGCTGGCCGTCACGACGGTCGGCACCCATGCCGATGCGATGCTGCGGATTCTGGGCCAGCGTTACGACGCGACGGGGCAGGACCTGCGGTTCTCGGTCATGGGTCAGACGCATATGGTGCGGCTTGGCCTGATCGGCGGGTTCCAGGCCGAAAACGTGCTGGCGGCCATGGGGCTGTGTCTTGCCTCAGGCGACAGCGCGGATGCGATCATCGCGACCCTGCCGCATCTGGCGACGGTGCGCGGGCGGATGCAGCTGGCGGCGCAGCGTGAAAACGGCGCGGCGGTCTTTGTCGATTACGCCCACAAGCCCGGCGCGCTGATTGCCGCGCTGCAATCGCTGCGCCCGCATGTCATGGGTCGCATCATCGTGGTGATGGGCGCAGGTGGTGATCGTGATACCGGCAAGCGGCCCCTGATGGGGCAGGCTGCGCGGGAACATGCGGATGTAGTGATCGTCACCGACGACAACCCGCGGTCCGAGGATCCCGCGCTGATCCGCGCCGCCGTGATGGAGGGGGCCGGTCCCGAGGCCACGCAGATCGGCGACCGGGCCGAGGCGATCCTGCGCGGCGTCGATGCGCTGCAGCCGGGGGATGCCCTGTTGATCGCGGGCAAGGGTCACGAGACCGGCCAGATCATCGGAAACGACGTTTATCCCTTCGACGACGCCGAACAGGCGTCTGTCGCGGTGGCAGCATTGGATGGCCGGATATGAGCCTCTGGACAGCGGCAGAAGCTGCCACCGCCACGGGCGGGCAGGCGCAGGGTGATTGGTCCGTGCATGGCGTGTCGATCGATACGCGTACCATCGCCAAGGGTGATCTGTTCGTGGCCTTGCAGGCCGCGCGCGACGGGCATGATTTCGTGGCGCAAGCCTTGGACAAGGGTGCGGCGGCCGCGATGGTCACGCATGTCCCCGAGGGCGTGGCGCCCGATGCGCCGCTGCTGATCGTGCCCGACGTGCTGGCAGCGTTGGAGGATCTGGGCCGCGCCGGTCGTGCGCGCACGCAGGCCAAGGTCGTCGCGATCACCGGATCGGTGGGTAAGACCTCGACCAAGGATATGGCGCGGGTGGCCTTGGCGGGGCAGGGGGCCGTGCATGCCGCCGAGGCCAGCTACAACAACCACTGGGGCGTGCCGCTGACCTTGGCGCGCATGCCCGTCGACACCGATTTCGCCATCATCGAGATCGGGATGAGCAATCCGGGCGAGATCGCTCCCTTGTCGCGCATGGCGCGTCCGCATGTGGCGATGATCACGACCGTCGCGCCCGCGCATTTGCAGGCCTTCGGTGCCATCGAGGGCATCGCCCGCGAAAAGGGCGCGATCTTCCAAGGCCTGCAGCCCATCGGCACTGCCATCATCCCCGAAGACCTGCCCGTGACCCAGATCCTGCGCGATTGCGCGGATGAGGCCGGCGCCATTCTGGTTGGTTTTGGTGACCATGGCGCGGCCAAGCTGATGCGCGCGCAGGTCAAGGATGGCAGGCTGGACTGTCACGCCCGCATTCAGGGCGAGACGGTGATCTTCGCCTTGCCGACGACCGGCAAGCATTTCGCCATGAACGCGGTCGGCGTCTTGGCCGCGCTGGCTGCGGCGGGCGCGGACCTCAAGACGACGGCCAAAGCCATTTGCGACTGGCAGCCCCCGAAAGGGCGCGGCGCGGTCGAGGATCTGAGTGGCATCCGGTTGATCGATGACGCCTTCAACGCCAATCCCGCATCGCTTGCGGCGGGACTGGCCACGCTGGCGGGCCTGCCCGGTGACCGGCGCGTCGCCATTCTGGGCGACATGCTGGAACTGGGCGACGATGAAATTGCGATGCACCGCGCCGTGGCCGATGATCCGGCGATGGCGCAGGTCGATCTGGTCCATTCCGCGGGTCCGCTGATGCGGCACCTGCATGACACGCTGCCCCCGGCCAAACGCGGTCTCTGGGCGGAAAACGCAACTGACCTTGCTGCCGAACTGCCGCATCTGGTGCAAACCGGGGATGTGGTTCTGGTCAAGGGATCGAAATCCTCGCGGATCTCGACGGTGGTCAACGCGCTGCGCGCGCGTGCCGCCCAAGAAAAGGAATAACGCCATGCTTTACTGGCTCAGCAACCTGTCCGAGGGGGGGGATTTCTTCAACCTCTTCCGCTATATCACCTTCCGCGCGGGGGCCGCGTTCTTTACCGCGCTGATCTTCGGCTTCATTTTCGGAAAGCCCCTGATCAGCTATCTTCGCCGTGTGCAGAAGAAGGGCCAGCCCATCCGCGATGACGGCCCCGAAAGCCATCTGTCGAAGGCGGGCACGCCCACCATGGGCGGTCTGCTGATCCTGTCGGCGCTGATGTTCACGACGCTGCTTTGGGCGCGGCTGGACAACGGCTATGTCTGGATCGTGCTGCTGGTGACGGCGGGCTTTGCGGGGATCGGCTTTGCCGACGACTATGCCAAGGTCTCGAAGCACAACACCAAGGGCGTCAGTTCCCGCGTGCGGATGGGGTTGGGGCTGCTGATCGCAGCGCTGGCCTCCATCGCCGCCAGCTGGCTGCATCCGGCCGAGCTGTCGAACCAGCTGGCTCTGCCGATCTTCAAGGACGTGCTGATCAACCTGTCGTTCCTGTTCATCCCTTTCGCGATGATCGTGATCGTCGGTTCGGCCAATGCGGTGAACCTGACCGACGGTCTGGACGGTCTGGCCATCATGCCGGTGATGATCGCGGCGGGCACGCTTGGGGTCATTGCCTATACGGTCGGTCGCGTCGATTTCACCGAATATCTGGGCGTCCACCACGTTCCCGGCACCGGCGAGATCCTGATCTTCGTCGCCGCCCTGATCGGCGGGGGTCTGGGGTTCCTGTGGTACAACGCACCCCCCGCGGCGGTGTTCATGGGCGACACGGGCAGTCTTGCCTTGGGCGGTGCCTTGGGCGCAATTGCCGTCGTCACCAAGCACGAAATCGTTCTGGCCATCGTCGGCGGCCTGTTCGTGGTCGAGGCGCTGAGCGTCATCATTCAGGTTCTGTACTTCAAGAAGACCGGCAAGCGCGTCTTCCTGATGGCTCCGATTCATCACCACTTCGAAAAGAAGGGCTGGGGCGAGGCGCAGATCGTCATCCGCTTCTGGATCATCTCATTGATCCTTGCGCTGATCGGTCTGGCGACGCTTAAGCTTCGCTAGGTTTCGACAATTCCCGGCACAGGTAAGACAGCATGATTCCCGTTGAAGACGTAGAAGGCCAAACCATCGCGGTTCTGGGGCTGGGCCGTTCCGGCAAGGCGACGGCCGCGGCCCTTGCCGCCGGTGGGGCGCAGGTCATCGCATGGGACGACGGTGTCAACACGCGGCAGGCCGCGCAGGATGCCGGACTGAAGATCGTCGATCTGACACGGGACGAAGGATGGCACGGCGTCACGGCGCTGATCGTCAGCCCGGGTATTCCGCATCTGTACCCTGCGCCGCATCCGGTGATCGAGAAGGCCTATCGCCTTGGCGTGCCGGTGGACAATGACATCGGGCTGTTCTTCCGCAGCTATGCCACCGCCGATTGGGATGGTTTCGACCGTGCGCCGCGCGTGATCGCCGTGACCGGATCGAACGGCAAATCGACGACGACCGCGTTGATCCACCATATCCTCCAGGAATGCGGACGACCCACGCAGATGGGCGGCAACATCGGCACCGGCGTCCTGTCGCTGGAGCCCGCCACGGATGGCGAGGTCGTCGTGCTGGAGCTGTCCAGCTATCAGACCGATCTGGCCCGCGCGCTGACGCCGGATGTAGCAGTCTTCACCAACCTCTCGCCGGATCATCTGGATCGGCACAGCGGCCACGGCGGCTATTTCGCGGCCAAGCGACGGCTGTTTGCCGAAGGTGGCCCGGACCGCGCCGTGATCGGCGTCGACGAACCCGAGGGGCTGTATCTGGCCGGTCAGCTGGCGATGGGACCTGCGGACGATCGGGTGATCCGCATCTCCTCGGGGCAGAAGTTGGAGCGTGGGGCCTGGTCGGTCTTTGCCCGCAAGGGGTTCCTGTCGGAATACCGCAAGGGACGGCAGGCGGCCTCGATCGATCTGCGGGCCATTCAGGGTCTGCCCGGTGCGCATAACCATCAGAACGCCTGCGCGGCCTATGCCGCCTGTCGCGCCGTGGGTCTTGCGCCGCGCCAGATCGAAGCGGCGTTGCACAGCTTCAGCGGTCTACCCCACCGCAGCCAGACCGTCGCGGAAATCGAAGGCGTGCGCTATGTCAACGACAGCAAGGCCACGAATGTCGATGCGGCCGCCAAGGCGCTGCAGGCCTTCAAGCAGATCCGCTGGATTGCCGGCGGTCTGGGCAAGGACGGCGGCATCACCGCGCTTGCGCCCTATCTGGAGAATGTGGCCAAGGCCTATCTGATCGGCCATTCGGCCCGCGATTTTGCGTTAGAGATTGGCAAAACCCCGCATGAGGTCTGCGAAACCATGGCGCAGGCCGTCGCGCGCGCCGCAGCCGATGCGCAACCCGGCGACACCGTTCTGCTGGCCCCGGCAGCGGCCAGCTTCGACCAATATCCGAACTTCGAAAAGCGCGGCGAGGATTTCGTCCAACTGGTGCTGTCGCTGCAGGACGCGTGACGATTAGCCCCAATCGGGCGGGCGCTTTTCCAGAAACGCCCGCATGCCTTCGATAGTGTCTGGCAGCATGACGTTGTCGCACATGGTCTGCCCCGCGCCTTGATAGGCCATGTCCAAAGGCTGGTTCATCTGCCGGTGAAAGGCCGCTTTTCCAAGCCGGATGGCGGCGGGCAACTTGGCGGCGACGCTGTCAGCCAACTGCATGGTGGCCGCTTGCAGATCATCTGGCGTCGCGACCCTGTTGATCAGCCCCAGTTCGCGCGCGCGGGCGGCGCTGATGAAGTCGCCGGTGGTCAGCATCTCGAAGGCGGCCTTGGGCGGGATGGCGCGGGTCAGGGCCACCATCGGCGTGGCACAGAACAACCCGAGCGATACGCCGTTCACGCCAAAACGCGCCGTATCCGCCGCGACCGCCATGTCGCAGGACGCCACCAACTGACAGCCCGCTGCCGTGGCGATCCCTTGAACCTGCGCGATGACGGGCTGGGGCAGGGCGGTGATCAGCTGCATCAGCGTGGCGCAGCGGTCGAAGAGATGCCGCATGCGATCGGCCCCATCATCGGCCTCTGTGCCCTCAACCATCTGACGCAGATCATGACCGGCCGAAAATGCCTTGCCTTGCGCGGCCAGGATCACGACGCGGATGTCGTCTTGCCCTGCGATGCGCGTCAGGGCGTCGATCAGATTCTCGATCATCTGCAGGGACAGGGCATTATAGCGGGAAGGGTCGTTCAGCGTCAGCAGGGCGATGTGCCCCGTCTGGCTACTGGTCAGCAACTGGTCCATCTTGCGCTCTCCTCTCGATTGGCGAAAGCCTAGGGGGCAAATCGCAAGGGGGGAAGCATGACCATCGTCATGGATGCGGCGGCATTGAACGCGTTTCTGGAAACCGATTTTCCACAGGTGGCGGGGCAATATGTCATCGACGACGTGACGCCCGACGGGGTTTTGGCGCGGCTGAGGGTCCGGGACGGGCATCTGCGTCCGGGCGGAACGGTCAGCGGACCGTCGATGTTCGCGCTGGCGGATCTGGCGGTCTATTGCGCGATCCTGTCGCGGATCGGTCCGGTCGGGCTGGCGGTGACGACGAATGCCTCGATCGACTTCATGCGCAAGCCTGTGGCGGGGGTGGATCTGCTGGCCGAATGTCGCATCCTGAAGCTGGGGCGTGTGCTGGCGGTTGCCGATGTGCTGATCCGGTCTATGGGGACGGATGCGCCGGTTGCGCGCTGTTCGACGACCTATTCAATTCCGCCCGAACGCCCGTAAAATCGGGTCATGCATTGGGGTATATTGATACCTATATTTCAAGCCTCTGTTTTAGAACGGTTTATCGGCGCGCATCGGGCTTGACGCAGGGGGCGCAATCTTCGATACACCCCCATCTCGAATGATTACGACCCTGAAGGGACGACAGATGAAAACCTTTACCGCAAAACCGGCGGATATCGAGAAGAAGTGGATCCTGATCGACGCTGAAGGCGTCGTTCTGGGCCGTCTTGCTACGATCGTCGCCAACCGCCTGCGGGGCAAGCACAAGCCCAGCTACACGCCGCACATGGATATGGGCGACAATGTCATCATCATCAACGCCGACAAGGTGCAGATGACCGGCAAGAAGCGTGAAGACAAGAAGTACTTCTGGCACACCGGCCACCCGGGCGGCATCAAGCACCGCACGGCACGCCAGATCCTGGAAGGCGCCCACCCCGAGCGCGTGGTGATCAAGGCCGTCGAGCGCATGATCAGCCGCAACAAGCTGGGCAAGCAGCAGATGACCCATCTGCGCGTCTATGCCGGCGCCGAGCATGGTCACGAAGCACAGCAGCCCGAAGTTCTGGACGTCAAGGTCTTGAACCCCAAAAACACCCGGAGCGCATGAGCATGGCCGAAGACATCAAAACCTTGGACGACCTGAAGTCGGCCGTCACCGGCACCTCGGCTGATGCAGCCACGGCCGTTGTCCACGAAGCGCAGATCGACGATCTGGGCCGTTCCTATGCCACCGGCAAGCGTAAGGACGCGGTTGCACGCGTCTGGGTCAAGCCCGGTTCCGGCAAG